>NZ_JAOCQE010000336.1 GCF_025290915.1 Streptomyces sp. 15-116A | reverse complement strand
CTCGCCGCACCGGGCGAACACCCGAGTACAACCAGTACGCGGGTGTCCGCCCGGCACGCCGAGAGCACGCACCGGACGCCGCAGGGCCCGCCCTTCGGGCGGACGACGGGACTTTGCGGACACCCCCTAGACAGCCGCCGCGCCCGCTACTTGACCGTCCCCGACGGCGACGGTGCCGGGGAGACCGTGTTCAGGTCCTCCAGGCCCTTGGGGATCTCCAGGACCTTCACCGGTGCGCCGGCCGCCGGTGCCGGCGGGGTCACCTGCTCCGCCGGCATCTTGGGCGGGCTGGTCTGCTGGAAGTTGACCTGCTCCTGGTTGACCATGCCGGTCTTCTCCAGCACGGTCATGTGGTCGAGCACCGTGTCGTTGGCCTGGTCAGCGAGCTGCCGGATCAGCGTGTTCCTGGTGCTGGCCCGGATCTTGGCGATGGCCGGGAAGATCTGACCGTGCGTCACCCGCATGATGTTCGCCGCGACCGAGTCGAACTCCCTGCCGGTGGCGGAGTTCACCGTCTGGACGAACTGCTCCTGCTGCGGCGACGCCTGGTTGGGCAGCGTGATGCCCAGCTCGATCGAGATCTTGCGGCAGCTCGCGTCCAGTCGGCCGTGCCCGACGACGAGATGCTCGCCCGCCTCCTTCATCTCCGGTGTCGTACCGCGCTCCATCGCCAGCAGCCCCAGGGGGTGCTCCCAGAGCCCCGCCGCGCGCACCTTCACCACGAAGTCACGGTCCGCCTCGGTGAGCGGGCCGTAGTTCGTGTTGGCGATGATCCGGTCCGGCTGGGTCGATGTGTTCTGTACGCCCAGCATGGTGGGATAGGCGAGCGCGGCGAGGGTGAGAACCATGGCTCCGCCCACGAACGCGGTTCCTGCCGTGCTGCGCGAGATGCGCATCGTGCCTCCTGGGATATGAACGGCCCAACAGCAGGAAGTACGGACGGCAGGCGCGAGGCAATCAGCGTTCGGGGAAAAATCTTCGGCGGGCCTCAGGGCACGTACGTCGCCTCGCGCGCCGTCCGTACGACCGCGGCGCCCTCCTCCTCGCTCAGCAGACCGCCGGACACCCACGCGTCCACTGTCGACCGCACGCGTCTCACCAGCGCGTCCTTGCCGCGGAAGGGCGCACCGGCCCAGACGGCGTCCAGGAGCGTGGTCCCGTCGTCCCGGGCCGGGTTGGCGACCCCGGAGTCGGACGTGCCGAAGATCACACGCGGCTCCGAGCGTCGGAAGTACACGTGCGTCGGGTCCTCGGTCCCCTCCGAGAAGGGCGCGAGCTCGACGCCGTCCAGCGTGAAGTGCAACGGCTCGCCGGGGACGGGGGTGAGGGACGGCAGCAGGTCTCCGCTCAGCCCGGCGTTGCGGTACAGCCCCAACTCCAGCTGTTCGGTGCCCGCCCGGCGGGCGGCCAGGGTGACCGGACCGTAGAAGAGGGCCTGCAGACCGGGATCGTCGAGCGCCTTCTCCACCCGCAGCCGGAACGGGACGGAGATCCGCACGGTGTCCCCGCCGCGCCAGGTCCGGGAGACAGCGAAGTAGCTGCCGGGCCGCGGATCCCCGGGCACCGTACGCCCGTTGACGGTGACCCGGAACCCCGCCGTCGCCCATGACGGCACACGCAGCAGCAGGGTGAAGGCCGCCCGGCCCTCGCCGATGGTCAGGGTGCTGCCCTGTTCCTCCGGATAGTGGGTGGCCTGCGTGACCGTGATTCCCTTCTCGGCCCAGGTCAGTTCGGACCGGCTGTACAGGTTGACGTACAGCGCGCTCCCGTCGGACCGCGCGAAGTACACCGAGTCCTGGTACTTGGTGGCGCTCTCCATGCCGGTGCCCTCGCAGCAGGTCGTGCCCTGCTTGGGCGTGTAGTCCCGCACATGGCCGGGCGTCAGCCCGATGAAGTACGTGACGAGCGGCTTCTCGGCGTCCGGCCGGTCCTGCTTGGAGCCGAGCACCTGGTTGTACAGGGCCCGTTCGTAGTAGTCCATGTAGGCCGGGTCCTGCTCGTGGAAGAACAGCGTCCGGCTCAGCTTGAGCATGTTGTACGCGCAGCACGTCTCGGCGGTGGTGGGCCCGATGCTGCCCGCGATGACGTCACGCGCCTTCCAGAACTCCCCGCTGCTGGTGCCGCCGATGGCGTACATCCGGTGCGGGACGACCATCCGCCAGAAGTTCCTCGCGGCCGTCAGGTAGCGCTCCTCGCCCGTCGCGTCGTACAGCCGGACCAGGCCCGTGAAGACCGGGATGTGCTGGTTGGCGTGCAGCCCGTCGAGGACGTCGGTGTCCGCGGCGCAGGCGTCGATGAGCCGGTCGAGGTCGAACAGCCGGGCCAGCGCGAGGTGTTCGGCCGTGCCGGTGAGGGCGTGCAGCTCGCAGACGGCCTCGACGACGCCGCCGAACTCCCCGCTGGAGAACAGCCCCCACATCCGCTGCAGAGTCGCCGCCGGCAGCACGGACAGCCGGGCGTGCATCCAGTCGCCCATCCCGGACGCCAGGTCGAGCGCCCGCTCGTCGTCCGTGGCGAGATACGCGTCGAGCAGCCCCTGGAGGATCTTGTGCGCGGTGTAGTACGGCGCCCACACCCGGGTGTAGTCGCTCGCGGTCATCGACTCCAGCTCGATGAACTGCGTCTCCGGGTAGGCGGCCAGGAACCCCGGATGGCTGGGCCCGTCCCAGGTGCGGCGCAGGGTCGCGTCCAGCCCCCGTCCCGACGCGTCCGCGAAGGTTCCGCCGGTGGTCTCGTCGAAGGCGTACGACGCCAGATCGCCCCGGCCGGCCGAGGTGCCGGCGGCCCGGCTGCCGTGCAGCTCGGCGATCTCGGCGCCGGTCAGGGCGCGCGCGTAAACGTTGACCTCCTCGAAGGCGCCCGCGAGGACCGGGTCGGCGGGGAAGGGGGAGCGGCCCAGCCAGTGGTGCCTCAGGGCGCCCAGACCGGCAGGCGTCAGGGTCATCTCCGGGTTGCGGGCGACCGGGGTGCCGTCGACGTACAGGGTGCCGGTGCCGTCCGCGAGGGTGACGGCCACATGGCTCCACTGGTTTAGCGGCAGGGGCGCGGTGCCGTTCAGGCCCTGCTCGCCGCCGGGGCCCGAGGTGGTGATCGCGAACCTCGGCACACCGTCGGCGTTGCGGGCCGCCAGGTACACATAGCGGGCGGTGCCGTCGCCGAAGTCGGCGATCCTCGCCCAGGCGGCGTCGTGCGCGGGCCGCACCCAGGCGGAGAGCGTGAGCGCCCGGGCGCCGTCGAGGACACCCGACGGGAGATCCACGTACTGGTACGAGCCGCGCACGTTCTCCGCCGCGCGGCCGAACCGCCCGTCGGTGCCGAGCACGGCAGGATCGCGGCGCAGCGCCGCACGCACCTCGGTGAGCGCGCCCACCATGGTGCCGATCCGGTCGGCGAACACCTGCTCGCCGGTGCTGCGGTACGCCTGCGCCAGCATGGTCAGGAAGTGGCCGGTGTAGTGGCCGCGCAGATTGCCGTTCGCCTCGCCGTCCAGCCCCTCCCAGCCGCCGGGGGCGACCGCGCCCCGGGTGGAGAGGCCAGCGTTGGCGCGGAAGACCTGAAGCAGGCGATTCACGTCGTAGCCGCGCGCGTGATCGAGCATGAGCCGCCGCTTCTCGGCGAAGACACCCGGCCCCAGCGTGACGTCCTCCAGGGCGAAGGGCCGGACCGGCCACGAGCGACGTGGGGCACCGACCGGCCCGGCCCCTCCCGGCGCGGCGACGGCTCGCCCGGTCGTGGTGGCGCAAGCGGCGGTCGCCGCGAGAGCGGCCGCCTGGATGAGGGTCCTTCTCGAGAGGGGCGGTGCCATGGGTGCTCCTCTGCTGCCGGATGTCAATGAGTTGTGCGAAATGTCGAACGCCGTACGAACAATCGACCAGACGATAGGGAGGTGAGCAGAACACGTCAACGGGGCGGGAGTGATCCGTCGCCGGAACGCCCACGCTCACCTGCGTGCGCCGCGTCCGATCGACTCCACCAGCGGCAGCAGCCGGTGCGGGACCCGCTCGCGCAGGGCCACCTCCGTGCGGGTGCGGACCACGCCGGGCAGGCTGATCAGCTTCTGGATCACGTCCTCCAGATGACCGTTGTCCCGCGCCACCACCCGGGTCAGCAGATCGCCGCCGCCGGTGATGGAGAACGCCTCGACGATCTCCGGTACGGCCGCCAGCGCGTCGCCGACCTCGTCCAGATGCCCCTGGGTGACCTCGATGTGCACGAACGCGAGCACGGGATGACCCAGCGCGGCGGGGGAGAGGGCCGGTGCCGAACCGGTGATCACACCCTCGCGCTCCATACGGTCCAGACGGGCCTGGAGGGTGCCCCGCGCCACCCCGAGGATGCGGGCGTACTCCCGCACGCTGGTGCGTGGCTGCTCCAGCAGCAGCCGCAGGATGCGGGTGTCGAGCTCGTCCACGGCCATGACGTCCGGCCTCCTTCGCGCAGCGTCGGCCGTTGGCCCTCCATCGGCCGCTCATCGAACCCTCGCACTGTACCAATGGCTCAGTCCGAAGCTCGTCGGTTGAGCCAGTGGTGGCAGGGATGGTGATATGGAGGCGTCGATGGCGCTGCGGACCCCGCGGCGCCTTTTTCATGCCACGTTCCGAACGAGACATCCCAGGGGGGCGATAAGTGGTGCTGAAGAGGGTGTTCATGGCTCCGGACCCGGGCCGCGTGCGGCTGCGCTTCGCGGCCCGCGCCGTGCTCGGCATCTCGCTGGCCGTCGTCCTGTGCGGCCTGGCCGGGCATTCGCTCGCGGGTGCCGTCACCGGCGGTCTCGCCGCCCTGCTCGCCCTGTTCACCGTCACCGACGCCACGATCCGCGGACAGGCCGTCACCACCGCGCTGCTGCCGGCCGTCGGCCTGCCCGTGCTCGCCCTCGCGGCCGAGCTGCACGACCAGCCGGTGGCCCGGGACCTCGCCTTCCTCGCCGTGGTCGGCGCGGGCGTCTACGCCCGGCGCTGGGGGCCGCGCGGGCACAGCCTCGGCGTGTTCGCGTTCATGACGTACTTCGTGGCGCAGTTCCTGCAGGCCACCCCGGGCCGGCTGCCCGAGCTGTACGTCTCCGTCCTGCTGTCCGTGCTCGCCGCCGCCGCGGTGCGCTTCGGTGTCTGGTGCTACGAGCGCCGGATGCCCCCGGCCGTCGCCCCCGCCCCGCCGGGCGGCACCGGTCTGGCCCGGATCACCACCCGCCAGGCGATCCAGGCGACCGCCGGCGCGGGTTTCGCCCTGATCGTCGGCCAGCTGGTCTCCGGCCAGCGCTGGTACTGGGCCGTCGGCGCCACCTGGTGGATCTTCGTCAACACCACCTCCCGCGGGGAGACCCTGGTCCGCGGCTTCCGGCGGTTCATGGGCACGGTGCTCGGCATCGGGCTCGCTGTGCTCGTCGCCCTCCCCGTGCACGGGGACGCGCTCCCCACCGCCGTGATCGTGGCCGTCTCCGTCTTCGGCATCTTCTACACCGCCGCCGTGTCCTACACCTGGATGATGCTCTGGGTGACCCTGCTCGCCGCGATGCTCTACGGCCTGCTGGGCGTCCTCAGTCCGCAGCTGCTGGCGCTGCGGCTGGTGGAGACCGGAGTCGGCGCGCTCGGCGCCGTGCTCGCCGTGGCGTTCGTGCTCCCCGTGACCACGCACAGCGTCACCGACGCCTGGATCCAGCGGGCCCTGCGCTGCGTCCACGCCTGCACCGCCGAGACGGCCGCCCGGCTGGCCGGGACCGAGGGCGCCGACCCGAGCCCGAAGGTCGCCGAGCTGGAACAGCTGCTCGCCCGGGTACGGCTCTCCGTCGCCCCGCTGGTGCACCCGCTGAACCCCATGCTCGGCCGCAAGCGGCGGGCCCGCCGGGTGCTCGACCTGCTCGACGCCTGCGCCCGCGAGATCCGCGGCCTCGTCGCCGTCGCCGCCGACCCCGAGGCCTCGCACGACGCCC
>NZ_JAOCQE010000335.1 GCF_025290915.1 Streptomyces sp. 15-116A | reverse complement strand
CGGCCGGTGAGCCGGGGGCGGGCGGCTTCGACGCCGTGCTGGACGCGGCGGTCCTCGGGGAGCGGGCGCTGTCCTGGGTGCGGGACGGGGGCCGGTACGCCGGTGTCATTCCGTCGGCCGAGCCGGCGGCGGAGCGCGGGGTGCGGGTGGCCGCGGTGGAGGTGGCGGCCGACGGGTCCCGGCTGGCGGAGCTGGTGCGGCTGGTGGAGGAGGGGAAGCTGACGCTGCGCGTCGCCGAGACGTACGGCTTGTCCGACGTGGTCAAGGCGCATGCCCGGCTCGCGGAGGGTGGGGTGCGGGGGCGGTTGGTGCTGGTTCCGTAGGGCGCTGGAGGGTGTGTGTGGGGGGGCGGTGGTGGGCGGGGGTGCGGTGTGCGGCTGCGGCGCCGTGGGGGGCTGGTCGCGCCCACGCGGCGGAGCCGCACATCGACACAGCCCCGCGCCCCTGGGGTGGGGGTGGGCCGTCTTGTCTGCTCGCGTGGTCTCTCGCGGCCCCGGGGTGTGGCCGCGTGCGGTGTCGCGTGCTCGCGTAGCTCCTGGCGTGGCTGGGGTGCGGGGGGAATACCCGCGCCGGGGGGATGGTTCAGCCGTATAGTTGAACCGTAAACAAACCGGAGGGTGAGCGGCCATGCAGTTCGGGATCTTCAGCGTCGGGGATGTCACCCCCGACCCGACCACGGGGCGCACGCCGAGCGAGCGGGAGCGGATCAAGGCGATGGTCGCCATCGCGCTGAAGGCCGAGGAGGTGGGCCTGGACGTCTTCGCGACCGGTGAGCACCACAACCCGCCGTTCGTGCCGTCCTCGCCGACGACCATGCTCGGCTACATCGCCGCCCGCACGGAACGGCTCGTGCTGTCCACCGCCACCACCCTCATCACCACCAACGACCCGGTGAAGATCGCCGAGGACTTCGCGATGCTTCAGCACCTGGCCGACGGCCGGGTCGACCTGATGATGGGGCGCGGCAACACCGGGCCGGTGTATCCGTGGTTCGGCAGGGACATCCGCCAGGGCATCAACCTGGCCGTCGAGAACTACGCCCTGCTGCACCGCCTGTGGCGCGAGGACGTCGTCGACTGGGAGGGGAAGTTCCGCACCCCGCTGCAGGGCTTCACCGCCACGCCCCGCCCGCTGGACGGCGTACCGCCGTTCGTCTGGCACGGCTCGATCCGCTCGCCGGAGATCGCCGAGCAGGCCGCGTACTACGGCGACGGCTTCTTCCACAACAACATCTTCTGGCCGGCCGAGCACACCAAGCGGATGATCGAGCTGTACCGCACGCGGTACGCCCACTACGGGCACGGCACGCCCGAGCAGGCGATCGTGGGGCTCGGCGGGCAGGTGTTCATGCGCCGCAATTCGCAGGACGCGGTGCGTGAGTTCCGGCCGTACTTCGATGTCGCGCCCGTCTACGGGCACGGGCCGTCGCTGGAGGAGTTCACCGAGCAGACGCCGCTGACCGTGGGCTCGCCGCAGCAGGTGATCGAGAAGACGCTGAGCTTCCGCGAGTACGCCGGCGACTACCAGCGTCAGCTGTTCCTGATGGACCACGCGGGGCTGCCGCTGAAGACCGTGCTGGAGCAGATCGACCTGCTCGGCGAGGAGGTCGTGCCGGTGCTGCGCGAGGAGTTCGCCAAGGGGCGCCCGGCGGACGTGCCGGACGCGCCGACGCACGCGTCGTTGCTGGCCGGGGCCAGGAAGGAGACCGTCGCATGAGGCTTGTCGTGGTGTCGGCCGGGCTGAGTGTGCCGTCGTCCACACGGCTGCTGGGGGACCGGCTGGCGGCCGGGGTCACGGGGGTGGTCCCGGCCGAGGTGCGGGTGGTCGAGCTGCGTGACCTCGCCGTGGACATCGCGCACAACTTCACCAGCGGGTTTCCTGGGCGGAAGCTCGGCGAGGCGATGGACGCGGTGACGGGGGCGGACGGGCTGATCGTTGTTACGCCTGTGTTCTCGGCGTCGTACAGCGGGTTGTTCAAGTCGTTCTTCGATGTGCTCGGGGTGCGGGAGCGGGATGCGCTGGCCGGGAAGCCGGTGCTGATCGCCGCCACCGGGGGTACGGCTCGGCACTCGCTGGTGCTGGAGCACGCGCTGCGGCCGCTCTTTGCTCATCTGCGTGCGGTTGTGGTCCCCACGGGTGTGTACGCCGCGTCCGAGGACTGGGGCGCGGAAGGGCTGGACGCACGGATCGAGCGGGCGGCGGGGGAGCTGGCGGGGCTGATGGGAGCGGTGCCGACGGCTCCGGGGGCCGATGACGCCGGGGAGCTGAGGGTGGTGCCGTTCGAGGAGCAGCTGGCGGCGTTGCGGCCGGCCGGGTGAGGTGGTGGGTGGGCGCGGTCGTGTGCGGCTGCGGGGCATGGGTGGTTGATCGCGCAGTTCCCCGCGCCCCTGGGGTGGGTGCAGTGGGCCCGCGTCGCAGGCGGGCCGACGGCCCGGGCTGACGCTTGGCAGACTGGGGGCGTGTCGCACACCGTTCTGCTTGCCGAAGATGATCGGGCCATCCGGAACGCCCTGGAGCGTGCCCTCACGCTGGAGGGCTACGAGGTCACGGCCGTCGCCGACGGGGTGGAGGCGCTGGCGCAGGCGCACCGCAGCCGGCCCGATGTGCTCGTGCTGGACGTGATGATGCCCGGGATCGACGGGCTCCAGGTGTGCCGGGTGCTGCGCGCCGAGGGCGACCGCACCCCCGTGCTGATGCTGACCGCGCTGGTCGAGACCGCCGACCGGATCGCCGGGCTCGACGCGGGCGCCGACGACTACGTCGTCAAACCGTTCGACGTCGAGGAGGTCTTCGCCCGGCTGCGGGCCCTGCTGCGGCGGGCCGCCCCCGCCCCGGAGACCGACGGCGGCCCGCCCGCCCAGCCGCCGTCGAAGCCGCAGCCCCCCGGCCGCCTCATCGAGGCCGCCGGACTGCGCATGGACCCGGGCGCCCGCCGCGCCTGGCGGGGCGAACGGGAGCTGGAGCTGACCCGCACCGAGTTCGAACTGCTCGAACTGCTGCTGCGCAACGCGGGCGTCGTCCTCGACCACGCCACCATCTACGACCGCATCTGGGGCTACGACTTCGGCCCCGGCTCCAAGAACCTCGCCGTCTACGTCGGCTATCTGCGCCGCAAGCTCGACCAGCCCGGCGCACCGCAGCTGATCCACACGGTGCGCGGGGTGGGTTACGTGCTGCGGGAGGACTGAGGTGGCGTCGGCTGCGGGCGGCGGCGCGGGCCGTACGCGGGTGCGCCGGCGGCTGCGGCTGCTGTCGCTGGGAACGACCTTCGCCGTGGCGTTCGCGGCGGTGACCGCCACCGTCACCATGCTGGTCGGCCTCCTCTCCTACAGCGCCGCCGCCCGGCTGGTACGGGTGGACCAGCAGTCCGTGTTCGACGAGGTCGTGCAGGATCTGCGCGCGGAGGTGCGGGAGAACCGGATGACGCCGGTCGACTTCTCCTCCACCGCCCCCGGCCACGATTTGGTGCGGCCGGCCCGGACCGACGTCCAGGTGCTCGCGCCCGACGGCAGCGTCTTCGACCCGGGCAGCCCCGGGCTGCCGGTGGTCGCGGCCGACCGCCGGGTCGCGGCGGCGGACACCGCCGGGCAGGTCGTCACGCACGGGGACGTCGGGGTCGGCGACGAGGTGTACCGGGTCGCGACGGTCGCGCTGGGCGGGAGCCGGGGCGCGGTGCAGGTGGCGCAGTCGTTCTCCGACACGGAGGATCTGCTGCGCGCGCTGCAGCGGCGCACGCTGGTCCTGACGAGCGCGGTGGTCGTCGCGGCCGGTCTGTTCGGCTGGTGGCTGGCCCGGCGGATCACGCGCCGGCTGGTCGTCCTCACCGACGCCGCCGAGGACGTCGCCCGCACCCGGCGGCTCGGCATCCAGGTGCCGGTCGCGGGCCATGACGAGGTGGGCCGGCTGGGCCGCGCCTTCGACCGGATGCTGGGGCGGCTCGCCCAGTCGGAGGAGGACCAGCGCCGGCTGGTGCAGGACGCGGGCCATGAACTGCGTACGCCGCTCACCTCCTTGCGCACCAACATCTCGCTGTTGCGCCGGATCGACGAACTCCCGCCCGGCACGCGCGAGGAACTCGTCGCCGACCTCACCCAGGAGGCACGCGAACTGACCGACCTGGTCAACGAGTTGGTCGATCTCGCGGCCGGTCAGTCCGACAGCGAGCCGCCGCAGCGGGTGGACCTCGCCGACATCGCCGAGGACGTCGCCGGGCTGGCCCGGCGCCGCAGCGGGCGGGAGATCGTCGTCCGGGCGAGCGGCGACACCACGACCGAGGGGCGGCCCGGGATGCTGACGCGGGCGCTGTCCAACCTGGTCGAGAACGCGGTCAAGTTCGACCGGGACGGCAACGGGCCGGTGGAGATCGCGGTCGCCGGTCCGGCGCGGCCGGGGACGGTACGGGTGGAGGTGCTGGACCGGGGGCCCGGCATCGACGACGACGACCTGATCCGCGTCTTCGACCGCTTCTACCGCGCCCCCGCCGCCCGCTCCCTCCCCGGCTCGGGCCTCGGCCTGTCCATCGTCCGCGAGGTCTCCCTGACCCACGGCGGAGCCCCGTACGCCTTCCGCAGGGAGGGCGGCGGCACGGTCATCGGCTTCACGGTGGCGGGGGTGGAGGCCCGGGGGGAGGCGTGAGGCGGGGAGGGCTGCGTCGCGGCGGACGGGCCTGGGGCTCCTCCCGGTCTGCGGTCCCTCCCGGCTCGCGCTCATCCGGGCCCGCGGCCCGAGGCTGGTTCCGGTGAGGCCAGGTCGTGGTCGCGCCGGTCTGTGTGCGTTCCCCGGGGCGGCCCGCGCTGGTCTCCGGGCGGTTCGTGTCCCGGTCAGGGGCCCGTCCGCGCGGCCGGAAGCGGGCGGCGTTCGTTCGCGTACCCGCTCGTCGGCGTGAGCATGTAAAGGTCGGGGGTCGCATGGGCCGGTCTCCCGGAAGGGGTGGGAATCGTGCTGAGCGATGTGGAGGCCGCCGCGCTGGCGGCGATCGACGAGGAGGCGCTCGGGCGGACGCTGCTGGAATTGATCGCGGTGCCGAGTGTGACCGGGAGTGCCGCCGAGTCGGAGCTTCAGCACCTGCTGGCCCGGCGGCTGGAGTCGCTCGGGATGGAGGTCGACCTGTGGTCGATGGACGTGCCCGCGCTGCGCGCCCACCCGGACTTCCCGGGCCTGGAGGCGCCCCGGGAGGAGGCGTGGGGCCTGGTCGGCACCACCCCCGACGGCGGTGGCGGGCCCACCCTGATCCTCCAGGGCCACGTCGACGTCGTACCGCCCGGGGACCTCGCCGCCTGGGACGGCGACCCGTTCGTGCCCCGGGTGACCGGAGATGTCGTCCACGGGCGCGGCGCCTGCGACATGAAAGCCGGACTCGCGGCGCAGCTCGCCGCGCTCACCGCCATCCGCGCGGCCGGGATCCGGCTGCGCGGCCGGGTCGCCGCGCACTTCGTCGTCGGGGAGGAGGACGGCGGACTCGGCGCCTTCGGCACCCTGCGACGCGGTCACACCGGCGACGCCTGCGTCATCGCCGAACCCACCGCCCGCACCCTGATCACCGCCAACGCGGGCGCGCTGACGTTCCGTATCGCCGTGCCCGGCAAGGCGGCGCACGGCAGTTCCCGGGAGCGGGGCGTCAGCGCGATCGACGCCTATCTGCCGCTGCACCGGGCGCTGGCCGCCCTGGAGACCGAGCGCAACCGCGACCCGTCCCCGCTGCTCGCCGAGTACCCCATCCCGTACGGCCTGTCGGTGGGGACCCTGCGGGCCGGTGACTGGGCGAGCAGCGTGCCGGACCTGCTGGTCGCGGAGGGCAGGCTCGGCGTACGGATCGGCGAGGACCCGGCGGACGCCCGCGCCGGCCTGGAGCGGTGCGTCGCGCAGGCGTGCGCCGCCGATCCGTGGCTGCGCGACCACCCGGCCACGGTGACCTGGCCGGGCGGGCA
>NZ_JAOCQE010000334.1 GCF_025290915.1 Streptomyces sp. 15-116A | reverse complement strand
CGGAGCCCCGTAGGGGCCGGCGGGCGACTGCGGCGCACCCTGCGGCGCCGCGTAGGGCTGGCCCTGCTGGGGCGGCGGCGGGGCGTACCAGCCGGGCTGGCCCTGACCCGGTACCGGCATCGGCGGCTGTGCGCCGGGCGGCAGCGGCTGCTGGAGCCCTGCCTTCTGGTCGGTGGTCGAGCGGTAGTCGACCGCGCCCTGCGTCATCCGCATGTACGCCTCCTCTAGCGAGGCCTGGTGCGGCGAGAGCTCCCACAGGCGTACGTCGCTGTCGTGGGCGATGTCACTGATGCGCGGCAGCGGCAGACCGGTCACCCGCAGGGCGCCGTCCTGCTCGGGCAGCACGTGCCCGCCGGCCTCGGTGATGGCGGCCGACAGCTTCTCGCGGGCCTGCGGCTCGGTGTCCGGCGTGCGCACCCGCGCGAAGTCGGCCGAGTTGGCGGAGATGAAGTCCTTCACGCTCATGTCGGCCAGCAGCTGGCCGCGCCCGATCACGATGAGATGGTCGGCGGTCAGCGCCATCTCGCTCATCAGGTGCGAGGAGACGAAGACCGTACGGCCCTCCGCCGCCAGGGACTTCATCAGATTGCGCACCCAGAGGATGCCCTCGGGGTCGAGGCCGTTGACCGGCTCGTCGAACAGCAGCACCTGCGGGTCGCCGAGCAGTGCGGCGGCGATGCCGAGCCGCTGGCCCATGCCGAGCGAGAAGCCCTTGGACCGCTTCCCGGCCACCTCGTGCAGGCCGACCACGCCGAGCACCTCGTCCACGCGCCGGGCCGGGATGCCCGACAGCTGGGCGAGGCACAGCAGGTGGTTGCGGGCGGAGCGGCCGCCGTGCACGGCCTTGGCGTCCAGCAGCGCGCCGACCTGGCGCGGGGCGTTGGGCAGCCTGCGGTACGGATAGCCGCCGATGGTGACGTGCCCGGCGGTGGGATTGTCCAGGCCGAGGATCATCCGCATCGTCGTCGACTTGCCGGACCCGTTGGGGCCCAGGAAGCCGGTGACGGCTCCGGGCCGCACCTGAAAGGAAAGGTTGTACACAGCGGTTTTGTCGCCGTACCGCTTGGTCAGGCCGACTGCCTCGATCATGCTCCGCACCCATCGAAAGGTTCAGGACAGCGGGGCACACGCCCCCGTAAGGGTTAGGAGGATATCGAGGCGCTGACGGTTCCGCTCAAGGCGAGGTAAAAACCGGTCCTTCCCGATCATTGACTCATTCACTGGGCGTCGCGCCGCTTCAGCAGCAGGTAGCCCCCGATGAGCGCTGCCAGCACCCACAGCACCATGATCCCGAGGCCGCCCCATGGCCCGTACGGGGTGTCGTCGTCGACCGGCGGGACCACCTGCATGATCTTGCTGCCGGCCTGGTCCGGCAGGAACTGGCCGATCTTCTTCGTCGCGTCGACATTGCCGAGGATGCTGGAGATCAAGAAGAAGAACGGCATCAGGATGCCCAGCGACAGCATCGGCGAGCGCAGCATCGCCGCCACGCCCATCGAGAACACCGCGATCAGGGTCATGTAGAGCCCGCCGCCGAGGACGGCCCGCAGCACCCCGTCGTCACCGAGGGACGCCTTGTGCTCGCCGAGCATCGCCTGGCCGAGGAAGAACGCGGCGAAGCTGGTGGCCATGCCGACCACCAGGGCGAGCGCGGTGGCGACCGCGATCTTGCTGAACAGGAAGGTGCCGCGCTGCGGCACGGCCGCCAGCGAGACGCGGATCATGCCGGTGCTGTACTCGTTCGACACCACCAGCACCCCGAACACGATCATCGCGAGCTGGCCGAGGCTCATCCCGGCGAAGCTGATGAAGGTGGGGTCGAAGGAGAGCCGGTCCCGGGCGCTCATGTCGTCGAACTCGTTCCTGGAGAGCGCCGAGATCAGCATGCCGAGCGCGATGGTGACCACCACCGCCAGGGAGAGCGTCCACACCGTGGACGCCACTGACCGGATCTTGGTCCACTCGGACCGGACGACCTGTGTTGCCGCCATGCTCAGCTCAGCCCCTCTTCCAGCCCTCGCCCCACGCCTGCGGGGCGACCGGCGCGTCGGAGTGCGCGTGGTACTCCACCGACTCCGCGGTCAACTGCATGAACGCCTCCTCCAGGGAGGCCTGTTGCGGGCTCAGCTCGTGCAGCACCAGCTGGTGCCGGGCCGCCAGCTCCCCGATGTACTCCGCCTTGCCGCCGTCCACCTCCAGCGCCCCGTTGCCGCTCTCCACGGCCGTGATCCCGGCCTGGTGCAGCACGTCGAGCAGCTTCTCGCGCTGCGGGCTGCGGACGCGGACGTAGGAGCGGGAGTTGCGGGCGATGAAGTCGGCCATCGTCATGTCGGCGAGCAGCCGGCCCTGGCCGATGACCACCAGGTGGTCGGCGGTCAGCGCCATCTCGCTCATCAGATGCGAGGAGACGAAGACCGTACGGCCCTGCGCGGCGAGTGATTTCATCAGCGTGCGGATCCAGTGGATGCCCTCCGGGTCGAGGCCGTTGACCGGCTCGTCGAACATCAGGATCCGCGGGTCGCCCAGCAGCGCGGCGGCGATGCCGAGCCGCTGGCCCATGCCGAGCGAGAACCCCTTGGCCTTCTTCTTCGCCACGGCGGTGAGCCCCACCGTGTCCAGCACCTCGTGCACCCGCTGCCGGGGGATGCCGTTGCTCTGTGCGAGGCACAGCAGATGGTTGAAGGCGCTGCGCCCGCCGTGCATCGCCTTGGCGTCCAGCAGCGCCCCGATGTACGTCAGTGGGTCCTTCAGCTGGTCGTAGTGCTTGCCGTCGATCCGGACGTCACCGGCGGTGGGCCGGTCCAGGCCCAGCATCATCCGCATGGTGGTCGACTTGCCCGCCCCGTTGGGGCCGAGAAAGCCCGTGACGATGCCCGGTCTGACGGTGAACGTCAGATTGTTGACCGCCACCTTCTCGCCGTACCGCTTGGTCAGCCCCTCGAGCTCGATCATGCGGCCCACGCTAAAACGGGACAAAGCCCTCTGCCACCTCAGTGGCAGAGGGCTTCGCAGGTTTTCAGCCGCTGTACTCCCGGACGTTACCGGGACTGCTGGGCCGGGACCCCGCGGGAGACCGGCTCCTCCTCGGCGGGCGCGCCGGTCGCGGCCACCGCGGCGCCGGTCAGCGTGGCGAGCATCTCGCGGACGTTCGTCAGCTGGGCGTTGATGGAGTCGCGGCGGTTGGTCAGGGCGGCCAGCTCGCGCTCGGACTCCGAACGGATCCGGTCGGCCTTGGCGTTGGCGTCCGCCACGATGTCCTCGGCCTGGCGCTGCGCGGTCTCCACCGTCTGGCGGGCCCGGCGCTCGGCGTCCGTGCGCAGCTTCTCCGCCTCCAGGCGCAGCTGTTCCGCGCGGTGCTCGATCTCCGCGAGGCGCTTCTCGGCCTTGGCCTGACGGGAGGCCAGGTCGCGCTCGGACTGCTCGCGGCGCTTGGCGAGGTTCGTCTCGAAGTCGGCGGCGGCCTGTGCGGCCTTCGCGCGGGTCTCCTCGAAGAGGGCGTCGGCCTCCTCACGCTTGGACTGCGCGTCCTTCTGCGCCTCGGAGCGCAGCTGAGCGGCGTCGCTCTTGGCCTTCTCGACGATCCGGACGCCCTCGTCCTCGGCCTTGGCCTTGCGCTCCGCCGCGTACGCCTCGGCGTCGTTGCGCACCTGCTGGGCCGCCGACTCGGCGAGCTCGCGGTGCTGCTCGGCCGCGCGCCGGGCCTCCTCGCGCAGGTCCTTCGCCTCTTCCTCGGCGAGCCGCAGGATCTTCTCGACCCGGGCACCGAGACCGGCGTACGACGGCTCGGCGTCGTTGACCTGTGCCTGGGCGTTCTGGGTCTCGAGGTGGAGCTCCTCGATGCGCTTTTCCAGAGCGGTGATGCGGGCGAGAGCACTGTCACGGTCGGAGACGAGCTTGGAGATACGTTCGTCCACCTGAGCGCGGTCGTACCCACGCCGCACAAGCTCGAAGCCGTAGGGGGAAGTGTCGCTCATGGGGTTCCTGTCGAATGAGACCGGTGAGGTGATAGGTGGAATCCTAGGGGCCGAAGCGGTGTGTCATCGAGCGGATGCACGTTTGATACGGAGAATGACACCCCTTTTGAGTGGCTGGTGCCCGGACGGCTTGCCAAAGCCTTGGTCAAAGGCCCTGGATCGCGGGCCATTCCGCCCGGTTTGCTAACTGTCTGACGACTTGCCACCCGAGCGGGGCGCACCCACCGTCGCGCCCGCCTTGACCCCGTTGTCCTTCGCGCCCGCCGGAGCCTCGAAGGACTCCAGGGCCTCCAGGACGTCCTGCACCCGGGAGATCTCGGCGTTGATGTCCTCGCGGCGCCGCACCAGCACCTCCAGCTCGCGCTTGCCCTCCTCGACCGTGCGCCGCGCCTCGCGGACCGCCTCGGCCTTGAGCTCCTCGGCCTCCTTGATGAGCGCGGCCTTCTTCTGCTCCGCCTCCTTCAGCAGGCCCTCGGCCTTCTTCACGGCGGCGATGCGCACCTTGCCGGCCTCCGAGTTGGCCTCGGAGACGATCTCCTTCGCCTTCGCCTCGGCCTTGGCGAGCTGCTCCTCGGCCGCCTTGATCAGCGCGTCGCAGCGGTCGCCGGTCGACTTCATCGTCTCGGCGGCCTCACGGCGGGCCCGCTCGTGCAGCTCCTCGATCTCGCTGGTGATGCGGTCCCGCAGCTCCTCCGCGCGCTCCCGGATCTGCGTGGCGTCCCGGCGGGCGCCGACCAGCAGCTCGTCCGCGTCCGTACGGGCCTTCTCCACCAGCGAGTTGCCCTCGACGGTCGCCTCGGAGACGATCCGCTCCGCCTCGCTGCGGGCCGCGCCGACCATGGTGTCCGCCTGCGACTCCGCGTCCGCGGTGGTCTTCAGCGCCTGCTGCTGCGCCTCCGCGAGCAGCTTGTCCGCCTCCGCCGTGGTCTCCGTGATGAGCTTGTCGACCTGCTCGGCCGCCTCGGAACGCCGCTTGTTGGCGTCCTTGCGGGCCTCGTCCAGGGTGCGCTCGGCCTCCTCGCGCGCCGAGCTCACCAGACGCTCGGCCTCCGCCTCGGCGTCCGCCTTCAGCCGGTCGGCCTCGCCGCGGACCCGCTCCGCGTGCTGCTGCGCCGAACCGACCGTCTCCGCCGCCTCGGCCCGCAGCCGCTCCGCGTCACCGGTGGCGTCCGCGATCAGCTTCTCCGCCTTGGCGACCGACTCCGACCGCAGGCGGTCGGCCTCGGCGACCGTCTCCGTGGTGAGCCGCTCGGCCTCGTTACGGGCCTCGGTGATGAGGGTGTCGGCCTGCGTCGCCGCGTCCGAACGGATCCGGTTGGCGTCCTCGCGGGCCTCCGCCCGGGTGCGGGCCGCGCTCTGCTCGGCCTCCGCGACGGTGTCCGACGCCTCCGTGCGCACCCGCTGGGCGTGCTCGGCGACCTCTGCGCGGATCCGCTCGGCCTCGGTGATCGCCTCGGACACCGTGCGCTCCGCGAGCGACTTGGCGGCCTCCGTCTCCTCCCGCGCCTCCCGGCGGAGCCGGCCCGCGTCCTCGCTCGCCCGCTCCCGCTCCGCGTAGGCGTCGGCGCGGACCCGGTCCGCCTCCTCCTCCGCCTCACGGCGGGTGCGCTCGGCGGCGTGCTCCGCGGCACTGCGCAGCCCGGTGATCTCCTCCTGCGCCTGCTCGTGCAGGCCGGCGACGGACTCGCGCACCTGCGCCGCGTGCTGCTCGGCCGCCGACACCATCTCGGTGGCCCTGCGGTCGGCCTCCTCGACCAGACGTACGGCCTCGGCCTGCGCCTCCTCCACACGCTTGCGCGCCGAGGCCAGCAGCTCCTCGCTCTGCTCGCGGGCCCGCTCGCGCTCCTGGTCGGCCTCCTGGCGGGCCGCGCCCAGCAGCTCCTCCGCCTCGCGGCGGCGCCGGGCGGCCTCCTCCTGTGCCGCGGCCAGCGTCTCGGACGCTTCCGTGCCCAGCC
>NZ_JAOCQE010000333.1 GCF_025290915.1 Streptomyces sp. 15-116A | reverse complement strand
TTTTGGCACGCTGTTGAGTTCTCAAGGAACGGACGCTTCCTTCGTACTCACCCTCTCGGGCTTTCCTCCGGGCGCTTCCCTTCGGTGTTTCCGACTCTATCAGATCTTTCCGATCCGATTTCCTCGGCGCCTTTCCAGGTTCCCGCTTTCGCGTTTCCCTTTCCGGCGCATCCGACTTTATCAGAGATTCTGAGTCGGATTTCCCCACCCCTTCGGAGTCACTGCTTCCGGCTCACGAGGTGGCCGGGTGCCCGATCGGGGGGAGTTGTAAACGTACTGGAGCGGGGCGCCTCGATGCAAATCGAGGCGCCCCGCTCCCAGTTCGCGCAGGTGTGCGGCCCGACGGACCGTCAGAAGCCGCTGCTCAGACCTCCACCACCACGGGCAGGATCATCGGCCGGCGCCGGTACGTGTCGGAGACCCACTTGCCCAGCGTGCGGCGGACCAGCTGCTGCATCTGGTGGGGTTCGACGACGCCGTCCTGGGCCGAGCGTTCCAGGACCTCGGTGATCTTCGGGATGACGTCGCCGAAGGCCGAGTCCTCGATGCCGGAGCCGCGGGCCTGGATGTGCGGGCCGCCGGTGATCTTGCCGGTGGACGAGTCGAGGACGACGAAGACCGAGATGATGCCCTCGTCGCCGAGGATCTTGCGGTCCTTCAGGGCCGGTTCGCCGACGTCGCCGACGGAGAGGCCGTCGACGTAGACGTAGCCCGCCTGCACCTTGCCGGAGATCTTCGCCTTGCCCTCGACGAGGTCGACGACGACGCCGTCCTCGGCGATGACGATGCGGTCGTGCGGGACGCCGGTCAGGGCGCCCAGTTCGGCGTTGGCGCGCAGGTGGCGCCATTCGCCGTGCACCGGCATCAGGTTGCGCGGGCGGCAGATGTTGTAGAAGTACAGCAGTTCGCCGGCCGACGCGTGGCCCGAGACGTGCACCTTGGCGTTGCCCTTGTGGACGACGTTGGCGCCCCAGCGGGTCAGGCCGTTGATGACGCGGTAGACCGCGTTCTCGTTGCCCGGGATGAGCGACGACGCCAGGATCACCGTGTCGCCCTCGACGATGCGGATCTGGTGGTCGCGGTTGGCCATGCGGGACAGGGCCGCCATGGGTTCGCCCTGGGAGCCCGTGCAGACCAGGACCACCTCGTTGTCGGGCAGGTCGTCGAGAGTCTTGACGTCGACCACCAGGCCCGGCGGGACCTTGAGGTAGCCGAGGTCCCGGGCGATGCCCATGTTGCGGACCATGGAGCGGCCGACGAAGGCGACCCGGCGGCCGTACTCGTGGGCGGCGTCGAGGATCTGCTGGATGCGGTGGACGTGGCTGGCGAAGCTGGCGACGATGATCCGCTTGCGGGCGCCGGCGAACACCTGGCGGAGCACGTTGGAGATGTCGCGCTCGTGCGGGGTGAAGCCGGGGACCTCGGCGTTGGTGGAGTCGGACAGGAGGAGGTCGATGCCCTCCTCGCTCAGCCGCGCGAAGGCGTGGAGGTCCGTGAGGCGGTTGTCCAGCGGCAGCTGGTCCATCTTGAAGTCGCCGGTGTGGACCGCCATGCCCGCAGGAGTGCGGATGGCGACGGCGAGCGCGTCCGGGATGGAGTGGTTGACCGCGACGAACTCGCAGTCGAAGGGACCGATGCGCTCGCGGTGTCCCTCCGCCACCTCCAGGGTGTAGGGGCGGATGCGGTGCTCCTGGAGCTTCGCCTCGATGAGGGCGAGGGTCAGCTTGGAGCCGATCAGCGGGATGTCCGGCTTCTCGCGCAGCAGGAAGGGGACGCCGCCGATGTGGTCCTCGTGGCCGTGCGTGAGGACGATGCCCTCGATGTCGTCGAGGCGGTCCCGGATGGACGAGAAGTCCGGCAGGATCAGGTCGATTCCGGGCTGCTCCTCCTCGGGGAAGAGCACTCCGCAGTCGACGATCAGCAGACGGCCGCCGTACTCGAAGACGGTCATGTTCCGGCCGATCTCGCCGAGGCCGCCGAGCGGGGTGACGCGCAGGGCGCCTTCGGCCAGCGGCGGGGGCGGGCCGAGTTCAGGATGCGGATGACTCAAAAGACTCTCCTCAACCACGCGCGCCACGTACCGGTGGGGCACGTGGCGCGCATGACGTTCGTGCAGAAGCAGTTGTCGTATGTGGGGTGCGGGCACCGGTGGCCCGCTTATTCAGTTGTCGAGTCTGGTGCGCGGTGGAACGGTCGCGCGAAGTCTGTTGCTAGAGCTGTACCCCGCCGGCGGCAAGATCGATCTTGAGCTGTTCGATCTCTTCGGGCGTGCATTCGGCCATGGGGGCGCGCAGGGGTCCTGCGGGCAGGCCCTTCAGGGCGAGGGCCGCCTTGGTGGTCATCACGCCCTGGGTGCGGAACATGCCCGTGTAGACCGGGAGCAGCTTCTGGTGGATCTCGGTGGCCTTCTGGACGTCGCCGGAGGTGTACGCCTCGACCAGGGCGCGCAGCTCGGGGGTGACGAGGTGGCCGACGACCGAGACGAAGCCGACCGCGCCCACGGAGAGCAGCGGGAGGTTGAGCATGTCGTCGCCGGAGTACCAGGCGAGGCCGGAGCGGGCGATGGCCCAGCTGGCGCGGCCGAGGTCGCCCTTGGCGTCCTTGTTGGCGACGATCCTCGGGTGCTCGGCGAGGCGGACGATCGTCTCGGTGTTGATCGGGACACCGCTGCGGCCGGGGATGTCGTAGAGCATGACCGGCAGCTCGGTGGCGTCGGCGATGGCCGTGAAGTGCCGGTACAGGCCCTCCTGCGGGGGCTTGTTGTAGTACGGCGTGACGACCAGCAGGCCGTGTGCGCCGGTGCGCTCGGCGGTGCGGGCCAGTTCGATGCTGTGGTGGGTGTCGTTGGTGCCGACTCCGGCCACCACGTGGGCGCGGTCGCCGACCGCCTCCAGGACCGCCCGTACGAGGTCCTTTTTCTCCGCGTCGCTGGTGGTGGGGGACTCGCCGGTGGTGCCGTTGATGATCAGGCCGTCGTTGCCTGCGTCCACCAGGTGGGTGGCGAGCCGCTGTGCGCCGTCGAGGTCGAGTGCGCCGTCCGCCGTGAAGGGCGTGACCATGGCGGTGAGGACCCGCCCGAAGGGGGTCTGCGGAGTGGAGGTCGGAGCCATGGGTTACACGCTACTCGTTGCTCTGGACCGGGTCTGCCCTCGGGGCAGGCGACAAAGGGGTGCACATGGGGAGCCCGGTACTGCCTGCTCGGGGGTTCAGGCAGTACCGGGTCCGTTTGATCAGGCTAAGAAACTTCGCGAAGTGCCGCAATACGGACACCTCGCAGGGCTGATCCGTACATGTGTGCCGGGGCGGGAACCGCAGCCGACTTACGGGGCCACGCGTCCGTTGGCGTTGAAGGCGGCGTAGGTGAGCGGCATGAGCCGGGCCCACTCGGCCTCCATCTTCTCGCCGACCATCTCGATCTCCCGCTGCGGGAAGGACGGCACCTTCGCCAGCTCGTGCTGGGTGCGCAGACCGAGGAAGTGCATCAGGGAGCGGGCGTTGCAGGTGGCGTACATCGAGGAGTACAGGCCGACGGGGAGGACCGCGCGGGCCACCTCGCGGGCGACGCCGGCGGCGAGCATCTCCTGGTAGGTGCGGTACGCCTGGCGGTACGACTCCTCCATGGAGGCGCTGACCAGCTGGTGCTGCTCGGGGGTGCCCTCGACGAAGCGGTACTTGCCGGGGCGGCCCTCCTGGACCAGCTTGCGGGAGGTGTCGGGGACGTAGAAGACCGGCTGGAGCTCCCGGTAGCGGCCCGACTCCTCGTTGTACGACCAGCCGACGCGGTGCCGCATGAACTCGCGGAAGACGAAGATCGGGGCGCTGATGAAGAAGGTCATCGAGTTGTGCTCGAAGGGGCTGCCGTGGCGGTCCCGCATCAGGTAGTTGATCAGGCCCTTGGAGCGCTCCGGGTCCTTCTGCAGCTCGTCCAGGGACTGCTCCCCGAGCGTGGACACGCGGGCGGCGAACAGGACGTCGGAGTCCGCCGCACTGTGTTTCACCAGCTCCACAGTGACGTCGCTGCGGAACTCGATCTTGAAGTCTTCGTCGGGGGTCACGGTGTTGAGGGGCCTTCCCGTCTCGTCTCGGTGCGTCGTCACTTTACCCACGCCGGGGCGGGCACCTTTGCGGCGGTTCGTTCGTCTCTACGGATAACAATGATCCGTTCTGTCCCCGAAGGGAGAAGTACCCCTGATGTTCGGTCGGCGTGAACCCGTACCGTTCGCCTTCATCGCCGAGGCCGACAGGTTCCGCAGCAATGTCACTCCGCCGCCCCGTGAGCGGGCGAGCGCCGGGCAGATAGCCGGGCGGTGGCTGCTGGGGCTCACCATCGTCGCCGGGCTGGTGGGTTCCCTGGTCATCGGTACGCCCGCGCTGTCCACGGACACCTCGGCTCCGGGGAGCCAACAGCAGTCGCAGGCGACCGACGGGCGCTGAGCCGCCGGGCGGGCGCCGGGGTGGCTCCATCCGGACCCCGATGCTGGTGAGCGGGGACACAGCTCGGTAGCCTCACCGGGCACAGCCCACGCATGGATCGAGTGAGGACCAGCCGTGCCCCTGCCCTTCCTGACGGCCGACCGCGACTTCGATACCGCGGACGATGTCCCGCTGCCCCACGACGACCGTGACCGCTGGCGGCGCCCCTACCGTCCCGGGCCGTGGCGCGTCGGGGCGGCGGCGATCCTGCTGCTGCTCGCCTCGTTCGTTCTGTTCGCCGCCGTGATCATCGCGGCGACGGCGTCTGTGTCGTCGGCCGGGGTGGTCTTCGCGATCGCGCTGGTGATCATCGCCTGTGCGCTGCGGCTGCTGCGGATGGGCGTGTGGGTGAGCGCCCGCGGCCTGCGGCAGGTGGGGTTCTTCAGCACGCGGACGGTGCCGTGGGAGCAGGTCGGCTCCGTGCGGACGGTGCAGCAGCCGGTGCGGCTGCTGGGGCTGCCGCGGACGGTGCAGGGGCAGGCGCTGCTGCTCGCGCGCAAGGACCGCACCGAGGGCGTGCCGCCGCTGCTGACCACGCACAACGCGGACTTCCTGGGGCGGGAGCTCGCCTTCGACCGGGCGGCCGACTCGGTGGAGGCGTGGGCGGACGAGTACCGCCGGGGCTGAGAGCCGTAGGAGAAGGGGCCCGGTCCGCGCTGGCGGTGACCGGGCCCCTCTCTCATGCCTCAGGTGCCTCTCAGGTGCCGGGTGGGCTCACTTGCGAGGCGCGGCGCAGGGTGATCGCGCGCTGCATGGCCTTGCGGGCGCGCGGGGTGTCGCGGGCGTCGTGGTAGGCGACGGCGAGCCGGAACCAGCTGCGCCAGTCGTCCGGGGCGGCCTCCGTCTCGGCCTTGCGGCGGGCGAACACCGCGTCCGCCGAGTCGCGGTCGACGCGTCCGCTGGGCAGGCGCTCGAGCTCGTCGACGGGCAGACCGCCCTCGGCCTCGAGTTCGGCGGCGAGGCGGTTGGCCTCGCGGACGAACTGGGTGTTCTTCCACAGGAACCACACCCCGATCACCGGCAGGATCAGCACCGCGATGCCGAAGGTGACGGTGAGGGGCGTGCCGGCCTCGATGAGCAGCACGCCGCGGCTGCCGACCAGGACGAAGTAGACGACCAGGACGGCGGCGGTTATGGCGTAGGAGATCTTGGCGCGCATGTCGGGGCCCGGGCTCAGTTCAGGTCGAGGAAGTGCTCCAGGCCGAAGGTCAGGCCCGGAGTGGTCACCACGCGGCGGACGCCGAGCAGGATGCCCGGCATGAAGCTGCTGTGGTGCAGGGAGTCGTGGCGGACGGTGAGGGTCTCGCCCTCGCCGCCGAGCAGGACCTCCTGGTGGGCGAGGAGGCCGCGCAGGCGGACGGCGTGCACCGGCACCCCGTCGACGTCGGCGCCGCGGGCGCCGTCCAGGGCGGTGACCGTGGCGTCCGGGGCGGTGCGGGACAATGGAGCACATGCCTTCCGCA
>NZ_JAOCQE010000332.1 GCF_025290915.1 Streptomyces sp. 15-116A | reverse complement strand
GTACGGCGTCGGCGTCTCCGCGGGCGGCTGCGTCGAGCAGCGCGCGGTCGTGCGGGTTCATGGCGGCTCTCCTGGTGGCGGCCGGGGTCCCCGGCAGGGGCGGTCCGGCCGGGGTCGGGGCCATCCATCCTGGTTCCGGGACCGAGCTCGCCCCCTCGACGGACCGGCTGCACTCTGTATGCCGAGCGGCTGATGCCCGGGTCGTCCGATCGGTTGACCCCGCGAGGGCCGGGCAGGGCATGGGCCGCCCTCGCACTGATCCCGCAGTTGCTCCGGGTACGACCCGTCAGGCGTCCTTGATCCTCGTGGTGACGGGCGTACCGATCTCGATCGTGCGGCTGACCGTGCACAGACGATCGTGGGACGCCTTGATCGCACGGGGAAGGATCGCGCGGGCGCGCTCCGCGCCCTCACCTTCGCCCTCGCCGTCGTCCTCCGGAAAGGTGACGTCGAAGGTGACCGTCAGGTCGGTCATGCGGTTGCCCTGGTCGTCGCTGATCTTGTCGCCCGTCACCGAGAGCGAGAACGTGGCGGGCTCGGCGTGGCGGCTGATGGCGGCGTCGACGTCGGCGGCCGTGCAGCCTCCGATGGCGGCGAGCAGCAGTTCGACCGGGGTGAAGGCGGCGTTCTCGCCGTCGTCCGAGGCGGTCGCGAAGTGGAGGGTGCCGCCGCGTGCGTTGGTGGCGGTGTAGTGGCCGGTGTTGGTCCGCTCGACGGCGACCGAACGCAGGGAAGTCTCGCTCATGCGCCCACACTAGTGCGCGCCGAGACCGGTGCGGGGTCGGTGGCGGACGCGGGCCAGGACCAGGACCGTGTCGTCGCCGGGCGGGCCGCCGAGCAGGTGGGACAGCATGCGGTCCGCCGTCTCCTCGAGGCCGTCCGTCGCGCGGCTCAGTACGGCGCCGGCGGCCGCCACTCCCTCGTCGATGCCTCTGCCCCTGGATTCGACCAGGCCGTCGGTGTAGAGAGCGAGGACGGCGCCGTCGGAGAGCGCGATCTCGGTGGTGTGGAAGGGGTGTCCGCCCACGCCGAGCGGGACCCCCGGCAGGTCGCCGGCGGTTTCGACGCGGCCGTCAGGGGACCGTACGAGTGGGGGCGGGTGTCCGGCGCGGGCGATGCGGGCGCGGCCCGTGCCGGGGTCGTAGTCGATGTACAGGCAGGTGGCGAGTTCGATGCCCGATTCCTGGGCGCAGGCGTCCAGTTCGGTGAGCAGCTCGGACGGTTCCGGGCCGCGCCTGGCGAGGGCCTTGGCGGTGATGCGCAGCCTTCCCATGGCTGCCGCCGCGGGCACGCCGTGGCCCATCACATCGCCGACGACCAGGGCGACGCGCCCGCCCGGCAGGCTGATCGCGTCGTACCAGTCGCCGCCGACCAGGGTGACGTGGCTGCCGGGGACGTAGCGGTGGGCGACCTCGACGTGGGGGCTGGTCGCGAGGTTCGTGGGCAGCAGGGCTCGTTGGAGGGTGAGGGCGATGTCCTGGACCCTGGTGTAGAGGCGTGCGTTGTCCAGGCAGAGGGCGGCTCGGGAGGACAGTTCCGCGGCGAGGCGGAGGTCCTGTTCGGTGAACGGTGGCCGGTCGGCCGCGCGGCCGAACATGGTGAGTCCCTGGACCGTTCCCCGGGCGATCAGCGGTGCGATGAGGATGCCGGTCAGGCCGCTGTCGATGAGGATGCGGGCGCGCTCCTGGTGCATGACGGTGGTCGTCACGAAGTCGGTGTCCACGGCAACGGCGATGGGGCGTCCGGTGCGCAGCATCCTGTGGATGCTGGACCCGGGCGGGTAGTGGACCGTCTCCAGTCCGCTGACCAGTTCATCGGCGGGCGGTGGCAGGATTGTCCCGGAGGCGATCCGGTGGGTGACCAACGGCAACCGCGGGTCGAAGATCTCGGGTTCGTCCATCCAGTCGACGACCTCCACCACGGACGCGTCGGCGAAGTCGGGGACGGCGGCGTCGACGAGTTCGCCCGCCGTCACCTTCACATCCAGCGTGGTGCCGATCCGGGCGGTGGCCCGGTCCAGCAGTTCGAGCCGCTCCCGGGATTCCGCGGCCTCCACGAGTGCCGCTTCCCGGTCGGTGACGTCGACCACGAGTCCGCCGACACCCGGCCGCGTCCCGACGGCCTGGCTGAGCGGGAACAGGCTCACCGACCTGACCTGGTCCCCCTCGGGACGCCGGACCCCGAGGAGGTGACCCACGACCGGGCGGCCCTCCTCGGCCACGCCGCGCAGCAGCCGCTCCAGGCCGGGGGTGTCGCGGGCGGCCATGAGGTCCGGCATCCGGCGGCCGATGTGCTCCTCGACCGTGAGTCCGTCCATGTCGGCGAGCGCCTGGTTCAGGTGCAGGTAGCGCAGGTCCTGGTCCAGCATGACCAGGCCGATCGGGCAGGTGTCGAAGAGGGCGTCGAGGAAGGCGAGGTTGGTCTTGACCCGGTCGAGCTCCGTGCTTCTGCTCGCCAGGGCCATGACCACGGTACGGTCCTCGCCGCTGACGACCGTGAAGGCCCGGAAGCCGCAGTCGAAGACCGTCCCGTCCCGGTGGCGCACGGGCAGCCGGCCGCGCCAGTAGCCGAGGGTGCGGCCGCGATCGGCCAGGTACGGGCCCGCATCCGCCGAGTACGGGCCCGCATCCGCCGGGTACGGGCCCGCATCGGCCTCGTCTGCGCCGGCGCCCGGGCCGCGGGCCGGGAACAGCAGGCCGACGTGCTGGGCGAGTGCCCCGTCGCCGTGGCCGAACAGCTCCTGCGCGCCCGGACCCCAGAGACAGATCCGGTCGCTGTCGTCGATTCCGATGACGGCCACCGATACGTGTTCCAGGAGCGTCCCGGGCTCGGAGCGCAGCCGTTCCCGTGCGCTCCAGTTCTCCGTGTGGTCTACAGACATCCGGGACGTCCTCGACAAGATGGCACCATTCTCCTCATACCGCTGCGTCCCATTGTGCGCCGCCCCGGGCGGACCCGCGGCCTGCGATGAGTTCCGCGGTGTCCGGCAGTCGTACGGTCGAACCCGTCACCGAGGAGGATCCTCTGATGCGCAGCGTGACCTATTCGATGAACGTCTCTCTCGACGGCTACATCGCCGGGCCGGACGGCGACTTCGCCTGGACGGAGCCGAAGGAGGAGGTCTTTCGCTTCTGGATCGACCAGATCCGGAACGTCGACGTCCACATTCTGGGACGGCGGCTGTACGAGACGATGCTGTACTGGGAGACCGCCGACCAGGACCCGTCGCTCGACGACGCACAGCGCGAATGGATCTCTCTGTGGAATCCGCTCCCCAAGGTGGTGTTCTCGAGGACGCTGTCGGAGGTGCAGGGGCATGCCCGCCTGGCCTCCGGCGGGCTGGCGGAGGAGATCGAGCGGCTGCGCGCCGAGCCCGGGGAGGGTGAGATCGCGATCGGTGGCGCGACGCTCGCCGACGAGGCGGCCTCGCTGGGGCTGATCGACGAGTACCGGACGCTGGTCTACCCGGTGCTGGTGGGCGGTGGCGCCCCGTTCCTCCCCCGGCGCGAGCAGCGGGTGGATCTGGAACTCGTCGAGAGCCGGACGTTCGCTTCGAGCGTCGTCTATCTCCACCATCGCGTGGCGCGCTAGTTCTAGGTCGCGTCGTGTGAGCGTGATCGGTCGACGCGCGCGGACGGAAGCGTCCGTCCGAGGCGTGCGAGCGGGGACAACGCCATGATCACCGGGGACAGCGTCATGGCGGCCGTGGTCGCCATGAGGCTGGGCCGGGGGCCCCACTCCTCGGCGAGGACTCCGCCGAGGAGGGAACCGAGCGGGGACAGTCCCATGCCGACGAAGGTGATCGTCGCGGCGATTCGGCCCTGCATCCCGTCCGGCGTGACCGTCTGCCGGACGGCCATGATCGCGACGTTCACCAGCTGGCCGCCGGCGCCGAAGACGAGGTTGACCACGAGCAGCGCGGGGACGGTGACGGCTGCGGAGCCGTGCAGTGCGGGAACGCACAGGAACACGCCGTCGCCGATCGCCGCCGCTGCGACGAGCACCGGGCCGTAGCCGAACCGGTTCGGCAGGCGGGCGGCCAGCACGGAGCCCACGAGCGCGCCCGGCCCTGTCGCCGCCAGGACCAGCCCTATCGCGGTGCCGGACAGGTGCAGTTCCCGTGGCAGGAAGACCAGATAGACGGTCATCACGGCCGCGAAGGAGAACTGGAAGGCGGCCGAGGCCAGGCACACGGTCCGCAGCGTGGGATCGCCGACGACGAGGCGCAGCCCCTCGTGAATACGCCGCCAGATCCGTCCGGGACGCCGCGGGGGCTGCGCGGTCGATTCGGCCCGGCGGATGCGTCGGATCGACAGGAACGACAGGGCGAAGAAGAGCGCACCGGCGGCGGCAGCGATCGGCGCCGACAGCAGCGACACCAGCGCGCCGCCGAGAGCGGGGCCGCCGATCTGGGCCGCGGACCGGCTGCCCTCGAGCGCGCTGTTGCCGTGCACCAGCTGGTCGCGGCGGACCAGCCGGACGAGAGAGGCCTGGTACGCCACGTCGAAGAACACGGAGAAGGTCCCGACGGCGAAGGCGATCACGGCCAGCGCGGGCAGGCCCAGGCAGCCGAGGAGGCCGGTCACGGCGGCGGCCGCCAGGGCGAGGGCGCGCCCGGCGTCGGAGAGCACCATGACGGTGCGCGTGCGCCACCTGTCCACCCAAGCGCCCACGAAGAGCGAGAGCAGCAGGATCGGCGCCTGGCCCAGGGCACGCAGCACGCCGAGCTGGGCGGCACCGGCGTCGAGTGCGAGCACGGCGAAGAGCGGCAGCACGACCAGCCCGGTGTGTTCCCCGAGTTGAGAGGCGGTCTGCCCCGCCCAGAGCCTGCGGAAGTCCCGGTCCCGCCAGAGGCTCGGCGGCACGGGTCGACCGGATTCGGATTCGGCGGCGGAGGATTCGGACGGCACGGGGATCCCTCAGGCGGCGGAAACGAGGCCCGACCTCGCGGCGCACGCCGGGTACGCCGACGATTCGGGCAGGAAAAGGCTCGCTGTGCCGCGCCGACAAAGGACAGCACGCGATGACAGGCCGATCTCGGCCTACGACGTCAACGCGCGCTCGTGCCACCGACCATGGCCGCGCCTCCCCTCGGGTCGAGTCACCGCACGCGGACACTAACCCTCGGCCGCCCGTCACGAGAGGCGATTTACCAGCACCCTCACCTCGTGAAAGTTATTGACAGTCTTGAGCGAGGTGCTGAAACTTACTGCCAGTCGCGGGAATCTCTCCCTCCGCATGCCATCCACACCCGAAGAAGGGGCGCGCCGTATGACCACCCCCGTGCACCACGCCGCCGAGGGAACCGCTCAACCGCCCGGCGCACGGCGGGCGTTGGTGGCGGGGTCGGTGGGGAACCTCATCGAGTGGTACGAGTTCGGGGTCTACGGCTACTTCGCCACCATCATCGCCGCCAACTTCTTCACGCCTGACGGGGGAAGCGACGTCGAGGCGCTCGTCAAGACGTACGCCTCGTTCGCGCTCGCCTTCTTCTTCCGGCCCGTCGGTGCCGCGGTGTTCGGGCGTGTGGGTGACCGGATCGGGCGGCGTCCCACGCTGATCCTGGTCGTGCTGCTGATGACGGTCGCCACGACGCTGATCGGTCTGCTGCCGACGTACGCCATGGTGGGTGCCGCCGCGCCCTGGCTGCTGACGCTGCTGCGGATCGTGCAAGGGCTGTCCGCGGGCGGGGAGTTCGGCGGTGCCGTCTCGATCATGACGGAGTTCGCCCCGCCCGGACGGCGCGGCCTCTACGGTTCCTGGCAGTCCTTCACGGTGGCGCTCTCGGGCTGCTCGCCGGCGCGGGCATGGCGACCCTGCTGGCCACCGTGCTGAGCGCGTCCCAACTCAACGACTGGGGCTGGCGGTTGCCGTTCCTGCTGACCCTGCCGCTGGGTCTCGCCGCCCTCTGGCTGCGGCTCAGGCTCGAGGAGACGCCGTCCTTCCGGCAGGCGGCCGCGCAGGACCGGGCCCCG
>NZ_JAOCQE010000331.1 GCF_025290915.1 Streptomyces sp. 15-116A | reverse complement strand
CCCCGGGGCCGCGAGCGACGCCGTCAACCGGGCCTGCGCCCAGTCCTGCTCGCCCGCGCGCGCTCCCCGAGGACGCCCCGGCCACGGGTGGCCATCGCCCCAGGCCGAGCGGCCGCGGCGCAGCCTGCCCGTCCCCTGCACGGAGCGAGCTGCGTTCAGTGAGCGCGTGTGGCCACGAGGTCCGCGACCCGGGTGGTGTGGGCGCCGAGGCCGGTCAGCCGGGTGAGGGCGGCCCGGTACTGGGGCTCGTCGACGCTCGCTGTGGCGTCCGTGGTGATCGTCGTGCCGTAGCCGAGGCGGAGGGCTGTGGTGGCGGTGGCCGCGACGCCGTGGGCGGTGGACAGGCCGGCGAGGACCAGGTCGGTGACGCCCTCGTCGCGCAGCGTCTCGTGCAGGCCGGTGCCCTCGAAGGCGTCGAGGGCGGTCTTGGTCACCAGGTGGTCGCCGGCGCGCGGCGCGCACTGAGGGACCAGCTGGTTGCGCGGGGCGTCGGCACCGCCGTCCCCGCCGTCGGCGCTCACATGCCGGACGAGGACGACCACCGAGTCGGCGTCGGCCGTGAAGTGCTCGCGCAGCCGTCCGCACGCCTCGACGACGGCGGTCCCGTCGATCGGCTGCCACGGCATGCCGACGATCCACCGCTGGAGGTCGATCAGGACAAGTGCCGTACGCGCGCGTGCCATTGGTTCCCCCGGGGACGGTGATCAGCGGTCCCTCGCACGCTACCAAGGCGGCCGTCAGGCCTGACGGGACGCCAGCTCGATCACGGTGATGTCGGACGGGGCGCCCACGCGGGTCGGCGGCCCCCAGGCGCCGGCGCCGCGGCTGACGTACAGCTGGGTGTCGCCGTAGCTCTCCAGGCCCGCGAGGGTCGGGTTGGCGGCAGAGGCGATGAGGTTGCCGGGCCACAGCTGGCCGCCGTGGGTGTGGCCGGAGAGCTGGAGGTCGACCCCGTGGTCGACGGCCTCGTGGATCTGCACCGGCTGGTGGGCGAGCAGCACGCACGCGCGCGTACGGTCGCGGTCGCCTAGGGCGCGGGCGAAGTCGGGGCCCTGGCCCTCGTCCTCTCCGGCCACGTCGTTCACACCGGCCAGGTCGAAGTGGGGCAGCTCCGTGCGGGCGTTCTCCAGCGGGCGCAGGCCGAGCCGGCGGACCTCCTCGACCCACTGTTCGGCACCGGAGAAGTACTCGTGGTTGCCGGTGACGAAGAAGGAGCCGTGCCGTGCGGTCAGCTGCGCGAGGGGCGCGGCGGCCGGGCCGAGGTCCTTCACGCTGCCGTCCACCAGATCACCGACGACCGCGATCAGGTCCGGCTGGGTGGAGTTGATGGTGTCGACGACCTTCTGCGCGAAGCCCCGGCCGAGCACAGGACCCAGGTGGATGTCGCTGACCACCGCGATCCGGTAACCGTGCGCCGCGCGCGGCAACTTGGCGAGCGGCACGGTGACCCGCTTCACCTTCGGCCCGCTCAGCACGCCGTACGTGCCGTACCCGACGGTCGCCACGGCGGCGGCAGCGGCGGCCCCGCCGACGACCCGGGAGACGAAGAGACGGCGGGAGGGGCCGGTGGGGGTGGTGGGGTCGGTGGGGGTGGTGGTCTCGCCGGGGGTGCCGGTGTCGTCGTCGGCGGTCTCGGCGGCCGGTGCCGGTGCCGTGCCCGCCGGTATCGGCGTCGGCTCCTGCTCCCGTACCGGTGTCGCCCGCCGTGCCCGGCGCTCCAGCACCCGTCGCAGGACCGGCCGTACGAGCTCGCCCGCGAGGACCGCCAGCAGCAGGTACAGGGCGAGGGCCAGCCACAGGAAGCCCGGCCAGGCCAGGGTCTGCTGGAGCCAGAACGGGGCTCCGGCCCGCTCGGCGACGAGGGCGCCGATGGTGAGCGCCCAGCCGCCGGCGATCACCACCGCGCCCGCGCGGCGCATCGCGCCGGGACCCCGGGTGGTGTCCCGGAACAGCCTGCGCCACACGTACCAGTTGCCCGTCACCAGGACGGCCAGCACCAGCAGTGCGATGAGGACGAAAACGACGGCCACGGTGCCCAGTTCCCCTGTTTCCGGTCAGGACGTCCGTGACGTCCGGCTCAGTGCGCGCAGCCCGCGCAACCCGATGGCTCCCACGACCGTCCCCAGTACGAAGGAGACGACGGCGAGCAGCAGGTGCACCCAGAAGTAGGCCGTGGGCTCACCGTCGTCGAAGGCGAGACCGCTGCTGTCCTTGACCAGGTTCTTGACGAAAGTGATCCAGATGACCCAGCTCCACACCCCGAAAGCGAGCAGGAACCAGGACACGGGGCGGCTGAGCTTCATGGATCCAGTATCACCGGGCGGTGTCCGAAACCTTGCCCGGGGTGGGGACCGGGGGACGACGGGCCCGGACGTGGCATGTACGTTTCCGACCGTGCCCGCACCCAAGAACACCGTCCGGCGATCGCTGCTGGCCGCCTCCGTCGCCCTCGTGTCCACCGCGCTGACCGCGCCCGCCGCCGTCGCGGCGCCCGGTCCCACGACGAGCCCGTCGGCCACTCCCCCGGCGAAGATGTCGACCATCGGCGGTGCCCGGCTCGGGCAGCCGGGCACCCAGGTGAACCTCGCCACCGGTGTGCCCGTGCTGCCGAAGGGCATATCGGCGCGGTCCTGGATCGTCGCCGACGCCGAGTCGGGCGAGGTGCTCGCCGCGCACAACGCGCACTGGCGGCTCGCCCCGGCGTCCACCCTGAAGATGCTGTTCGCGGACACCCTGCTGCCGAAGTGGCCCAAGACGGAGAAGCACAAGGTCGTCCCCTCCGACCTGGCCGGGATCGGCGCCGGTTCCAGCATGGTCGGGATCAAGGAGGACGAGACCTACACGGTCCACGATCTGTGGCTCGGTGTGTTCCTGCGCTCCGGCAACGACGCGGTGCACGTGCTGTCGGCGATGAACGGCGGCGTGGAGAAGACCGTCCGGGAGATGAACGAGCACGCCGAGGAGCTGCAGGCCCTCGACACGCACGCGGTCAGCCCCGACGGCTATGACGCGCCCCGGCAGGTGTCCTCCGCGTACGACCTGACGCTGATCGCCCGCTCCGGGATGCAGAAGAAGGACTTCCGCGAGTACGCCTCGACGGTCCGCGCGAAGTTCCCGGGCGAGACGAAGAAGGACAAGAAGGGCAAGAAGGTCCGCAAGCCCTTCGAGATCCAGAACACCAACCGGCTGCTGACCGGCGACACGGACGTGCCCGTCTACCAGGGCATCGCGGGCGTGAAGAACGGCAACACCACCAACGCGGGCGCCACCTTCACCGGTGTCGCCGAGCGCGACGGCAAGGTGCTGCTGGTCACCGTGATGAACCCGGAGAAGGACGAGAGCAACGAGGTCTACAAGGAGACCGCGAAGCTCTTCGACTGGGGGTTCAAGGCGGCCGGGAAGGTCGAGCCGGTGGGTGAGCTGGTGCCGCCGAAGGGCGCCGCACAGGCCGGTGGCGGGACGGGTGCCAGTGCCTCGCCCGGTGAGGCGGGCGGCTCGTCCCAGGGTGCCGTGGGCTCGAAGCCGGTGGCGAGCGCACCGGCGGGGAGCGGTTCGAGCGGGGTCGGCGTGGCGCTGTCGGTCACGGGCGGTGTGCTGGCGCTGCTCGCGGGCGCCGCGTTCCTGGTCAACCGCCGATGGCCGCTGCCGGACCTGGTGCGCCGTCGCTCCCGTTCGTGACCCCGGCGCCCTCGGATGTGTCCGCCTCCTTGCTCGGGGTCGCCGTCCAACCGGCGCAGAACAGGACGAGCTTCGACGTGAAGTTGATCCACAGCAGCAGGGCGACCGGGACGCCGAACGCGCCGTACATGCTCTTCGCGGCCACGCCCTGCAGATAGCCGCTGAGCAGCAGCTTCAGCAGCTCGAAGCCGACCGCTCCGACGAGTGCGGCCACGATCAGGCGGTGCCGGGTGGGTTCGACGCCGGGCAGCAGCGTCAGCACGTACAGCAGGAGCAGGAAGTCCGCGCCGACGGCGACGGCGAAGGCGGCGATCCGCAGCAGGGCGCCGCCCCAGCCGCCCTCCTCCAGGCCGATCCCGTCGCTGATCCGGCCGACCAGCGCGGAGGCGACGGTGGAGGCGCCCAGGGTGATCAGCAGCGCGCCGCCGAGCCCGAGCAGGATGCCCAGGTCCTTGGCCTTGCGCAGGACCGGGTTCTCCTCCTCGTCGGGCAGTTCCCACACCGCGCGCAGGCACTCGCGGGTGGAACCGGCCCAGCTGACGCCGGTGAACAGCAGCAGCACGGCGGCGATCAGACCGACGGTGCCGGCGTTCTGCACCAGGCTGTCGAGGTTCAGCCGGTCGGAGATGCCGGGGATCTGTTCGGCGATCTTGTCCTGGAGGGTGTCCTGCTGCTCCTCGCTCAGCGTGGCGGCGGCGATCGCGGCGGCCACGGTGAGCAGCGGGAACAGGGCGACGAAGCTGGTGAACGTCATCGCGGCGGCCAGCCGCGTCCAGTGCACGCGGTCCAGCCGCTCGTACGTCCGCCACGCGTGCGTGAGCATCAGCCGGGCGAACCACGGCCCGACGACCGGAAGTTTCTTCAGCCAGTCCATGATCCGTCCCTGCCCTCGGTGTGGAAGACCAATGTTCTGGTGCCCCAGAAACGCAGGAAGGTGGCCAGGACCATGCCGATGACGGCCCAGGAGACGGTGTCCGCGCGCTGGGAGGTGAGGCCGAGGCCGTAGTGACTGATGGTCAGGCAGAGGAGCTGTACGGCGGCGCCCGCGAGGTTCACGGCGAAGAACACCGCGACGGTGCGCAGCCCGGTACGCGCGCGTGCGGTGCGGTAGGGGCCGAGCGCGTTGCCGGCGTAGGCCACGAGGCAACCCGCCACGAACGACAGCGCCTTGGCGGTGAGCGGGCCGGCGCCGGCGGGTCCGCGCAGGCAGGTGAAGACAGCGAGGTCGACGGCGTAGGCGAGCAGCCCGGCGGCGGCGAAACCGATCAGCTCGCGGCGGCGGGCGGCCCGGGACGTCCGTCGGCCCGTGCGGGCGGGGCTCAGGGCGTCGGCTACCAATTGGCCACCGCCAGCGCGTACATCGCGACCCACACCGCGCCGATCACGGCGAGGGCACGGTCGCGGAGGACCACGTCCTCGGGTTCGCCGGCGGTGCCGCGGTCGGCGAAGACGGCGTAGCGCAGGACCGCGAGGACGAAGGCGACCACGGACAGCTGGCGCCAGGGCAGCACGCTGGTGTGCGGCACTCCGCCCTCCTCCAGGGCCCACAGGCAGTAGCCGAGCACGGCGACCCCGGCGGCGAGCTGCCAGACGAAACGGAGGTAGCCGGTGGAGTACTCGGTGAGCAACGCGCGCGTGGCACCGGCCTTCGAGGCCATCTGCACGGCCTCGGAGTAGCGCTTGGCGGCGACCATGAACAGCGCGCCGAACCCGGTGGTGATCAGGAACCAGCGCGACAGCGGGATCCCGAGGGCCAGCCCGCCGCTCACGGCCCGCATCAGGAAGCCGGTGGTGACGACGACGAGGTCGACGACCAGGACGTGCTTGAGGCTGACGCAGTACGCCAGTTGCAGGGCGAGGTACGCGACCAGGAGCGCGGCGACCTGAGGGGGGCACAGCCAGGCGGCGGCGAGCGGCGCGAGGACGCCGAGGGCGGCGCCCGCGGCGTAGGCGACGGGGACGGGCACCTGGCCGGCGGCGACGGGGCGGTGGCGTTTGGTGGGGTGGGCGCGGTCGGCCTCGGCGTCGCGGGCGTCGTTGAGGAGGTACACGGCCGCGGCGGAGGCGGTGAACAGGACGAAGACGAGCGCGAGTTGGCTGAGGGCCTGCCACGAGAAGAGTTCACCGGCGGCGGCCGGGGCGGCGATCACCAGGACGTTCTTGACCCACTGCTTGGGGCGCGCGGTGACCAGCAGGCCCCTGAGGAGGCCGCGCTTCGGCGGCGGTGGCGGCTGGTCTCGGGCGGCGCGCTGGCGCAGCAGCGTGGTGTCAGCCATGGGCGCCCTCCCTGATCCAGCGCAGGCCGAGCCGGGCGGTGAGCGCGCCGAGGGCGGCGCCGGCGGCCACGTCGGAGGGGTAGTGGACGCCGGCCACCAGGCGGGACAGGCACACGGCAGCGGCGAGCGGCGCCGCC
>NZ_JAOCQE010000330.1 GCF_025290915.1 Streptomyces sp. 15-116A | reverse complement strand
CCGCACCGCCCGTGCGCCGCCGCCTCTTCCAGCGCGCCGCACCCGACGCCCCGGCGCAGGCCCCCGTCGCCGAGGTCCGCTCCCTCGCCGTCCGCCGCGACCGCGTGCAGGCCCTGCGCCACATCGACCTGACCGTCACCCCCGGCGAGACGATCGCCCTCATGGGCCGCAACGGCGCCGGGAAATCGACGCTGCTGAGCGCCCTCGTCGGCCTGGTCGCGCCCTCCTCCGGCTCGGTCCGCACCGGGGACGCGGTCCCGCACAAGGCCCGCCCCCGCGATCTGGTGCGCCGCGTCGGCCTGGTCCCGCAGGAGCCGCGCGATCTGCTGTACGCGGACACGGTGGCCGCCGAGTGCGCAGCCGCCGACCGGGACGCGGGCGCCGAGCCGGGCACGTGCCGTGCGCTGCTGTCGGAGCTGCTGCCGGGAGTCGCCGACGACACCCACCCCCGCGACCTCTCCGAGGGTCAGCGCCTGACCCTCGCCCTCGCGGTCGTCCTCACGGCCCGCCCGCCCCTGCTCCTCCTCGACGAGCCGACGCGCGGCCTGGACTATGCGGCGAAGGCCCGCCTGGTCACGCTCCTGCGCGGCCTGGCCACGGAGGGTCACGCGATCGTCCTGGCCACCCACGACGTGGAACTGGCGGCGGAGCTGGCCCACCGGGTGGTGCTGCTCGCGGAGGGCGAGGTGATCGCGGACGGCCCGTCGGCGGAGGTCGTCGTGGCGTCCCCGTCCTTCGCCCCCCAGGTCGCCAAGATCCTCGCCCCGCAGCGGTGGCTCACGGTGAGCCAGGTACGGGAGGCGCTGCGATGACCGGCGGCGAGCGCCAGGGGGTGACCGGCAAGGCGGTGACCGGCCGTGACCGCCAGGCCCGAGCCATCCGCCTGGGCCCCCGCTCCCTGGCGGCCCTGGCCCTGGTGAGCGCGGTGGGCGTGGCGGGTTTCGGCTGGCCGTTCCTCGCCCCGCCCGCCTCCACCCTCAACGCGCACGCCCAGGACGCGCCCTGGCTCTTCGCGGGCCTGCTGGTGCTGCTGGTCGCGGTCGTGGCGGCGACGATCTCGGAGTCGGGCCTCGGTCCGAAGGCGGTGGCGATGCTCGGCGTCCTGTCGGCGACGGGTGCGGCGCTGCGCCCGATCGGCGCGGGTACGGCGGGCCTGGAGCCGATGTTCTTCCTCATGGTCCTCAGCGGCCGGGTGCTCGGGCCGGGCTTCGGATTCGTCCTCGGCTCGATCACGATGTTCGCGTCCGCGCTGCTCACGGGCGGGGTGGGGCCCTGGCTGCCGTTCCAGATGCTGGCGATGGGCTGGTTCACGATGGGCGCGGGTCTGCTGCCGGGCCCGGACCGCCTGCGTGGCCGCGCGGAGGTGGGGATGCTCGCGGCGTACGGCTTCCTGGCGGCCTTCGCGTACGGCACGGTGATGAACATGGCGGGCTGGCCCTTCATGTCGGCCCTGTCGTCGAACATCGCCTTCGACCCGGACGCGTCGCTGCCCACCAATCTGGCCCGCTTCCTCGCCTACTGCCTGGCGACATCCCTCGGCTGGGACCTGGGCCGCGCGGTCGTCACGGTCGCGCTCACGCTCGCGCTCGGCACCCCCGTACTGAAGGCACTACGCAGAGCCACCCGCCGCGCCGCCTTCGAGGCGCCGGTCACATTCGGGGACCCCGCCCAGGTGAAGCACCCCACATGACGTGGCTCACGTACGAAGCGGGGCCGTAGACAGAACCCCTGCGCCGGGGCTGCACGGCAGCCCCCGTCACCCCCACATGCGACGCACGCTAGTAAAAGGGACCTTTGCGGACACTTCCGCCGTTCTGCTTGTCTGGACGACGTCGCCAGGCGCCGACGTGCCCACCAGGGCCGCGGCGCCGACGTATGCCACCGCCGCACGCACGACGGGTGCGGCACCGGCAGGTACGTCACGCGACCGTCATGCTCCCGACCGAAAGGCCGCCTGTGTCCGCCGCTTCTTTCCTCCGCACGATCGCCACTCCGAAGAAGGCTCTGGCCGGTACCGCCCTCGCCGCTGTCACCTGCGGCACGCTGATCGCCGCGGCTCCCGCGCAGGCCGCGACCACGGGCTCGTCCGCCCAGGCGACCGCGCAGAAGATGATCGGCAACTCGGCGCAGTTCCAGTGCTTCTCGAACATCGTCTCGCACGAGAGCGGCTGGAACCACACCGCCACCAACGCCTCCAGCGGTGCGTACGGCCTGGTCCAGGCGCTCCCGGCGTCGAAGATGGCCTCCGCCGGCTCCGACTGGAAGACGAACCCGGCCACGCAGATCAAGTGGGGCCTGAACTACATGAACGAGCGCTACGGCAGCCCGTGCGACGCGTGGAAGTTCTGGCAGGCCAACAACTGGTACTGACCAACCCCCACACCCCCTGATACCGAAGGCGGCGCCCCCCAGATCCCCGGGGGCGCCGCCTTCGCCGTGCCACCGGCACGCAGCCGGTCAACGTTCCAGATCGAGCACCGGCACGCCGCGCCCCTCGTACGCCTTGGCGTCCACCGTGGCGACGAGGGCATCGGCGCCCCACTCGGGCAGGTGCCGAGCCGCGTGCACCGCGGCACCGATGCCGGGCGGCACACCGTCACGCTGCATCCGGGCGACCGCCAGCACGGCTGGGTAGTCCAGGTTCACGATGTGCAGGACCTCCAGCTGCCCCACGTGCTCGGCGATGCCCAGACGTTCACGGTCGGCCTCCAGGGCCGAGAGGGCAGGGACCCACAGGCGGGTCTCCGTCTCGAAGTGGGCGCGGTGAATGAGCGCGGACACCTGCCGGTTCCCCGACAGCGCCAGCAGGGTGGGCGTGTCGAGGACGAGGTGGTGCAGGATCACGCGGCGGCCCCGCCCTGCTGCCGGGCGAACGCCTCCCGGAGCTTGCGCCCCATGGCCGCGCTCTCCTCGTCCCGCACCTCGACACCGAAGTGCTCGGCGAGATAGGCCCGCGTGCGCTCCGCCCGCTCCCGGCGCTCCTCCTCGGTCAGGGTCGATTCCGCGAACTCCTGCACGAGCATGCGGATCGACGTCCCCCGGGACTCCGCTATCACGGCCAGCCGGTCTCGCACCTCGGCGGGCACTCGGATCATCGCATCAGCCATGGGGGCAGTATACGCGCATGTATACACGCTCAGTGAGCGGTCACCCGGAGTTCCTTCACGCCGTTGATCCAGGCGGAGCGCAGACGCCTCGGGGTGCCGACGAGCCGCAGGCCGGGCATCGCGTCCGCCAGGGCGTCGAAGATCAGGTCGATCTCCAGGACCGCCAGGGACTTGCCCAGGCAGTAGTGGGGGCCGCCGCCACCGAAGCCCAGGTGGGGATTGGGGTCGCGGGTGATGTCGAAGGTGTCCGGGGCGGTGAAGACCTCGGGGTCGTGGTTGGCGGAGGAGTAGAAGAGGCCGACCCGGTCGCCCTTGCGGATGGTCTTGCCGCCGAGCTCGGTGTCCTGCGTGGCCGTGCGCTGGAAGGCGGCCACAGGTGTCGCCCAGCGCACGATCTCCTCCGCCGCCGTCGCCGGACGCTCCCTCTTGTACAGCTCCCACTGCTCAGGGTGTGTGAGCAGCGCGTGCATCCCGTGGGTGATGGCGTTGCGCGTCGTCTCGTTGCCCGCGACCGCCAGCAGCAGCACGAAGAACCCGAACTCGTCGCTGCTGAGATTCCCCTCGTCCTCCGCCGCCACCAGCCGCGTGACGATGTCCGGCGCCGGGCACCGCTTCCGCTCGGCGGCCATGTTCATCGCGTACGCGAGGATCTCGGCCGCCGACTGGGCGCCGATCTCCGCCGTGATGGCGTACTCCGGGTCGTCGTACGAGATCATCTTGTTGGACCAGTCGAAGATCTTGCCCCGGTCCTCCTGCGGTACGCCGATCAGCTCGGCGATCGCCTGCAGCGGCAGCTCGCACGCCACCTCGGTCACGAAGTCGAAGGGCCCGTCGTGCGCCCGCGCCCCCTCCACGATCGCCCGCGCCCGTGCCCGCAGCCGTTCCTCCAGCGCACGGATCGCCCGGGGCGTGAACCCGCGCTGCACGATCTGCCGCACGCGCGTGTGCTCCGGCGGATCCATGTTGAGCATGATGAACCGCTGCGCGTCGATCGCGTCCCGCTCGATGTCCTCGTTGAAGCGGATGATCGCCGTGTTCAGGTACGACGAGAACAACTCCGGGTGCGTGGAGACGTACTTGACGTCGGCGTGCCGGGTGACGGCCCAGTACCCCTCGTCCGCGAATCCGGCCACCCCGGCCGGCTGGGCGACCCAGCACACCGGCTCGACCCGGCGCAGCTCGGCGAACTCCGGCAGGGGCACACGGCGGTGCAGTACGTCCGGGTCGGTGAAGTCGAACCCGTCGGGCAGCGCTGGACAGGGCATGGGGCGTCACTCCAGCAGCGTTCGGTTGGCTTCGGCGTCTTTTGACGGAGCATCAGGTACGGAGCTGGGAGGACCGTAGTAACGAGTTCTACAACCCGCAAGGCACGAACCACGCCCAATTGCCCGCGTTTTCCCGGCGGATCACGACCTCAGCGGCTGCACGACCCTTGCGGCACGGGCCGTCGACTCAGCAGACTGCCAGCAGAACTAGAACGCGTACTAGTTCCGGGTATCAGTTCCCGAGAGGACCCCCCATGGCCGCGGAACCCGTGATCGTCGAAGCCGTACGCACCCCCATCGGCCGGCGCGGCGGCGCGCTCGCCAATCTCCACCCCGCCTACCTCCTGGGCGAGACCTACCGCGAACTCCTGGGCCGCACCGGCATCCCCGCCGACTGCGTGGAACAGATCGTCGGCGGCACGGTCACCCACGCCGGTGAGCAGTCCATGAACCCGGCGCGGACGGCCTGGCTGACGATGGGACTGCCGTACGAGACGGCGGCGACGACGGTCGACGCGCAGTGCGGGTCGTCGCAGCAGGCGTCCCACATGACCGCGAACATGATCGCGGCGGGGGTCATCGACGTGGGCATCTCGTGCGGCGTCGAGTCGATGTCGAGGGTGCCGCTGGGGTCCGCCTCGAAGCACGGGCCGGGCAAACCCTTCCCCGACGAGTGGAACGTCGACCTCCCCAACCAGTTCGAGGCGGCTGAGCGCATCGCCCGCCACCGGGGCCTGAATCGCGAGCACGTGGACCGCCTGGGCCTCCTCTCCCAGGAGCGGGCGGCCAACGCCTGGGCCGAGGAACGCTTCAAGCGCGAGACCTTCGCCGTCCAGGTCCCGACCACCGAGGAGGAACAGCACGCCGGTCAGGGCATGTGGCGCCTGGTCGACCGGGACGAGGGTCTGCGCGACACGTCCATGGAGGCCCTGGCCGGCCTGAAGCCGGTGATGCCGACGGCGGTCCACACGGCCGGCAACTCCTCCCAGATCTCCGACGGCGCGGCGGCGATCCTCTGGGCGTCGAAACGGATGGCCCGTGCGCTGAAGCTGAAGCCGAGGGCCCGGATCGTCGCCCAGGCCCTGGTCGGCTCCGACCCCCACTTCCACCTGGACGGCCCGATCGACGCGACGCACGCCGTGCTGGGCAAGGCGGGGATGTCGCTGAGGGACATCGACCTGGTGGAGATCAACGAGGCGTTCGCATCGGTGGTCCTGAGCTGGGCGCAGGTCTTCGACCAGGACCTGGAGAAGGTGAACGTGAACGGCGGTGCGATCGCGCTGGGTCATCCGGTGGGGGCGACGGGGGCGCGCTTGATCACTACGGCGCTGCATGAACTGGAGCGCACGGACAGGGAGTTCGCGCTGATCACGATGTGCGCGGGGGGCGGGCTGGCCACGGGGACGATCATTCAGCGGCTGTAGCCGCCGGAACCCGCCGTCGTCCCGCCCTCATCCCGTCATCGACCGCACCGTCGCGTACACGTCGAACACGGCCAGCGCCAACGGCACCAGCGTCAGCAGGACGAACCCCTCGGCGATCTCCAGGAACCGGCCCCAGAAGGGCGTGAGGCCGCTGCGCGAGGCCATCAGGCCGATGCCGGTGATCAGCGCGACGGCCACCGCGAGGGCGGCGACCAGCCAGATCGTACGGAGGTCCAGATCCGCGCGGTCACCCGCCAGCGCGTCCCGGAGCGCGGCGTGCGGCGGGTCGAGCGCCAGGCCGAGGC
>NZ_JAOCQE010000033.1 GCF_025290915.1 Streptomyces sp. 15-116A | reverse complement strand
CGCGCGGGCCAGCGCGCGGTAGCGCCCCCGCCGCAGCAGGGCGACGGCGGCCGCCGCCACGATGAACAGCGCCGCACCGGCCAGGACACCGATCCGGCGTCCGGTCAGTCCCGGCACCAGCAGGCCGATGCCCGCCGCGAACACTCCCAGCCACCACAGCGGCGCGGCCCCGGCCCGTACGACGACGGCCACCCGAGCCAGCCCCTGACCTCCGCGCGTCACGTTCAGCCTCCCGTCTCACATTCGGTGCACGGTTCGGAAGCGGTACCGAGAAGCCGGTACCAGAAACAAGTACCAAGAGACGCACGCTAGCGACAGAAGCTGAGACGAGTCTGAGAACAACGGCCGTGGCTCCCGGCGGATGTCACTCCACGAACAGACCCCGGGCCGCCGCCTTCGCGTCGAACTCCTCCAGGCGGGCCTGCGCGTCGGGCAGGTCGTCGCACATCGCCTCCAGCAGCACCCGCCCCAGCAGCATCGGCGCGCACGCCGTGTCGAAGGCGAGCCCGGTACCGACGGCGGCGGGCAGCAGCAGGTCCGACACCTTGGCGACCGGCGCGAACGCGGAGTCGGCGACGGTGACGACGGTCAGTCCGGTCTCCTTGGCGTGGGCGAGGGCGTCGACGACCTCGCGGGGATGCCGGGGCAGCGCGAAGCACAGCAGGGCGCTCGCACCGGCGCGGACGGCGGCGTCGATACGGTCGTGCAGCATCGTGCCGCCCTCGTTGAGCAGCCGTACGTCCGGATGGACCTTGGCGGCGAAGTAGGCGAAGCCGTGCGCCTGGGCGGCGGCCGCGCGCAGCCCGAGCACGGGCAGCGGCCGGCTGCCCGCCAGGATCCGCCCCGCCCGCCGCACGGGCACGGGATCGGCCAGCGCCTCCGCCAGATGCCGCAGGTTCTGGATCTCGGCCTCGACGGCCTGCTGGTACTCGTTGGCGGCACCGGTCTCCGGCGCGGGTTCGGCGGGGGCGACCTCGCGCAGATGGCGCCGCAGGGCGGGGTAGCCGTCGAAGCCGAGGGCGACGGCGAAGCGGGTCACGGAGGGCTGGCTGACCCCGGCGAGTTCGGCGAGCTCGACGCTGGACAGGAACGGCACGTCGGCGGCGCGCCGCACCATGCTGTGGGCGATCCGCCGCTGGGTCGGCGTCAGCCGGTGCCCCTCGAAGAGCGCCTGCAGGCGCGCGGCAGGGCTGTCGGCGACGCTCATGACGTGCTCCCCCTCGGAACTATTCACTCTCCGCAACTTCTGCATGCCGTTATACAGCGGCGGCGCCCGCCACACGACCTCGATCGGCACACAGGGCGGCGGCCCTGGGGGTGGGCCGCCGCCGGGATGGGGAGAGGTTCAGGTGCGGTTGATGACGAACTGCGAGCCGGGCTCGGTGACGACCTCGCCCTCGGCACAGTTCTTGATCGTCACGTTGCTGAGCGTGGCGCTGCCGCGTGCCCCGCCCATCGCGAGGACGCCGGAGCCGTTGACGCAGCCGTCGATGCGGACGTCCGAGACCTTCACGCCCGGCATCGCGCCGCCACCCGTCTTGAACTGGATGCCGTCGTACGTCGAGTCGTGGATGTCGGTGTCCCTGATGGTCACGCCGGGGATGTCCGGCCCCTGTGCGAAGAGGGTGATCGCGCCGAACTCCTGGGCCTCACCCCAGAACGCGCCGCCCGTCCGGTAGAGGGCGTTGCCCGCGATGAGGGTCTGCCCGGAGAAGGGCAGCGGGTCGTGGTCGGTGGCCAGCATGATCCCCGGGTAGTTCATGGTGTCGGAGATCACGTTGTTCTCGATCGTGTTGCCGTGACCGCCGTAGACCGCGATGCCGTTGGCCCGCCAGGGCAGCTGGATCGTGTTGTTGCGGAAGTGGTTGTCGTGGCCGATGTCGACCGAGGTGTCCTTGACGTACTTGCTGGCCCACACGGCGAGGGCGTCGTCGCCGGTGTTGCGGAAGGAGGAGTTGTAGACGGTGGAGTTGCGGGTGCCGTTGGCGAAGTTGATGCCGTCGGCGTAGGTGTTGCGGATCCGCATGCCGGTGAACTCCAGGCCGTCGCCGGGGTTCCACAGCTCGGGGATGTTGGAGTAGTCGCGGCCGACCCAGACGCCGACGTTGGCGTGCTCGATCCACACGTTGCTGATCTTGGTGTTCTTGCCGAAGCGGCCGTTGAGCCCGACGCCGCCCTCGGCGTTGCCGTCGCCGCCCCGGATGGTGCCGGAACCGAAGATGGCGATGTCGGAGATCTTGGTGTTGTCGTCGATGTCGAAACCGAAGTTGCCCTCGTGCGGGTGGTTGATGCCGCCCGCCTCGTGCGGCGGGGTGAGGCTGTGGAGCTGGGAGTGCCACATGCCGGCGCCGCGGATCGTCACGTCACGGATGCCGACCTGGTTGTGGGTGCCGCGGTTGAGCGGGTCGTCGGTGAGGATCTTCTGCTCCTGCCGCCACTGCCCGGCCGGGATCCACACGCAGTCGATGGCGCCCTTCTGGTCGGCGGTGACGGCGCGCTGGATCGCGTCGGTGTCGTCGATCCCGTCGTTCGGGACGGCGCCGTACTCGGTGATCGAGGTGCAGGAGGCGGGCTTGGGCGATGGGGGCGCGACCTGCTCCAGATCGATCAGGTCGACGATGTAGAAGGCGGCCGTGTCACCGGCGTCGCGCTGGAGGCGGAACGTCGTGCCCGCCGGGTAGGTCGCGGTCAGCAGCGCGTGCGACTCGTCGAACAGTCGCCGCGCGTCACCGCCCGGGGTGTTGGTCAGGCCCTCGGGGCTGTCGGTGTTGCCGTACAGCCAGCTGTGCTTGGAGGACAGGGTCAGCTTCCGCACGAACTCGCCGTCCGCGTACAGGCTGAGGGTGGCCTCCCGGCCGCCGCCGCCCGCCGCGTCCGGAATGGAGTTGCGGACGACGATCGAGTTGGCGGCGCTCGTCGAGGTGAACTCGACCTGGTCGCCGGTGCTGTTCAGGCGGACCGACTTGCGGCCGGAGGACTCGGTGCCGAAGTTGGTGTGCCCGAAGGTGCGCTTCTTGTCGGTGGTCAGCAGCGTGCCCTGGTAGCGGCCGTCCTCGGCCTCGTACTCGGTGTACGGCACGGCCGCGCCGCGTCCCACGACGATCGAGCGGGCGAAGACGTTGTTGTTCTCGTCTGTCTCGGCCAGCGTGCCGGTGGCGTCCGCGGTGGCGGTGAGGGTGGCTCCGCCGTTGGTCGCGGTCCAGGTGCCGGTGAGGGCGACGGTCGCCGTGTCGCCCGGGGCGATGGCCGGGGCCTTGCCCTCGAGGGTGGTGTCGCCGACGGTGAGGCGGGTGACCGTGCCGGCGGGGACGGGGGTGGTGCCGCGGTTGTGCACGGCCACGGTGAAGGAGACGGAGGAACCGACCGCCGGGGACGCCGGGTTGCTGGTGATGCCGGTGACCCTGAGGTCCGGGCCGGGGCTCTGGGCGACGGTCAGTTTGTCCGCCGCGGTGCGGCTGTTGTTGCTGTTGTCGAGTTCGGCGACGGTGTCGGTCGGGTCGGCGACGGCGGAGACGGTGTAGGAGCCCATCGGGCGTTTACCGAGGGGGACTTCGACGGTCCTGGACTCACCGGTGTCGAGCGCGGCGACCGGGGCGGAGCCCGCGACGGTGCCCTCGACGCTGACGTTCACGGTGGTCGCTGGGGCGCGGTCGGTGCCGGCGTTGCGGACAGTGACCTGGGCCGTCACCTCGTCCTTCTCGGAGGGTGCCGCGGGCGTCCACGTCAGGTCGGTGACGACGAGGTCGGGGGCGGGCGCGGCCGTGCCGAGGACCTGGATCTCGGCGACCTGGACGCCGGGCGCGCCGGAGTTGGCGAAGCCTGTCAGCCGCAGGTCGGCGACGCGGCCGGTCACCGGGACGGTGACGGTGTTGTGGTCCTTGGACGGGCTGAAGGCGTAGTCGGCGCGCGCCTTCAGGCTCGTGAAGTCCGAGGCGCCCTGGGCGCGTCCGAGGATCTGGAGGGACTGGGTGCGCGGGCCCCAGACCTGGTCGGGGTTCAGCTTCAGGACGACGGCGGAGACGTCCGCGTCGGCGCCGAGCCTCACCGTCAGGCTCGACGGGAAGCCCGCCGACTCCCAGTAGGTGCCGGTGTTGTCGTCGTTGGCGTTCGTGGCGACGTAGTTCTGTGTCGTCGAGGTCGCCTCGATCGGCTTGCCGCGGGCCAGGTTCGTGCCCTCGACGGGCGGTTCGGCGGGGCCGCCGTCGTCCTCGCCGTAGATCTCCAGCTCGGACAACTGGGCGGCGTTCCAGCCGGAGTTGGCGGTCACCTGGACGCGGACGTAGCGGGCCTCGGCGGGCGGCAGGTCGAGGGTGACGGTGTTCGCCGAGGACGGGCTGAACGAGCGGGCCCGGCCCGCGGCGAGGGTGCTGAAGGAGTCTCCGTCGGCGCTGCCCAGGACGGCGAGGCTCTGGGTCCGCGCCTCCCAGGTGGTGGGGAGTTTCAGCGTGACGCGGTCCAGGTCGACCGCGGTGCCGAGGTCGACCTGGATCCACTGCGGGAAGGAGCCCGTCGGGCCCTCCCAGTACGTCTGCTGGCTTCCGTCCGTCACATGGGCCGCCGGGTAGCCGCCGTGCGCTCCCTGGGCGGTCGCCGCTCTGCCGAGGGCGAGATTGGTGTCTGCCGCCGCCGCGTGCGCGGGGGCGGGCAGCAGGCCGACGGAGATCAGGCCCGCTGTCAGCAGACCGACCCCCCACCGTCTGCTCGGGTGTGTGGCTCTCATGACAGCCTCTCCGCTAGACACTTTCTTGAGTAAATCTGTGTCCTATTTGCGCGTGCTGGAGGGTCAGGTTTCTACCGGGTGCTTGCTTTGTCAACGCTTCTGTCGAAGCCACGACAAAAAAGAGTCCCCGGAACGCCGAGAGCGTTCCGGGGACGGGGATCAGCAGGCGGGCCTCGGTGAGGTCAGCGGGCCGGCGGCGGCGCCGTCGATCCGCGCACGACCAGCTCGGGCTCGAAGAGCAGCTCGCCTGGGTGGGCCTGGGTGCCCTGGATCTGGGCGCACAGCAGGTCGACGGCGGCGCGGCCCATGGCCTCGATGGGCTGGCGGACGGTCGACAGGGGCGGTTCGGTGCAGGTCATGAAGGCGGAGTCGTCGAAGCCGACCACCGACACGTCCGCCGGGACGGTGAGCCCGCGCCGGCGGGCGGCCCTGATCGCGCCCAGGGCCAGCGGGTCGCTGCCGCACACGATGCCGGTGACGCCCCGGTCCAGCAGACGCGCGGTCGCGGCCTGCCCGCCCTCCAGCGAGAAGATCGACCGCTCCACGAACGCGTCGGCCAGCTCGGTGCCCGCGTCCTTCGCCGCCTTCCGGGCGGCCTCCAGCTTGCGGCGGGAGGGCACATGGTCGGCGGGGCCGAGCACCATGCCGATCCGCTCGTGTCCGAGCGAGGCGAGATGGCGCCAGGCCTGCTCGACGGCGACGGCGTCGTCGCAGGCCACACAGGGGAAGTCCAGCCCCTCGATCGACGCGTTGACCAGGACGACGGGGATGTTGCGCTCGGCCAGCCGGCGGTAGTGCTCGTGCGGCGCGTCGGCCTGCGCGAAGAGACCGCCGGCGAAGACGACGCCCGAGACCTGCTGCTGGAGCAGCAGGTCCACGTAGTCCGCCTCGGAGACGCCGCCCTTGGTCTGCGTGCACAGCACGGGCGTCAGCCCCTGCTGCGCCAGCGCGCCCCCGATGACCTCCGCGAACGCCGGGAAGATCGGGTTCTGCAGCTCCGGCAGCACCAGTCCGACCAGCCGGGCCCGCTCACCGCGCAGCTGGGTCGGCCGCTCGTACCCGAGGACGTCGAGCGCCGTGAGCACGGACTGGCGGGTCGCCTCGGACACTCCGGGCTTGCCATTGAGGACCCGGCTCACCGTGGCCTCGCTGACCCCGACCTTCTTCGCCACTTGAGCAAGTCGTCGCGTCATACACGCAAGACTAACGCAAGAACCGCAAGAAGATTACGTCCGTTCTCAGCTTTCAGCCCTGAGTACGACGCAAACGCGTTGCAGCCCTTACGGCACCCCGCCGCCCCGCGGCCCGCCCGAGGCGTCCCGCGACAGAGGCTCAGGCGCGCAGCCACACCGCCGTATCGCTCGGCAGGCTCCCGTCCGCGGCCAGCGGTCCGCTGGCGAGCAGCAGCCGCTGGTACGTCGGGAGGGCGGCCGGCCGCTCCGAGAGGTTGACGACACAGAGCAGTCCTTCGTCGCGGGCGAAGGCCAGCACGCCCTCCGCAGCCGGCAGCCAGGTCAGGGTGCCGTCGCCGAAACCCTTCTCCGACCGGCGCAGCTGCATCGCCTCGCGGTACAGGGCGAGCATCGACTCCGGGTCGGCGCTCTGCCGGTCGACGGCGTACCGCGCCCAGTCCTCGGGCTGGGGCAGCCAGGGCTCGGCGCCGGTGCCGAAGCCGTACCAGGGGGCCTCGGCCGCCCAGGGCAGCGGGACGCGGCAGCCGTCGCGGCCGGGGTCGGTGCCGCCGGAGCGGAGGTGCATCGGGTCCTGGATGCGCTCGCGGGGGATGTCGGCCTCGGGCAGCCCCAGTTCCTCGCCCTGGTACAGGTACACCGAGCCGGGCAGGGCCAGCGTGAGCAGGGCGGCGGCGCGGGCGCGGCGGGTGCCGAGCTCCAGGTCGGTGGGGGTGCCGAAGCGTTTGGTGGCGAAGTCGAAGGCGGTGTCCTCGCGGCCGTACCGGGTGACGGTGCGGGTGACGTCGTGGTTGCAGAGCACCCAGGTCGCGGGGGCGCCGACGGGGGCGTGCTCGGCGAGGGTGTTGTCGATGGTGCGGCGCAGCCGGTCCGGCTCCCAGGGGCAGGCCAGGAAGGCGAAGTTGAAGGCGGTGTGCAGTTCGTCGGGGCGCAGATAGCGGGCGAAGCGTTCGGCGTCGGGCAGCCAGACCTCGCCGACGAACACGGCGCCGTACTCGTCGGCGATCGCCCGCCAGGAGCGGTAGATGTCGTGCAGCTCGTCCTGGTCGATGTACGGGCAGGGGTCGGTGCCCTCGGTGTAGTCGGGCAGCGCGGGGTCCTTGACCAGCAGGGCGGCGGAGTCGATGCGGACGCCCGCGACGCCCCGGGAGAACCAGAAGCGCAGGATGTCCTCGTGCTCCTTGCGGACGTCCGGGTGCGCCCAGTTCAGGTCGGGCTGCTCGGGGGTGAACAGGTGCAGGTACCACTCGCCGTCGGGCACCCGGGTCCAGGTGTTCCCGGAGAACTGCGAGGGCCAGTCGTTGGGCGGGAGTTCCCCGTGCTCGCCCCGGCCGGGACGGAAGTGGAAGCGTTCCCGTTCGGGGCTGCCGGGGCCGGCCTCCAGCGCGGCCCGGAACCAGGGGTGCTGATCGGAGACGTGGTTGGGGACGATGTCGACGATGACCCCGATGCCGAGCTCGGCGGCCTCGGCGATCAGCTTCTCGGCCTCGTCGAGGGTGCCGAAGGCCGGGTCGATGGCGCGGTAGTCGGCGACGTCGTAACCGCCGTCGACCATCGGGGAGGCATACCAGGGGGTGAACCAGACGGCGTCGACGCCGAGTTCGGCGAGGTAGGGCAGCCTCCCCCGGACGCCCGCGAGGTCACCGGTGCCGTCGCCGTCGCCGTCGGCGAAGCTGCGGGGATACACCTGGTAGATGACGGCGTCGCGCCACCAGTCGTCGGTGCGGGACGGGTGAGGGGCTACCACGGGCATTCCTTTCGGGCAGGGGGTCTTCTCGGGGGAAGAAGCAGGTCCGCGGAAGGGCCGTCAGCCCTTGAGGCCGCCGGCGGTGAGGCCGCTCATGATGTTGCGCTGGAAGATCAGGAAGATGATCAGGGTCGGCAGGGAGGCGATCGTCAGCGCGGCGATGAGCACGTTCACCGGGACGCCGTTGGAGAGCGAGTAGATGCCGACGTTGAGGGTCTGTTTCGCGGGGTCCGGCAGGGTGAGCATCGGCCAGAGGAAGTCCTTCCAGACGCCGACGACCGCGAAGATCGACACCACGCCCAGGATGGGCCGGGAGATCGGCAGGACGATCGACCACAGGACGCGCATCGGGGACGCGCCGTCCATGGCGGCGGCGTCGAGCAGTTCCTTGGGGACGGAGTCGAAGAACCGCTTCAGCAGGAAGATGTTGAAAGCGTTGGTGACCGACGGCAGCCAGATCGCCCAGGGGCTGTTGAGCAGGTTCCGCTCGACGACCGGCACGTCGAGCACGGTCAGGTACTGGGGTACGACGAGCACGGTCGCCGGGATCATCAGCGTGGCCAGCATCATGCCGAGGATGGCCTTGCCGAAGACGGGCCGCAGCTTGGACAGCGAGTAGGCGGCGGCGACGTCGAGGACGAGCTGGAACGCGAGCGCGCCGAAGGCGTAGTAGAGGGTGTTGAACAGCAGGGACGACAGGTCCATGACCTCCCAGGCCCGGCTGTAGTTGCCGGGTGTGAAGCTCTCGGGCGTCAGGGTCGGCGGGGTCCGGATCACCTCCTGGGCGTCCTTGAAGCCGCTGGACACCAGCCAGTACAGGGGCCCGAGGAACACGAGGGTGAAGCCGCCGGTGACCAGGGCGAAGGCGGCCCAGTACAGGCGCTTGCCGCGGGCTCTGGCGAGCTGGGCCGGCGAGATGAGCGTGCGCGTGGACATGGTGGTCTCCCCCGGCCCTACGGCTCCTCGGCGCGGCTGAGCTTGACGTACGCGGCCGAGAATCCGGCGAGGAGTACGAGCAGCATCAGGCCGAGCGCCGCGGCGGCACCGTAGTTGTTGAAGTTGAAGGCGTACTGGTAGATCAGGTAGACGACCGTCGTCGTGGACCCCTCGGGGCCGGAACCGCCGGTGAGCAGGAACGGCTCCACGAAGACCTGCATGGTGGCGATGATCTGCATGAGCAGCATCAGGGAGAGGATCAGCCGGGTCTGCGGGACGGTGACGTGCCAGATCTTGCGCAGCAGCCCGGCGCCGTCCAGTTCGGCCGCCTCGTACAGCTCGCCCGGGATGCCCTGGAGCGCGGCGAGGTAGATCAGCGTGGCCCCGCCCATGTTCATCCACGTCGACGCGATGACCAGGGAGAACATCGCGATGTCGGCGTCCTGCAGCCACTGCTGCTCGGGCAGACCGAGGGCGCCGAGCAGTTCGTTGAGCAGGCCGTAGCCCGGGTCGTAGAGGTACTGGAAGAGCAGGACGGCCGCGACCGGCGGCAGCATCACCGGCAGGTAGACCAGCAGCCGGAGATAGCCCTGGCCGTGGCGGAACTCGTTGATGACGATGGCCAGGAAGAACGGGACGACGAAGCCGAGGAGCAGCGCCAGGAGGGTGAACCAGAAGGTGTTGCCCCAGGCCTGCCAGAAGGCGGGGTCGTTGAGGACCGTGGTGAAGTTGTCCCAGCCCACCCAGACGGTCTCGCCGTTCTCGGTCTTCTGGAAGGCGAGGAAGAACTCCCTGATCATCGGGTACCAGGAGAACACCGCGAAGCACAGGACCGCCCCGATGAGGAAGGCGTGGGCGGTCAGATTGCGCCGCAGGTTCCTGGTGAGCCGGCCGCCGGTGGGCGGGGCGCCCGTGCGGCGGCGCGGCTCGGGGTGGCGGGGAGGTCCCGCCTTGCTCGGGGTCAGGCTCGGGGCCGGCATCGTCGCTCCTTCGGACTGGGGCGGGGCGGTACGGGGAGGACGCCCCGCCGCCCCGCCCGGGGCCGTCACTGGTTGGCCAGCACCTGGTTGACCTGCGACTCGGCGGTGTCGAGGAGCTTGTCGATGTCGGCGTCCTCGTTGGTGAGGATGCCGGACATCACGGTGTCGAGGATCTTGTAGATCTCCTGCGCCTTCGGCGGCTCCGGCTTGCTCGGGACGGGGTTGTCCATGAAGGCCTTGAAGGCGGCGACGTTCATGGTGGCGCTCTCCGCGCGGTTGGCGTCGTCCTTCTTCTTTGACTCGCCCAGCCAGAAGTTGGGCTGCGGGAGGCCGACCGGCAGACCGTCCGCCTTGGTGCGGGCCCAGTCGAACTGGCCCTTGCCGACGGTGAGGTTCTTGAAGTTGAGCCAGGCGACGGCGGCCTTGACCTTGTCCGGGGAGATGCCCTTCTTGATCATGTAGGCGTTGCCGCCGGCCAGTGTGTTCTCGCCGCCGGGTATCGGGCCCATGCCGAAGTTGTCGTACTCGGCGCCGAGTTGCTGGACCATGTACGCGATGTTGTCGGGCGCGGCGATGAACATGCCGAGCTTGTCGGAGGCGATCTGCTTCTGCAGGTCCCCCCACTTCAGCAGCTGGGTCTTGCCCATGCTGTCGTCCTCCCAGCGCATGGCGCGGAGGTCCTCGGCGAGCGCGCGGCCGATGTCGTCGTTGAACGCGGCCTTCTTGCCGCTCGCGTCCACGACGTCGCCGCCGCGGCTGTACATCTCGGCGGTGAAGTGCCAGCCGCCGTTGTTGCCCGCGCTGTAGTCGCCGTAGCCGGCGATGCCGTCGCCGAGGCCGGCGATCTTCTTGGCGGCGGTGCGGACCTCGTCCCAGGTGCGCGGCGGGTTGTCGGGGTCGAGTCCGGCCTTCTCGAACAGCTTGCGGTTGACCATCAGGCCCATCGTGTAGTTGCTGGTGGGCAGGCCGTAGAGCTTGTCGCCCTGCTTGAGCATGCCGAGGACGTTGGGGTCGATGTCCTTCAGCGCCGGGACGGTCTTGTCGTTGACGTAGGCGGTGATGTCCTCGGCGCCGTCCTCGGAGAGCACCTGCGGCAGGTCGGTGAAGTAGGTGTAGAAGACGTCCGGCTGCGACTTCGCCTTCAGCATCGCCGTGAAGCGCGGCGGTTCCAGACACTGCCCGGGCGTGGAGCGGCCCTCGATCCTGACGTTCGGGTAGATCTTGTTGAACGCGGCGACGTCCTCCTTCCACTGCTTCAGCTCGGCCGCCTTCGCCGCCGGGGGCATGCAGTCGATGGTGATCGACACCTTGGTCTCGGGATCCAGCGGCGCGGACGGGTCGGACGAGCCGCTGCCTTCGGCACCGCCGTCGTCGTCACTGCTGCTGCTCGTGCCGCAGGCGGCGAGGGCGGTCAGCGTGAGCGCGCAGACGAGGGCGGCCGCGCCGGCGCGGCGAGTACGACGGAGCCGGGCACTTCTCATGGTGGTCCCCTTCGGGCAAGGACAGCAGGAGGCCCCACCATCGGTGCGACTCGGTGCGTCTGTGGGGCGCGGCACACTCAACCACCGCCGACAGCAGTGCGCAAGATATCGCGTCAATTTCGTAATTGCTTGACAATGATCAGTCGACTGACGGCGTACGCCCCTACAGAGGGGCTGAGACGGCCCGGATCGACGCAGCTGCGGCGGCGAGAAGCAAACAGGCGATTGCAAATTCTTGACAGCGGGTTCGGCTCCGAAGCACCGCCCGGCCCGCCCCCGCCTCGGAACGGGGGTTAGCCCCAGTGCGATGGGGGGTGGGGCTGCCTACCGTGGGGCGCATGAGCGGAATGGACGCGCGGGACGGCGAGCTGAAGAAGGAACTCGACGCCACCCTGCAGGCGCGCAGGGAGCTGGGCGAGGAGTACGAGTCGGCGCTGATCGACTCGTTCCTGGAGAAGGTCGACCAGCGCATCGACGGCGCGGTGGAGCGCCGGGTGCGCCGGCAGATCGCCGAGCAGCAGATGACGGTGGCCCGGGAGTCGAAGGCCCCGAGGGCGACGGACAGCTGGGGCGACCGCTACGGCTTCGCGATCGTCTCCCTCGTCCTCGCGGTACCGCTGTCCGCGATCGGGGGGAGCCTCGGCCATCTGCCCGGCCTGCTGGTGACCTGGCTGGGCATCGTCGGCGTCAACGTCGCCCAGGCGGCCCGCACCAACCCGGGCCTGTTCACCCGCCGCGGCGGCGAGCGGGACGGCGACTGGGAAGGCTGAACGCCGGAATTTCATGCGCGGGGACCGCCGCACCCCCGGTCGCCCGGGGGGCGGGACGACGGCGGTCCCCGCGAGGGACGCGGGGCCGGGCCTGAGCCGGATCGCGCGTCCGTGGCGTCGGTGGAGGTCCGGGAGCCGCTCCGGAGGTCCTTGACGCCGTTTCACCGTCGGCCGGAACGGGGAGCCGCTCCCGTCCCTGCCGACGCCCACCAATCTGCCGGACGCGTGTTAAGCGAGTGCTGCGCGAACGTGACGCCCTCGTACCACTTCCGCGAAGTCCACGAAGATCACGTACGGCTCAACAGCGCTGCGTTCAGCGTCAGTTCAGAGTCCGTTCACCAGGCGCCCGCAGCGCCCGCCGTCACTTCCCGCCCTTCGCGAGGAACGCCAGCAGGTCCTGCCGGCTGACGACACCCGTCGGCTTGCCCTCGACCAGGACGATCGCCGCGTCCGCCTTGCCCAGCACCGCCATCAGATCGGCGACCGGCTCACCGGAGCCGACCTGCGGCAGCGGCGCCGACATGTGCTTCTCCAGCGGGTCGTCCAGCGAGGCGGACTTGCTGAACAGCGCGTCCAGCAGCTCCCGCTCCACCACCGAGCCGACGACCTCCGCGGCCATCACGTCCGGGTGCCCGGCGCCCGGCTTGACGACCGGCATCTGCGAGACGCCGTACTCGCGCAGCACCTCGATCGCCTGGCCGACCGTCTCGTCGGGGTGCATGTGGACCAGGGAGGGCATCGAGCCGCCCTGCTTGTCCTCGAGGACGTCCGCGACCCGGGCGCTCGGGCCCGCGTCCTCCAGGAAGCCGTAGTCGGCCATCCACTCGTCGTTGAAGATCTTGCTGAGGTAGCCGCGCCCGCTGTCCGGCAGCAGCACCACCACCACGTCGTCCTCACCGAGCCGCGACGCCACCTCCAGCGCCGCCACGACCGCCATGCCGCAGGAGCCGCCGACCAGCAGGCCCTCCTCCTTGGCGAGACGGCGGGTCATCTGGAAGGAGTCCTTGTCGGAGACGGCGACGATCTCGTCCGCGACGGTCCGGTCGTAGGCGGTGGGCCAGAAGTCCTCACCGACGCCCTCGACGAGGTACGGCCGCCCGGAGCCGCCGGAGTACACCGAGCCCTCGGGGTCGGCGCCGATCACCTTGACGCGCCCCTCGCTGGCCTCCTTGAGGTAGCGCCCGGTGCCGGAGATGGTGCCGCCGGTGCCGACACCGGCCACGAAGTGGGTGATCCTCCCCTCGGTCTGCTCCCACAGCTCCGGGCCCGTGGAGTGGTAGTGCGAGAGGGGGTTGTTCGGGTTGGAGTACTGGTCCGGCTTCCAGGCGCCCGGCGTCTCACGGACGAGGCGGTCGGATACGTTGTAGTACGAGTCGGGGTGCTCGGGGGCCACGGCGGTCGGGCAGACGACGACCTCGGCGCCGTAGGCCCGCAGCACGTTGATCTTGTCCGTGGAGACCTTGTCCGGGCACACGAAGATGCACTTGTAGCCCTTCTGCTGGGCCACGATGGCGAGTCCGACGCCGGTGTTGCCGCTGGTCGGCTCCACGATGGTGCCGCCCGGCTTCAGCTCCCCGCTCTTCTCCGCGGCCTCGATCATCCTGAGGGCGATGCGGTCCTTCACGGAGCCGCCGGGGTTGAAGTACTCCACCTTGGCCAGGACGGTCGCCCTGATGCCCTTGGTCACGCTGTTGAGCCGCACCAGCGGGGTGTTGCCGACGAGGCTGATCATCGAGTCGTGGAATTGCACCGTTGTCTCCGGAGCTGCAAAAGGTGTGGTCGTAGTGGTTCCGCCAGCCTAGGCCCTTTCGCCGCCTCGGCCCGGGCGGGTCGTTCACCGCCTGTTGAGATTGGGCGACGGTCCGTACGGGGCAAGCAGAGGGTGTACGGGTTCGAGGAGGTGGCGGCGAGGCATGACGCGGATGTCGAGGGCGAGGGTGGCCCGGCGGATCGCGGCCGGCGCGGCGTACGGCGGTGGGGGCGTCGGTCTGGCCGGCGCGGCCACGGTCGGTCTGCTGCTGGCCGAGGCGCGGCTGGCGCGACGCCGGGTGGGCAACGGCACATCTCCTCACGTACCGAACGCGGACGGGCTGTACGGCGCGGCCTACACGGTGCCGGGGGAACCGGCGCTGCGGCTGACGATGCTGGGCGATTCCACGGCCGCCGGGCAGGGCGTGCGGCGGGCCGGGCAGACGCCGGGGGCGCTGCTGGCGTCGGGGGTCGCGGCGATCGCCGAGCGGCCGGTCGGGCTGAGTACGGTCGCGGTGCCGGGGGCTCGCTCCGACGATCTGGACCGGCAGGTGACGCGGGCGCTGGCGGATCCGGCGCGGGTGCCCGACGTGTGCGTGATCATGATCGGGGCGAACGACGTCACGCACCGGATGCCGCCGACGCGCTCGGTGCGGCATCTGTCCTCGGCGGTACGGCGGCTGCGGACGGCCGGCGCCGAGGTGGTCGTGGGGACGTGTCCCGACCTCGGCACGATCGAGCCGGTGTGGCAGCCGCTGCGGTGGCTGGCGCGGCGGGCCTCGCGGCAGCTGGCGGCGGCGCAGACGATCGGGGCGGTCCAGCAGGGCGGGCGGACGGTGTCGCTGGGGGACCTGCTGGGTCCCGAGTTCGCGGCGAATCCGCGGGAGCTGTTCGGGCCGGACAGCTATCACCCCTCGGCGGAGGGGTATGCGACGGCGGCGATGGCGGTGCTGCCGACGGTGTGCGCGGCGCTGGGGCTGTGGCCGGCGGAGGAGGAGCGGCCGGACGCGTCGCGGCGGGAGGGGTTCCTGCCGGTGGCACGGGCCGCGGCGGAGGCGGCGTCCGAGGCGGGTACGGAGGTCACGGCGGCGATGCCGATGCCCTCCGGGCCGCGGGGGCCGTGGGCGCTCTTGAAACGCCGGAGGCGTCGTCGCGTACCGGAACCGGAGCGAGCGTCGGTCGCGGACTGACCGGTGTCGGAGTCGCCCGGGGGTAGGTCGCGCACCCCGGCGCTTGCGGGGTGCCGCTGCGCCCACCCTCCCCCACTCTCGGCTGCGCTCGAGCGGGGGGACCCCCATCGCCCCAGCGGCACGACTGCCCGCAGCTACGCAGGTAGACGCTTGCGGCGGGCTCGGGTGGCACGTCCCTCCCGCGGGCAGTCGTGCCGCAGGGCGGCACGGGTGGGCGCGGACGGCACCCCGCTAGCGCGGGCGAGCGACACCCACCCCCGGCCAGCAGCAGCACACGGTGCCCAGTGCCGGTACAGCCAAGCAAGCGCTTAGAAATCTGCGGTCCATGTCACATGCCGTTAGCCGTGACCCAGCTTCTACGGCCCGGTAATTTCCCAAGCAGCCCTGCACCAACCCACCGGTATGTCCTGGAGCCCTGATGCCCGAAGCCGTGATCGTCTCTGCCGCTCGTTCGCCCATCGGTCGTGCCTTCAAGGGGTCCCTGAAGGATCTGCGGCCGGACGACCTGACCGCCACGATCATCCAGGCCGCCCTCGCCAAGGTGCCCGAGCTGGACCCCAAGGACATCGACGACCTGATGCTCGGCTGCGGCCTCCCCGGCGGCGAGCAGGGCAACAACCTCGGCCGGGTCGTGGCCGTGCAGATGGGGATGGACCACCTCCCCGGCTGCACCATCACCCGGTACTGCTCCTCCTCGCTGCAGACCTCCCGCATGGCCCTGCACGCCATCAAGGCCGGCGAGGGCGACGTGTTCATCTCGGCCGGTGTCGAGACGGTCTCCCGCTACGCCAAGGGCAACTCCGACAGCCTCCCGGACACGCACAACCCGCTGTTCGCCGAGGCCGAGGCCCGTACCGCCGCCGTCGCGGAGCAGGAGGGCACCACCTGGCACGACCCGCGTGAGGACGGCCTGCTGCCCGACCCGTACATCGCGATGGGCCAGACCGCCGAGAACCTCGCCCGCTGGAAGGGCGTCACCCGCGAGGAGATGGACGAGTTCGGAGTCCGGTCGCAGAACCTCGCCGAGGAGGCCATCAAGAACGGCTTCTGGGAGCGCGAGATCACCCCGGTCACGCTGCCCGACGGCACCGTGATCAGCAAGGACGACGGCCCGCGCCCGGGCGTGACCATGGAGGGCGTCGCCGGTCTGAAGCCGGTCTTCCGCCCTGACGGACTCGTCACCGCCGCCAACTGCTGCCCGCTCAACGACGGCGCCGCCGCGCTGGTCATCATGAGCGACACCAAGGCCCGCGAGCTCGGTCTCACCCCGCTCGCCCGGATCGTCTCCACCGGCGTCTCCGGCCTCTCCCCCGAGATCATGGGCCTCGGCCCGGTCGAGGCGAGCAAGCAGGCCCTGGCCCGCGCCGGTCTCACCATCGGCGACATCGACCTGGTCGAGATCAACGAGGCGTTCGCCGCCCAGGTGATCCCCTCCTACCGCGACCTGGGCATTCCGCTGGAGAAGCTGAACGTCAACGGCGGTGCCATCGCCGTCGGCCACCCCTTCGGCATGACCGGCGCCCGCATCACCACCACGCTGATCAACTCCCTGCAGTTCCACGACAAGCAGTTCGGTCTGGAGACCATGTGCGTCGGCGGCGGCCAGGGCATGGCGATGGTCATCGAGCGCCTCAGCTGAGCGCCGTAGCGTAGCCGCGACGGCACTGCCCGTCAGGCTCCGGCCCGGAATCCCGAAAACACGGGGGTTCCGGGCCGTTCTGTGATCCAATCGCCCCCAGGATGTGACCTATCCCTCGTGGCGCGGGGAGAGCCGCAGGTCAGCGCCACACCACCAGGACCCCCGGAACCAAAGCTCTGTCCGTTTCGTGACGTTACGCACTGACAGATGGTTAGTCCGCCCTTCAAGCTGATGTAGGAAGTCGGGGGTCGACTTTGAACCGGGAGTACGTCAGTGAGCGCCATGCCGATCGCCCTGCTGATCACCACGGCCGCCACCGGCGCTGTGGGCGTCGCCGTCCTGCGCAGCATCCTCGTGCTGCGCCGGCAGGTCGCCGCCCTGCACACCGAGCTGGCCGAGAACCGCGCCGCGACCACGCGCGCCCTCCTTCCGTCCGCCCGTACGGCCGACGCCGACGAGATACGCGCCGCGGTGGCCGAGGCGCTCGCGGAGGAGCGGGAGCGGGAGCTGGCCGAGGCGCGCGCGTTCTGGGCCGCCCAGGAGGCCCGTGACGCCTCCGACGCCCCCTCCCTGCTGGGCCTGTCCGACAGCGAGCTGTTCCTGCCCCGACAGGCCGATTTCGTGGGCCTCGAGCCGGTGACCGAGCCGGGTGCGGACGCGGAGGAGCACGCCGGGGACTCCCCGGAGCTGGCCGCCGCCCGCCGCCGTCACCCCTCGCACCCGGACTTCGTGCCGAATCCGTCGCCGGTGGTGAACGACCACGAGCGCACGGTGACCACGCTGGAGGAGCTGGCCGCCGAGCGGGTCGAGCTGACGGACGTACGCCCGGGCCCGCTGGGCACGCTGGACGTCTATGTCTTCGCGAACGGGACGACCTTGTGCATGACGCCGGGTCACCGGGAGACGGCGGAGCGCCTGGCGGCGGCCGTGCGCGCGGGTGAGGCGCCGTATCTGCTCGGCGGCTCCGGGATCTCCGGCGCGTACACGCTGACGTTCAGCTGTGGCGAGGAGAACGTGTACATCCTCGCCGACCGTGTCATCGCGTCCCTGTAGGCCGTGAGCTGAGGGCCCCTCAGACCCCGGCGCGTTTCTGCGCCTCCTCCACCAGCCGTACCGTCTCCTCGACCTCGTCCTCGTTCTTCAGTACGAGGGCCAGGTCGTGTCCGGCGACGGTGATCTGGTCGGCGGCCGCGAACATCCCCGCGTCGGGCATCTCGCGCGGCTCGGTGCCGGGCTCCTCGACGAGCTGGGCCCGCCGGGCCAACTCCCTGGCCAGGGCGAGGGCCTCGGCGGCCGCGCCCCGTTGCAGTCTGCTCTGCGGCGCGGCCCGCAGTCGGTCGGCGAAATGATCCACGGCACGGGTGAGGGGCGTCGTATCAACCACGCGGCGAGCGTACGCGGCGCGGCAGCACTGTTGCCAACGGGCGAACGCTCAGGCACGGTGACCTGAAGGACCGGCTTACATCCCATGCGTCCGGAGGCGCCGATGTCCCAAGTCTTCTCCGAGGAGACCCATCGCAATCTGCTCGCCCGCATCCCCCATTGCACCGGTCGTGAGATCTCCGACTGGCTGCGCACCGTCGAAGAAGGCCCGGCTCTCTTCCGCTTCGAGGAAAAGGTCAGCTGGCTCCGGCACGAACACAATCTGGCGTACGGCCACGCCAAGGCGATCATCCACGAGTACGACCTGAGGAGGGCCGCGCGCAAACTGCTCTAGGCGCGCTCTTTTTCGCATCGTCTTCGCATCGTCCGACGACGACGAAGGGCCCCGGGTGAACCCGGGGCCCCGCGCGCGACTCGCTCGCGAACGTCGCTAGTCGTTGCTGTTGAGGATCGAGATGAGCCTCAGGAACTCGAGGTAGATCCACACCAGCGTCAGGGTCAGGCCGAACGCGGCGAACCAGGCCTCCTCGCGCGGCGCACCGTAGGCGATGCCGTCCTCGACCTGCTTGAAGTCCAGGGCGAGGAAGCAGGCACCGAGGATGATGCCGATGACACCGAAGACGACACCGAGGGCGCCGCTGCGGAAGCCGAGGCCGTCACCGCCGCCGAACACCGCGAACAGCAGGTTCACGGCCATCAGCAGGATGAAGCCGAGCGCCGCCGCCATCACGAAGCCGTAGAAGCGGCGGTTGACGCGGATCCAGCCCGCCTTGTACGCCACCAGCACACCGGCGAAGACCGCCATGGTGCCGAGCACGGCCTGCATGGCCGCACCGTCGGCGATGCGGTTGTCGACGATGTTGGAGACGACGCCGAGGAACACACCCTCGAACGCCGCGTACGTCAGGATCAGCGCCGGCGAGGGCTTGCGCTTGAAGGACTGGACGAACGCCAGGACCATGCCGATCAGCGCGGCGCCGATGCCGATGCCGTAGGACCGGCCGATGTTGGCGTCGTCCACGGGCAGCAGCGCCCACGAGAGCGCGGCGGTGAGGATGAGCACGCCGAGCGTGCTCGCCGTGCGCATGACGACGTCGTCGATGGTCATCCGGCCGGTGGTGGCCGGGGCCTGCGGCGGCGCGCCGTACTGCTGGCCCTGCTGGGCATAAGGGTTCTGCGCGTACGGGTTCTGCGCGTAGGGGTTGCCCGTCGGCTGGGCGTACGGGTTGCCCTGCGTGGCGACAGCGGGACCCCCGGCCTGCGGCGCGGTGTTGAAGCCCGCGTAGCCGTTGTCGCGGCTGAACCCCCGTCGCGAGAAGACCGGGTTTCTGCTCCTCATTTCACTCCTCCATGGCCATCACAGTGTGGCCTTGGCTCAAGAGTAATAGGTAGGCAAAGGATTGACCCTAATGCTTGGGGAGGATCTTTCCCTCGTTGTGCTGCGCAACACGCTACGCGGCCTCGTGATTCCCCTCACTGGAGGGGGTCATTCCAGGGGGAAGCCGGTGTAGGCCTCGGCGAGGTCGGTCTCGGCGGCGCGGGAGGAGGCGATGCGCTCCAGCCGGGCGAGCTGGAGCCGGGCGTCGAAGGCGGTGGCGCCGGGGGCGCGGTGCAGCAGGGTCGTCATGTCGTAGGAGAAGCGCTCGGCCTGCCACACGCGGCGCAGACAGGTCGCCGAGTAGGCGTCGAGGAGCTCCGCGGAGCCCGTCTCCCGCTGGTGCACGAGGGCCCGCGCGAAGGTGACGACGTCCCCGACGGCGAGGTTGAGCCCCTTCGCCCCGGTGGGCGGGACGATGTGGGCGGCGTCCCCGGCGAGGAAGAGCCGCCCGTGCCGCATGGGCTCGTGCACGAAGGAACGCATCGGCGTGACCGACTTTTGGGTGATGGGCCCCCGCTGGAGCGTCCAGTCGTCGGCGGTCTCGAAGCGGCGCTCCAGCTCGTCCCAGATCTCCTCGTCGCTCCACTCCTCCGCCTTGGTCCCGTCGGGCACCTGGAGGTAGAGGCGGGAGACGCTCGGGGAGCGCATGGACAGCAGGGCGAAGCCGCGGTCGTGCCGGGCGTAGACCAGCTCGTCGTGGGAGGGCGGCACGTCGGCGAGTATCCCGAGCCAGCCGAAGGGGTACGTCCGCTCGAAGGTGCGGCTCAGCCCGGCGGGGACCGCCGTGCGGGCGACGCCCCAGAAGCCGTCGCAGCCGACGACGTAGTCGCACTCCAGGACGTCCTCGGCGCCCTGGTGCCGGAAGCGGACACGGGGGTGGCCGGTGGCCGCGTCCTCCACCGCCAGCGCCTCGGCCTCGAACAGCAGCGGGCCGCCCTCGGCGAGCTGGAGGGCGATCAGGTCCTTGCAGACCTCGGTCTGGGCGTAGACCGTCACGGCCTTGCCGCCGGTGAGGGCGGGGAAGTCGACGCGGTGGCGCTTCCTGTCGTACCGCAGCTCGATGCCGTCGTGCCGCAGCCCCTCCCGGTCCATCCGCTCCCCGGCCCCGGCCGCGCGCAGCACGTCCACCGTGCCCTGCTCCAGGATCCCGGCCCGCTGGCGCTGCTCCACGTAGGCACGGTCGCGGCTCTCCAGGACGACCGAGTCGATCCCGGCGTTGTGGAGCAGCCGGGCGAGGAGCAGTCCGGCGGGGCCGGCTCCGATGATGCCGACGGTGGTGCGCATCGGGCGTTCCCTTCGTGGGGAGGCGTGGGCGTGAGCGTAGCGGCGGGACGGGCTGTTCGTGCGGGATGTTCGTGTGGTGAAATTTTCTTCACTGCACGTTGGGGTGGAGTCTCCGGCCGGGTAAGGGCCACTGTCAACCCTCAGCCGTCAGCCGTCAGCCGTCAGCCGTCAGCCGTCAGTCCTTGGTGATCGCCCGGCGTTCGTGGTCCCGCAGGACCGCATGGTGTCCCGACACGTCGAGCACGGGACCCGGCAGCGGGATGCGCACCGGCCGGGCGGTGCCGTGCGTGGTCCCCGCGTGCCGGCCGACCACCGTGCCGGAGCCCCAGCCCCACAGGCGGCCCTCGGTGTCGATGGCGTACCCCGTGCGCTGGGCGGCGGAGATGCGGCGGATCGGGGGCAGCCCGGCCACCCGGGCGGGCCGCGCGGCGTTGTGGTGCGCGGTCTTCCCGTCGCCCAGTGCGCCGCTCACGCCCCGGCCCCACGCCCACACGGCACCGTCCCGGTCGAGGGCGTAGGCGACATCCGTCCCGCCGGCCACCTGCACGATGTCCTTCAGCCCGCGCACGTGCACCGGCCGGCCGCTCTGGCCGCCCGTGGGTTCGACGCCGAGCAGCCCGTGCACGTTGTTGCCCCAGGCACAGACCGTGCCGCCCGCCGTCAGCGCGACGACGGCCTCCCCCGCGGAGGCGACCTCGACGACGCCCTCGACACCGGGGACGGTCTGGATCCCGGTGCTGTTCCGGTCGCCGAGGACGTCGGTGAGGTTGATGCCCCAGCCGAGGACCCGTCCGTCCCCGCGCAGCGCGAGGACGTTGAGCTCACCGGGCCCCATGGACACGACGTCCCCGGCCCGCGCCACCCGCTCGGGCACGGCCACGCCCGTGTCGCCCTCGCGCTTGCCTCCCCTGACGAGGAACCGGTCCGCGCCCCACGCCATGACGGTGCCGTCCCTGAGCACGACGAAGAAGGTTGGCCCGCTGCTGTACACGGCTCGCGCGGGGCCGATCCCGGTCACCTGCCGGGGCTCGGCCTCGTGGACGCGGTCGAGGGAGCCGTGTCCCAGGGACCCGCCGACGTTGGTGCCGTAGGACCAGACGGTGCCGTCGGAACGTACGGCGACGGTGGTGTGCCCGCTGTCGGCGAGCGAGACGACCTCGGTCAGCCCGGGCACGGGCCCCTCGCGGAATCCCTTCGGCGCCCCGAAGTACGGCCCGAAGGCGTACACGCTCCCCGCCTCCGCCTGCCTGGGCTCCGGCCGCGCGGCGGCCCCCTTCGGGCACCCGGGCGCGGCCATCACGGCCCGGTCCGCCTTCCCGCACCCGGCCACCGCGAGCACGGCGACCCCGACGGCCACCCCCCGCACCCATCGCCGCATGGCCACACCCCCTCCGATCAACGTGGCCCCACGGTCCCGCGGGACGGCGTCCACGGACAGCGCACAGCACCTCAAGAGGGGGTGAGTACGAGAACTCATACGTCCCTCCCACGCGACACGGGCGGGCCGGTGGGCAAAGCGCGGCGGCTGGTGTTTACGTGGGTGAGGACATTCCGGGATTCCCCGTCACGGAGGTGTACACCATGGCAGACGCCGCCTCGCGGCTGAAGAGCCTCGTCGAACAGTTGCTGGGCACCCCCCTCCCCCTCCGCATCCGCGCCTGGGACGGCTCCCTCGCCGGCCCCCCGACCGCACCGACCCTGATCGTCCGCAACCGCCGGGCCGTGCGCCACCTCCTGTGGAAGCCGGGCGAACTCGGCCTCGCCCGCGCCTGGGTGGCCGGTGACCTCGGCATCGACGGCGACCTCTACACGGCCCTCGACCTCCTCTCCGGCCTGATCTGGGAGCGCGGGGAGGACGCCCGTACCCTCGCCCAGGCCCTGCGCGAGCCGGAGTTCCGCTCGGCCGTCCGCGGCCTGATCGCCCTCTCCGGGCTCCCGCTGCCGCCCGCCCCGCCGCCCGAGGAGGCCCGCCGCCCGCGCCGCGGCCTGCACACCAGGCGCAGCGACCGGCGGGCCATCAGCCACCACTACGACGTGGGCAACGACTTCTACGAGATCGTCCTCGGCCCGTCGATGGTGTACTCGTGCGCCTACTGGCCGGCCCCGCCCCCCGAGGGCACCCTCGAACAGGCCCAGCACGACAAGCTCGAACTGGTCTGCCGCAAACTCGCCCTGAGACCGGGTCAGCGGCTGCTGGACGTCGGCTGCGGCTGGGGCTCGATGGCCCTGCACGCCGCCCGCGAGCACGGCGTGAGCGTCGTCGGCATCACCCTCTCCCAGGAGCAGGCCGCCTACGCCCGTAAGCGGATCGCCGACGAGGGCCTGACCGACCGGGTGGAGATCCGCGTCCAGGACTACCGCGACGTCACGGACGGCCCGTACGACGCGATCTCCTCCATCGGAATGGCCGAGCACGTCGGCTCCGAGCGCTATCTGGAGTACGCGACGGTCCTGCACCGCCTCCTGCGGCCGGGCGGCCGGCTGCTGAACCACCAGATCGCCCGCCGCCCGCAGCGGGACGAGGCGTCGTACCACGTGGACGCGTTCATCGACGCCTATGTCTTCCCCGACGGCGAACTCGCCCCCGTGGGCACCACCGTGTCGAATCTGGAGCGCGCCGGTTTCGAGGTACGCGACCTGGAGTCGATCCGGGAGCACTACGCGCTCACGCTGCGGGCGTGGGTGGCGCGTCTGGAGGCGGACTGGGACCGTGCGGTCGTTCTCACGAGTCCCGGCCGGGCCCGGGTCTGGCTGCTGTACATGGCCGCCTCCGCCCTGGCCTTCGAGCACAACCGCATCGGCGTCAACCAGGTCCTCGCCGTGAGGACCCCCGCCGCCGGCGACTCGGGCCTGCCCCTGCGCAGCCGCACCTGGAACTGACCTACACGACAACCGGGCCCCGTTCCCTGCACAGGGAACGGGGCCCGCGCCATGCCCGTACGGGAGGAACTACTCCGCCTTGATCGCCTGCAGCATGTTCAGCCGCGCGGCCCGCCGGGCCGGCCACAGCGCCGCGAGGACGCCCACCGTGGCGGCCAGCAGCAGGAAGACCGCGAGGCGGCCCCAGGGCAGCACCAGTTCGTACGTCGCCATCCTCGTGCCGAGCAGTTCACCGGCCGCCCAGCCGAAGAACACGCCGAGGCCGATGCCGAGCACCCCGCCGAACAGGGAGATCACCAGGGACTCCAGGCGGACCATCCGCTTGATGCCCTTGCGGTCCAGACCGATCGCGCGGAGCATGCCGATCTCCTGCGAGCGCTCGAACACCGACATGGCGAGGGTGTTGATGACGCCGAGGACCGCCACGATCACCGCCATCGCGAGCAGGCCGTAGACCATGTTCAGCATCAGCGTGAACATCTGCGCGATCTCGTTGGAGAGGTCCTTCTTGTCCTGGACCTTGATCGCCGGGTTGGTGCCGAGGGCCTTCTCCAGCTGGTCCTTGACCGTCGAGGAGGCACCGTCGGCGGTCTTCACCATGACCATCATGTCGGCCGGTTCCGACGCGTGCGGGGCGAGCGTCGCGGTGTCGATCATGATGCCGCTGATCATGTCGTTGCCCCGGTAGATCCCGGCGACCGTCAGCTTCTGCTTCTTGCCGTCCTCGAAGGCGACGGTGACGTCCGAGCCGGCCTTCCAGCCGTAGGACTTGGCGGTCTCGTCGTCGGCGACGATCTTGCTGCCGCCGACCTTGAAAGCACCGTCCGTGACGTCGAAGTCGGTCAGGTCGCTGATCGTGGCGCCGTTGACGCCGGTCAGGTACTCGGTCCGGCCTTCGATGCGGGAGGGCGCGTTGCGCAGGGGGCTGGTGGCGGTGACGTCACCGGCCTGTTCGAGCTTGCGCGCGACGTCCGGGGAGAGCGGGTTGCCGTTCGCCATGGAGACCACGTAGTCGGCCTTGATCGCCTCGGCGGCCATCTTGTCGATGGACTTCTGCAGGCTGCCCGCCATCACGGTCATGCCGGTGATCAGGGTGAGGCCGATCATCAGCGCGGACGCGGTGGCCGCGGTACGGCGCGGGTTACGCACCGAGTTCTGCCGGGCGAGCTTGCCGGAGACACCGAACGCGCGCAGGACCGGCGCCGCGGCGGCGATCAGCGGCCGGGACAGCAGCGGGGTCAGGATGAACACGCCGAGGATCAGCAGGACCGCGCCGAAGCCCATGGGGGCCTGGCCGTCGGAGCCGTCCATCGTGGTGGCCGCGAGGATCACCGCGACACCGGCCGCGGAGAACAGCGCGCCGAGGGTGTTGCGCAGCACCAGGGACTTGGTGGTCGCCTTGGCGTGCACGGAGCTCATCGCCGCCACCGGCGGGATCTTCGCCGCACGGCGGCCGGGCAGCCAGGCGGCGAGCATGGTGACGAGGATGCCGACGGCGAACGCGGTGCCGACTGTGCCCGGGGTGATGACCAGCGGCCCGTCGGGAACCGTCGCCTCCAGCGTGCCCATGAGGGACCGCAGGCCCACTCCGATGCCGACACCGGCGACCAGACCGGCCACGGCGGCGACCGTGCCGACGACGAACGCCTCGATCAGCACCGACCGCGTGACCTGCCGGCGGGAGGCGCCGACGGCGCGGAGCAGGGCGAGTTCCTTGGTGCGCTGGGCGACCAGCATGGTGAAGGTGTTGGCGATGATGAACGTGCCGACGAACAGCGCGATGCCGGCGAACACCAGCAGCCCCTGCTTGAGTCCGCTCATCGAGGAGGCGATCGTCTCGGCCTGCTCGTCGGCGAGCGTCTCGCCGGTCTGCGTCTCGACGACGCCCTTCGGCAGCGCCTTGTCCAGCTGGGCCTTCAGCGCGGCCTCGGAGACCCCGGCCTTCGCCTCGACCTCGATGGTGTCGAAGACGCCCGGCTTGCCGAACAGCTTCTGCGCGGTCGCCGTGTCGAACAGGGCGAGGCTGCCGCCGGCGGCGACATTGCCGTCGTCGGTGGTGAAGATGCCGGTGACCTTCGGGGTGAGGACCGGGCCGTCGACCGAGAGCCGTACGGTGTCGCCGACCTGGTAGCCGGTGCGCTCGGCGGTCCTGGAGTCGAGGAGGATCTCGCCCGGGCCCTTCGGGGCGTGGCCCTCGGTCAGCGGGTAGCGGGGGTCCTTGGTGCCCCAGTAGTTGCCGCCCTGCGACTGGAAGCCGTCGCCGATGAGCTTGCCGTCCTTGTCGGCGAGGGCGGTGAAGCCGCCGACGACGCCGATGGCCCGCTCGGCGCCGGGCACCCGGGCGCTGTCGTCGACCATGGCCCGGGTGAGCTCGTGGCTCTTGCCGACCCGGTCGCCCTCGGCGTCCTTCCACTTCGGGGTGACGGCGACGTCGACGTGGTCGAAGCCCTTGGCGGAGCTCTTCTGCAGGGCGCTGGAGATGGTGTTGGTGAAGACCAGGGTCCCCGACACGAAGGCCACGCCGAGCATCACGGCGAGGACGGTCATCAGGAGCCGGGCCTTGTGCGCGAGGACGTTGCGCAAGGCGGTTCGGAACATGGATCTTCTCTGTCCGGAGGGATGTGCGGGAGGCGGGCGGCGACAGGGCGTCAGCTGGTGCGGCCCTTGGCGTCGAACTGCTTCATCCGGTCGAGCACCGAGTCGGCCGTCGGCCCGTACATCTCGTCGACGATGCGGCCGTCCGCGAGGAAGATCACCCGGTCCGCGTAGGCGGCGGCCACCGGGTCGTGGGTGACCATGACGACGGTCTGCCCCAGCTCGCGCACCGAGTTGCGCAGGAAGCCGAGCACCTCGGCGCCGGAGCGGGAGTCGAGGTTTCCGGTGGGCTCGTCGCCGAAGATGATGTCCGGCTTGGAGGCGAGCGCGCGGGCGACGGCGACGCGCTGCTGCTGGCCGCCGGAGAGCTGCGAGGGCCGGTGCCCGAGCCGCCCGGACAGGCCGATCATGCCGATCACCGTGTCGAGCCACTGCTTGTCCGGCTTACGGCCCGCGATGTCCATGGGCAGGGTGATGTTCTCCAGCGCGGTCAGCGTGGGCAGCAGGTTGAACGCCTGGAAGATGAAGCCGATCTTGTCCCGGCGCAGCTTGGTGAGCTGCTTGTCCTTCAGGGTGCCGAGTTCGACGTCACCGATGCGGACGGAGCCGGAGGAGAAGGTGTCCAGGCCGGCGACGCAGTGCATCAGCGTGGACTTGCCGGAGCCGGAGGGGCCCATGATCGCGGTGAACTCGGCCTGCCGGAAGTCGACGGAGACCCGGTCCAGGGCGACCACCTGGGTCTCGCCCTGGCCGTAGATCTTCGAGAGCTCCGTGGCGCGCGCGGCCACGGTGGTGGTCCGGTCGGCGATGGGTGCGGTGGTCACGGGAATGGACGCTCCTGTCGGGACGTGTACGACGTTGCTGGGGGGATGTGTCCATCGTTCCCCGTGCTTTTCGTCGTGGAGTCAGCCGCTGCTCCGGTTCCGGGGGGAGACTCCGGGCGGACCAGGGAGGGCCGTGTCATACCTGGGGCTGATGCCGTCCCCCTAATGGAGAAGGGGAGCCCGCAGGAGAAGCGCTCGTGCCGACGGGCTCGAAGAAACCGCCGAAGGCCCCCGCCCGGACGGTGAAATTCCGTCATTTCGCGTACGAGGCCGAGGTGCACCCGTAAGGCTGCTGGCAAGTGCTGATGGCCTGCCCGTCAGCTGATGCTCCCTCAGGTGCCAATAAAATAAGACAACATGGCCTTGCCCACTCCCTGAGCGGAGGGGCCGTGCCGATAGGCTCGGAGCACTCGACGCGGAGCCCATGGCCTGCCCGGATGGTGGAATGCAGACACGGCGAGCTTAAACCTCGCTGCCCCTACGCGGGCGTGCCGGTTCAAGTCCGGCTCCGGGCACTTCGCACGCTCCCGGCACCCCTCGAAACCTCCTCGAACCTCTTCTCGAACGCCCACGGACAACACCGAAGGGGCCGCCCGCACCACGGATGGCGGGCGGCCCCTTCGGGGTGTTCAGGGGGCCGGGGTCAGGAGGCCTTGGCCTTTTCCTCGGTCTTCTGGGGCTGGGCGGCCGCGGGGACCGGGGCCGGCTTGGCGGCCTCGTAGAACTCCTCGCGGGGGGACTCGATCGCGCCCAGCGAGACGACCTCGCGCTTGAGGAACATCTGCAGGGTCCAGTCGGCGAAGACGCGGATCTTGCGGTTCCAGGTGGGCATCGCCAGGCCGTGGTAGCCGCGGTGCATGTACCAGGCGAGCCGGCCCTTGAGCTTGATCTTCATCTTGCCCATGACGATCATCGCCACGCCCTTGTGCAGGCCGAGGCCCGCCACCGCGCCCTTGTTGGCGTGGCTGTACTCCTTCTGCGGGAAGCCCCGCATACCGGAGACCACGTTGTCGCCGAGGACCTTGGCCTGGCGCAGCGCGTGCTGGGCGTTCGGCGGGCACCAGGCGTTCTCGTTGCCCGCCTTGCGGCCCACGAGGTCGGGCACCTGAGCGTTGTCGCCCGCGGCCCAGATGTAGTCGGTGCCCTTGACCTGGAGCGTCGGCTCGCAGTCGACGTGACCGCGGGGACCGAGCGGGAGGCCGAAGCGGGCGAGCGCCGGGTTCGGCTTGACGCCGGCGGTCCACACGATCGTGTTGGAGTCGACCTCGAGGCCGTTCTTCAGCACCACGTGACCGTCGATGCAGGAGTCCATGGACGTCGACAGGTAGACCTCGACGCCACGGCTCTCCAGGTGCTCCTTGCCGTACTTGCCGAGCTTCGGACCCACCTCGGGGAGGATCTTGTCGGCGGCGTCGACGAGGATGAAGCGCATGTCCTCACGGGACACGTTCTTGTAGTACTTGGCCGCGTCGCGGGCCATGTCCTCGACCTCGCCGATGGTCTCGGCACCGGCGAAGCCGCCGCCCACGAAGACGAAGGTGAGCGCCTTGCGGCGGATCTCCTCGTCGGTGGTGGAGTCGGCCTTGTCGAGCTGCTCGAGGACGTGGTTGCGCAGGCCGATGGCCTCCTCGATGCCCTTCATGCCGATGCCCTGCTCGGCGAGGCCGGGGATCGGGAAGGTGCGGGAGACCGCGCCGAGCGCGATCACCAGGTAGTCGAAGGGCAGCTCGTACGCCTCGCCGACCAGCGGGGCGATCGTGGCGACCTTGCGGTCCTGGTCGATGGTGGTGACCCGGCCGGTGAGGACCTCCGCCTTGGGAAGCACGCGTCGCAGCGGGACGACGACGTGACGCGGGGAGATGCTGCCGGCGGCGGCTTCGGGGAGGAAGGGCTGGTAGGTCATGTACGACCGCGGGTCGACGACGGTGACGGTCGCCTCGCCGTAACGCATCTTCTTCTGGATGCGCCGAGCTGCGTACAGGCCTACGTACCCACCGCCTACTACGAGGATCCTGGGACGCTCCGTGGTGCTCATGGCATCGAGTATCCACCCGCCTCAGGGGGGTGGCTCGTGCGCCCCTTCACAAGCTCCGGCAGCCCCTGTGTTACACTGCCCGACCCGCGTGACTTAGATCATGTCTAAGTACGGGAACCGTCAGCCGCGCCACACGTTGTCAATGCCGCGTGAGCTGCCTCTCTGGGTTTCGGCCCGAGGCGTGAGCCCCTCGAAACACGTCCGTCGGTACGCGATCCGCAGGCGCCTGCTGAACACGTTCAACGGCCCCGGCAACCCCCGGAAGGGCCATCGGGCCCCCATCAAGACGCCAGTAGGACCGAAATCCTTGTGAAGAACTTCACGAAGTTTCCCGACGGCACCTCACCGAGGGGCCCGCGAAGGGCCCCTCGGCGCCGCTCATACGCTATCCGCACTGCTCAACCGCGGGCTACTGGCCGGTAACAAAAGAGAGCTACGCCACCGACCACGCGATGCCGTCGAGGATGTCGTGCTCGCTCACCACGACCTCCTCCGCGCCGATCCGCTCCATGATCGACAGCAGCACCAGCGCGCCCGCGCCGATCACGTCCACCCGCCCCGGGTGCATGGAGGGGATCCGCGCACGCTCGGCGTGGGTGGAGCGCAGCAGCCGCCCGGTGATCTCGCGGACGCGGTCCCGGGAGACCCGGGAGTGGTGGATGGCCGTCGAGTCGTACTCCGGGAGGTCCTGGGCGATCGCGGAGACGGTCGTGACCGACCCCGCGAGGCCCACCAGGGTGTGTGCCTCGCGCAGCGGGACCGTCTGCTCGGCCAGGTCCAGGGCGGCCTCGATGTCGGCCCGCATCGCCGCGATCTGCTCCTCGGTGGGCGGGTCCGTCACCTTCCCGTCCCGCACCAGGTGCCGCTCGGTCATGCGGACGCAGCCGATGTCGACCGAGCGGGCGGCGCGGACATGGTCGTCGCCGACCACGAACTCGGTCGAGCCACCGCCGATGTCCACCACCAGGTAGGGCTTGGGGAGATGGTCCTGCTCCGCCAGCTCCTTCGTGGCGCCCGTGAAGGAGAACTCGGCCTCCTGGTCACCCGTGATGACCTCGGGCTCCACCCCGAGGATGTCCACCACCCCGCGCACGAACTCCTCGCGGTTCTCGGCGTCGCGGGAGGCGGACGTCGCGACGAAGCGCAGGTGCTCCGACGCCCCGTGCTTCTCGATGATCTCCGCGTACTCCCGGCACGCGGCGAAGGTCCGCTCCAGCGCCTCGGGGGCGAGCCGGCCGGTGCGGTCGACGCCCTGGCCGAGGCGCACGATCGTCATACGGCGGTCCAGATCGACCAGTTCACCGGTCGCCGGATCCGCGTCCGCGACCAGCAGCCGGATGGAGTTCGTACCGCAGTCGACGGCGGCGACCCTGGTCACTCGCCCTCCTCCTTCGCCTCGTCCGTGGCCGTCACGCACGGCCCCTTGCGCCACCACTCCGGCAGCATCGCCAGCGCCTCGTCACCGAGCGGGTTGACGCCCGGCCCGGCGGCCAGTGAGTGGGCCACGAGTACGTGCAGGCACTTCACCCGGTCCGGCATGCCGCCCGCGCTGGGGAAGTTCCTCAGCTCCTCGATCTCGTCGCGGCGCCGGATGTAGTCCTCGTGCGCGGCCCGGTAGGCGGCGGCGAGTTCGGGGTCGGTGGCGAGCCGGTCCGTCATCTCCTTCATCACGCCGTTGGCCTCCAGCGTCCCGATCGCCGAGTTGGCGCGGGGGCAGGTGAGGTAGTACAGCGTCGGGAAGGGGGTGCCGTCGGGCAGGCGCGGGGCGGTCTCCACGACGTCCGGCTGTCCGCAGGGGCAGCGGTGCGCGATGGCGCGCAGCCCGCGCGGGGGCCGGCCGAGCTGCTGCTTGAAGGCCGCGACGTCCGCGTCGGTGGGCTCGGTGCGCGGGGTCGTGGGCGGGGGCGTATGCATGTCTGTCTTTCTCTACGGTCACTGCGGTCGCTACGGTCGCTGAGCGGCCCGTACGGTCACTGGTCGGCGGCGTCGGCCTTGTCGACGCCGTTCCAGAGGTTCGCGTACCAGGGGCGGTCGGCCGCCTCCAGGTCGGTGCGGGACTTCTTGGCCGGGCCGGGGTCGATCACGATGTAGCCGGTCTCGCCCGGCATGACGTAGTGCAGCCGGCGGCGGATCTCCTGCTCGGCGTAGGCGTCGTCCTGCCAGCGGGCCTTGAGGTCGCGCAGCCGTTCGACGCGCTGCCTCGCCTCCTGCTGCTGTTGCTTCAGGTCGGCGATCTCGGCGCGCTGGGAGACGTACTGCCGCATGGGATAGGCGAGGGCCACGATCAGCGAGCAGACCACCAGCGCGAGCAGCGCGGCCCGGCCGGTGAGCCGGGAGCGGCGGGCCTGGCGTTTGGTCTGCGAGCGGTAGACCCGGGCGGCGGTCTGCTCACCGATCAGCCGGATCCTGGTCGCGGTGGAGAAACGGTCGCGGTCCTTCACGGCCATCTCGAATACCGCCTCCCGTGCACGCGCGTACGTCCCCGCACACGGTACGGGACCGAGTGCGGGGACGTACGTACGACGCTGCCTACTTCAGTGTCGGCCGGGTTGTTCAGCCCTTGAAGCGCGGGAACGCGCTGCGGCCGGCGTACACCGCCGCGTCGTCGAGGATCTCCTCGATGCGCAGCAGCTGGTTGTACTTGGCGACGCGCTCGGAGCGGGCCGGGGCGCCGGTCTTGATCTGGCCGCAGTTGGTGGCGACGGCGAGGTCGGCGATGGTGACGTCCTCGGTCTCGCCGGAGCGGTGGGACATCATGCACTTGAAGCCGTTGCGCTGGGCCAGCTCGACGGCGTCCAGGGTCTCGGTGAGCGAACCGATCTGGTTCACCTTGACCAGCAGGGCGTTGGCGGCGCCCTCCTCGATACCGCGGGCCAGGCGCTCGGGGTTGGTGACGAACAGGTCGTCGCCGACGAGCTGGACCTTGTCACCGAGCTGGGCGGTGATGGTCTTCCAGCCCTCCCAGTCGTCCTCGAACAGCGGGTCCTCGATGGACACGAGCGGGTACGCCTCGACGAGCTCGGCGTAGTACTCCGTCATCTCGGCTGCCGAGCGCTCCTTGCCCTCGAAGACGTACACGCCGTCCTTGTAGAACTCGGACGCGGCGACGTCCAGCGCGAGGGCGATCTGCTCGCCGGGGGTGTAGCCGGCCTCCTTGATCGCCTCCAGGATGAGGTCCAGGGCCTCGCGGTTGGAGCCGAGGTTCGGGGCGAAGCCGCCCTCGTCGCCGAGGCCGGTGGCCAGGCCCTTGCTCTTCAGGACCTTCTTCAGCGTGTGGTAGACCTCGGCGCCCCAGCGCAGGGCCTCGGAGAAGGACTCCGCGCCGATCGGGGCGATCATGAACTCCTGGATGTCCACGTTGGAGTCGGCGTGCGAGCCGCCGTTCAGGATGTTCATCATCGGCACCGGAAGCAGGTGCGCGTTGGGGCCGCCCAGGTAGCGGAACAGCGGCAGGTCGCTGGCCTCGGAGGCGGCGTGGGCGACGGCGAGGGAGACGCCGAGGATGGCGTTGGCGCCGAGCGAGCCCTTGTTGTCGGTGGCGTCCAGGTCGAACATCGCCTGGTCGATCAGGCGCTGCTCGGTGGCGTCGTACCCGACCAGCTCCGGGCCGATCTGCTCGATGACGGCGAGGACGGCCTTCTCCACGCCCTTGCCGAGGTAGCGGTTCGAGTCGCCGTCGCGGAGCTCGATGGCCTCGAAGGCGCCCGTGGAGGCGCCGGACGGGACGGCGGCACGACCGGTGCTGCCGTCGTCGAGGCCGACCTCGACCTCGACCGTGGGGTTGCCTCGGGAGTCCAGGATTTCCCGGGCTACGACGACGTCGATGGACGGCACGAGCATCTCCTTCTTGGATGTGACGCGAGTGTGCAGGGCCATGGTGGCGCTGCGAGACCGAGCCTAACCGGCTCAGGGCGATCGGCCATCCGGTCGCCCACCGGCTGGACAGAACCGAGAGTAAATTGTTTCCGAACGGAACAAAGACGGTTTCCCAAAAAAGCCCGCCCCGGTGCGTACGGGGGAACACGCACCGGGGCGGGCGGACTGCGGGGCCGCTGCTTACTTCAGGTGCAGCTGCTGGCCCGGGTAGATGAGGTCGGCGTCCTCGACGATGTCGTCGTTCAGCTTGAAGAGCTTCTCCCAGCCGCCCTTGACGCCGTGCTCCTCGGCGATGGAGCTGAGGGTGTCGCCCTTGACGACCTTGTACTCGCCGTCGCCCTTCTCGACCTTCTCACCGGTCGGGGTGGTGACGGTCTTCTCGGCCTTCTTCTCGGCCTTCGGCGCCGGGCGCTCGGTGGAGCGCGAGGCCTTCTGCTCGGTGGAGCGCTCGGCGGTGTCGGCCTTGGGGGCCGGTGCCTCGGCGGCGGCGCCGGTGTAGGCGGCGTTGGAGAGGTTCTTGCCGCAGACCGGCCAGGCACCCTTGCCCTGGCCCGCGAGGACCTTCTCGGCGATCTCGATCTGCTGCGCCTTGGTGGCCTGGTCGGCGGTGGCGGCGTACTTCGTGCCGCCGTACGCGGCCCAGGTGGAGGCGGAGAACTGCAGACCGCCGTAGTAGCCGTTGCCGGTGTTGATGGACCAGTTGCCGCCCGACTCGCACTGGGCGACGGCGTCCCACTCGGAGGCGGTGGCGGCGGAAGCCGAGCCGGCCGCCATCAGCGGGGCGGCGACGGCGGCGCCGGTGACACCGGCGATGGCGATGGCGCGGGTGGCCTTGGACGGACGACGGTGCTTGCCCTTGCCGGAAAACAGCATGGATGGATCCCCTCACCGACGCCTGCGAGGTGAGCTGTCGGGTTCGGGCCGGTTGAGTTGCCCGGCCACGTCCCTCACGGGACGCGGCTACACCCCAAGCCGCGATCCGGTGTCAACCACCGGAGACGGCACTTACCTTGGGTCCCCCGCTCCTGCCTACGGCGCATGACGCGACGACTGTTCCCGTGCTGCCACTGGCAGGATTCGGCGTGGCGGCAGCCGGGGCCCGCGGTGGCGAGCGGTCACGACCGTAGACACGCGCTCGGCCGATTTTCAAAGACGATCAGGGCTTCTGAGACCTATCTCTCACCGCGTTTATATCGGGCATTCAGCTCGAAACATGACGTCAACTGCCGCCTGCTCCGGGGCTTTTCCCCCGTCACTTTTCGCCCGATTCGACCCCGACCTCAAGCGTCTGACCGGGGAGGATGAGGTTCGGGTCGGCGCCGACGGTCTGCGCGTTCTCGGCGTAGAGCGCCCGCCATCCGCCGTCCGCCTCAAGGGAGTCGGCGATGGACCAGAGACTGTCGCCGGGGCGCACGGTGTAGGAGCCGTCGACGGTGTCGCGGGACGCGTGCCGTCCGGTCGATCCGGGCGTACGGTCCTGACCCTGGCCTTCCTCGGCACTGGGGCCGCGGTGGCGGCCGGCGCCGGCGGAGTCGCCCGTGTCGGTGAGCGAGGAAGAACCGCTGCTCTGCCCGGACTTGTCCGACTCGTCCCGTCCGGGGGTGAGCGAGGCGGAGGGGGTGGGGGACGCCTCCTCCTCCACGCCGCCGGACTTGTCGGACTTGGGCGTTTCGCCGGTCGAGGTCTCCGACCCCTCCTCGTCCTCCGTTTCCGTTTCCGTGGCCGAGGGCGACGGCGACGGCGAGGAAGAAGCCGACGATTCGCCGGAGTCGGGCAGTCCGGACGGGTCCGTGGCGTCCGGGGTGGGCTTCGGGGAGTCCGTGGATGCCGGGGACTGCGACTCCACCCCGGTGTCCACATCGGCCGACGCCGAGTCCTGCTGGAGCCCCGTGAGCAGTCCGCAGGCGCGCCACGCGCCCACACCCTGGTCGGCGAGGATGCGCTCCGCGACGGCTATCTGCTGGCCCCGGCTGGCCTGGTCGGCGCTGGGCGCGTAGTCCAGGCCGCCGTAGGTCTCCCAGTCGTCCTGGGTCAACTGCAGGCCGCCGTAATAGCCGTTGCCGGTGTTCTGGCTCCAGGAGCCGCCGGACTCGCACTCCGCGACCCGGTCCCAGGTCGCCCCGTCGGCCGCACTGGCGCTGCCTGCCCCGAGGAGGGGGATCGCGATGGCGGAGCCGGTGACTCCGGCCGCGACGAGGAGAGCCGGAGCCTGGCGGGGGCGACGGTGCCGACCGTTCCCGGAAAGCATGCGGAGACCTTTCACACGACAGCAGTGACCGGCGCGGCGAACGAGTATGAGACACCGCGTTGATGGGTGAACGTATCGGCAGACGATCACTTGTCACAAGTTCATGCCGCGTAGATCACGTGAAGATCACAGAAGTGAACGCGTGTCATGTTTGCGCTGGTTGCGCTCGGGGCAGGACGGGCGGCGCTCTCGCCGGTCAGGGACCCGGCGGGGTGAATTCCACGGGCAGCGTGCGCAGTCCGCGCATGATGAGCCCGCCGCGCCAGCGCAGTTCGGCCGGGTCCACGGCCAGGCGCAGGTCCGGCAGCCGGGTCAGCAGCGTGGCGAGGGCGGTCTGGCCCTCCAGGCGTGCGAGGGGCGCGCCCAGGCAGTAGTGGATGCCGTGGCCGTATCCCAGATGCTGGTTGTCGCGCCGGCCGAGGTCGAGCACATCGGGGTCGGTGAAGCGCTCCGGGTCCCGGTCGGCGGCGGCCAGGACGACGAGGACCGGGTCGCCGGCCGCGATGCGCTGCCCGCCGATGGTGACCGGCTCGGTGGCGAACCGCCAGGTGGCGAGCTCCACCGGGCCGTCGAAGCGCAGGAGTTCCTCCACCCCGGTCGCCAGCAGCTCCCGCTCCCCGGCCGCCAGGGACCGCTGGAGGCGGGCGCGCTGCTCGGGGTGGGTGAGCAGGGCGTAGGTGCCGTTGCCGATGAGATTGACGGTGGTCTCGAAACCCGCGAACAGCAGGATGAACGCCATCGCGGCGGCCTCGTTCTCGGTGAGGTGCTCACCGTGGTCGGAGGCGCGGATGAGGCCGGAGATGAGGTCCTCGCCGGGCGCGGGCTCGGCGGGCAGGGCCTCGCGCTTGCGGTGGATGAGGTCGGCGAGATAGCCGCGCATCTTCTTCACCGAGCGCGCGACACCGCCCCGGGGGCCGCCCTGATGACGGATCATCATGCCCGCCCAGTCACGGAAGTCGTCCTGGTCCTCGCGGGGGACGCCGAGCAGGTCGCAGATGGCGTAGATGGGCAGCGGGAAGGCGAACTCGTGGATGAGGTCGGCCGAGCCGTGCGCCGCGAACCGGTCGATGAGCGTGTCCGTGAGCTCCTGCACCCTCGGCGCGAACTCGGCCACCCGGCGCGGGGTGAACGCCTTGCTGACCAGCCGCCGCAGCCGGGTGTGGTCCGGCGGGTCGATGTTCAGCAGGTGCGTCATCAGCTCCGCCTTGCGCTCGCCCGGGATGCCGGTCTTGCCCTTGGCGTGTGCGGGCTCGTCGTGATGCGCCGGGTTCTTGGACAGCCGGTTGTCGGCGAGGGTCTGCTTGGCGTCGGCGTACCGGGTGACCAGCCAGGCCTCCACCCCGCTGGGCAGCCGGGTCCGGTGCACGGGGGCGTGCTCGCGGAGCCAGGCGTAGGCGGGGTAGGGGTCGGCGGCGAACTCCCAGGTGAAGAGTTCGGGGGCGGGCTGCTCGGTCACTCCCCGACGGTAACCGCCCGGCGGGAGTGCAACCCGCGCACCCCCCTCAGCGCTCCAGCAGGAAGTCGTACACCGCCTGCCGGCCCTCGTCACCCACCGCCCTGCTCTGCACCGAATGGGCGGCGCCCTCGACCACCACGACCTCGGCGCGCGGTGTCAGCCTCTTCTGGTCGTACAGCCATTCCACCGGCGTCGACAGATCACGGTCACCGCCGAGCAGCAGGACCGGGATACCGCCGGGGAGCCGGCGGTGCGGCGAGGGCAGCGGGGGCGCCGGGGTCGGCGGCCAGTGCAGGCAGCTGAGCATCGAGCCGAGGCCGGTCGCGGTGGCCGCGTCGAAGGGGCCGTGGTCGCGGGGAGTCAGCTCGGCGCCCGCCTTCTCCAGCGCCTCGCGCCGCCCGGCCACCGGGGCGTCCGACCTGCCCCAGGGGTAGCGGCCGTCCAGGCACAGCGTCGAGGCGTGCAGACCCTGGCTCAGCTCCTCGGCGGTCGCCGCGTTGCCCTGCCGGGCGCCCGCGATCAGGCCGCGCAGATGGCCGGGGTCGCCGTTCGCCGCCTTGTGCAGGGCGTCGATCATCTCCGCGTAGTCCGGGTCGACGAAGCCCCACGTGGTCAGCGCGTCGATGACGTCGACGCCGTTGCCGTAGGTGTCCACCACCTCGGCGAGGTCCGCGGCGGGGTCGGTGGCGCAGTCGATCGCCGCGCACGCCTCCCGCAGCACGCGCGGTGCCGCGCGCAGGGCGGCGCGGTCCATCGGGTCGTATCCCGTCTGCGGTACGACCGAGTCCAGCACCAGCCGCGCCACCCGGCCCGGGTGCGCGAGCGCGTACCGCGCGGCGGTGTACGTGCCGTAGGAGACGCCGTCGAGCGTCATCTTCCGTACGCCCAGGGCGCGGCGCAGCAGCTCCAGGTCGGCGACGGTGTCACCGGTGCCGTAGAAGCGGCGCTGCTCGCCGATGGCGGCGGCGCAGTCCTTCACCGCCTGCTCGGTGGGCGGCGTGAGGTCGGAGGAGCCCATCTCCTTCTGCAGCTGCGGGCATCGCAGAGCGCCGGCACCGGTGCCGCGCTGGTCGATCATCACCAGGCGGTAGTCCTTCAGGACCGGTGCCATCCTCTCGCTGAGCCGCTTCACGAACGGCACACCCGGCTGTCCGGGGCCGCCGGTGAGGAACAGCAGGACGCCCTTGGGGGCTTCCGCGTTGTCCGCCATCGCCACCTTCAGGCCGAGCCGGCCCGGTGTACGGCCCCGGTGGTCGAGCGGGACGGTCAGGGTCGCGCAGGTGAAGCCCTCCAGGCCGGGGCAGGCCGCGGCGCCGGAGAGTCCCCCGCTCCCCCCGGCCGGTGCCGCGGCCGCCCCGTCCTGCCGGTCCTGCGCCGCCGAGGTGCACGTGCCCGACACCAGCAGGACGCCGGCGGCGGCGAGCGCCACGGTCACCCGGGACCGGGGTCTCCGTACCGCCGTCTGTGTCCCCCGCGTCTGTCGGGTCTGTCGTGCCCGTCGTGTCCTGCGCACGTCCGCCCCCTCGGCTTCGTCGACCGGGGCATCAGGGTGCGCCGGGGCGGTTGGTGACGGCGAGCGTTGGTGCCACGATTCGAGCAGGTTCGAAGAGTGGGGTGTACGACCGGGGGGCGCTCGTGATTGAACTCACCGTGGACGCGTCGGGGTTGGCCCGCTCCCGTTTCGCGGTCTCACCGCTGCACGAGGTCACGTCCACCCTGCTGCCGTGGGGCCTGCGCCCGGAGTCCGGCACCGATCCGTGGGTGGCCCGCGCCCGCCGGGTGCTGCGCCGGGCGCGGCTGCCGCTGCTCTCGGCGCTGGCGCTGGACGCCGGCGGATACGTACCGGACTTTCTCAGTCCCCATCCGTCCGGGCCCTCTCCCACCGTCGAGGAGGAACTCGAGCGGGTGCGCGCCACCCCGCCCGAGCGGGTCATGGCCGAGCTGGAGGCGCTGCGCGACGGCCGCCCGAGCAGCGGGCTCGCCGGTACGGAGCTGCCGGACGAGGTGCGGCGCGCCATGGCGCGGGGCG
>NZ_JAOCQE010000329.1 GCF_025290915.1 Streptomyces sp. 15-116A | reverse complement strand
GCCGCGTCCAGGGATTTCGGCACCTCCGCGAGCGCGTCCGCGTCGACGGCGACCCGCTCGGCGAACGCCCCCGAGGTCAGGGCCACCACGCGCGTCCCCACCGCCGGTCCGGTCCCGTCGTCCGCCGCCCGCACCACCACACCGGCCGCGTCCGACCCCAGCACCGCCCCCTCCGGGACCCGGCCGGAGCGGGCGTCGTTGAGGTCGCCGTAGTTCAAGGAGACATGCGTGACGTCCACCAGGACCTGCCCCGGCCCCGGCACCGGGTCGGGAACCTCCGCGAGACGTACGGCGGTGGCGGGCACGGACGGATCCACGACGAGCGCGCGAACGGACATAGATGTCATCTCCCCCTGATATGCGGCGCGTTGCGCCGGACTGGGCATGTGGCGGTACAACGCGTCCACGGGGCCGGAATAGTCCAGGAGGCCTACCGGCAGTGGTTCGGACCCCCGGCCGGGGCCCGGCTCGGCTACGCTCTCTCAGCATGTCGCACCCTGATGGTCTGCTCGTGAACATCGCCGCGATGGTGGAGTCGGAGCAGAACAGTCAGATGTCCCTCACCGTGGTGGTCCCCGGGGCCGTCATCACGGGACGTCTGGCCCCCGAGGCCATGTGGAGAGAACGTGTCGCGGAGGTGCTGGGGGACTCCGCCTCGCTGAGGCGTTTCGCCACCGCCTTCTCCGTGTCCGGCGAACCCGGCGCCCGCCCCACCCACCTGCACTTCCATGTCGCCCGCATCCTCCAGGGGAGCTACGGCATCCCCGACACCGGTGGCATGTACCGGGTGGCGATCGCCGAGGTGAGCGCGTGGAGCGTGGGTGCCATCGGCTACTCCGACGAGTAGACGAGCAGGAGTTCCCGGCGTCGCGGACGGCACCCCTCGAACGTGAGGGGTGTTCAAGATCCAGAGAATGTGCGCAGGAGTGGCACACGGACTGCACACAGTGGCGCATCGCTGTCGTTACCGTGGCGTCCCGCCGGCGACCCCTCGCCCCCGCGTCGGCACGCCGACTCAGGAAGACACCGATGGACTACTGCTCCACCTGCCGCAGACATCTGAACGGCGCCCTGGTGTGCCCGGGCTGCGGTGCCTACGCCCCTGACATCGCGCCCGCGGTCCCGGCAGCCGCCCCGAGGTCCTCCGACCCGTTCGCCACCGCGATACCGGCTGACGCGACGGCTGGTGCGAGGGTTGATACGACGGCCGGTACGAGACCTGAGGCGGCAGCTACGACGACGGCTGCTGCGGCATGGGAGTCCGCGGCCCCGGGAGAGGCCCCGTCCCCCGACCTCGCGCCCGACCTCGACCCCGACGCCGCGCCCGCGATATCCGCGCCCACCGGACGGGCGGCGCGGCGGCGGCAGCTGGCCCGGTGGAAGAAGACCCAGCGGCGCGCCCTGGTCGCCACGGCCGTCGCCCTCGTCGGCGGTGGTCTGACCGTCGCCTCCATGGAGCGGGGCACGGGCGACCGCGCCCAGGCCGCGACGGCACCCGGCGTCTCGGGCATGGGCGGCGCGAAGGGCCCCGCCGACGCATACGGCGACGACGGCACGGCGTCGACGCCCCCGTCCGGCACGCACCGCTCCCCGCAGTCGCCGTCCGCCGACGACAGCGACCGGCGCTCGACGGCCACCGCGCCGTCCGCCTCCCCCACCACGCCGTCCGGCACGCGCACCGCGGACGCCGCCACGTCCCGCACACCGGTCGGCGCACAGCCGCGGTCCACCCCCTCGGCCCCCGTGAGCGACAGGACCGCGTCCGTCGCGGGCTCCGCCGCCCGGTCCGGCGAGGAGGCGGCGACCGCAGCCGGGTCCACGGCCGGCAACAGCGGCAGCCGGCGGAGCGGCACCGGCGGCAACAGCGGGAAGGGCGGTACGGACCAGTCCGGCACCTCCTCCGGATCCTCCGCGTCCTCCCCGTCCACCCCCTCGTCCCCGTCCTCCCCCGCCACGGACCCCACCACCGACCCGACCTCTGCGGACCGGCTCTGCCTGCTGGTGGTCTGCCTCGGCTGATCTCGACGGTCCTGCCGCGCTGGGCGTACTCGGTCTCGATGGCGCGGCGAGCGGAACTGCTCGCCCGCGCGGAGAAGTTCGCCGCGACGCTCCAGGAACGCCTCGACCGCGCCGCCCGCGGCCGCCCTGCGGAACAATCGCCCGCATGAGCATCGTCAAGATCAACGTACTCACTGTCCCGCCGGAGCAGCGGGAGACGCTGGAGAAGCGGTTCGCCGCGCGGGCGGGGGCCGTCGAGGGCTCGGACGGATTCGAGTGGTTCGAGCTGCTGCGGCCCGTCGAGGGCACCGACACCTACCTCGTCTACACCCGCTGGCGGACCGAGGAGGACTTCCAGCGCTGGATGTCCGGCCGGGGTCAGGCGGCCCACGGCGGCGGAGGCGGCGAGCAGGGTGACCGTCCGAAGCCCGCGGCCACGGACGCGACGCTGTGGTCGTTCGAGGTGGTCCAGCAGGCGGGCCCGAAGCAGGGCTGAGTTTCGAGGACGACGAGCGGCGGGGCGGATGCTGTCGGGGACCGGGCCCCCTGACAGCCGACGCCCCGTCAGCTCCGTATGCCCGTCGGCCGTATGACCCGCGCCTCACCGGGAACGTGCCGCCCTTCTTCCTCCTCTTGCACGGCGACACAACCACCCCCCACCTGAGGAGGGATGCGCCGTGCGGACTCGTACGGGTATACGCAGGAACCCCGCAGGACCGGTGATCGTCGCTCTCGTCGCGGCGGGATCCGTATGCGTGACACCGCTGTCCCCCGCCCACGCCGCGACCGGCACGGCCTCGGCCGATCTGCGGGCCGACGTAAACCGGGACGGCCGGGTCGATGTCACCGGCGGCACGGACTCGGCCGGTGAGGACGCCTGGTCCACCGGCCGTGGCGCGGTGATGCTGCCGAACATCGACGACGACACCAAGCGCTGCCCGGTCAAGGGGCCCGGCGGCAAGCCGCTGTCCGACGCCAAGCTCGCCGCCTGCAACGACGCCGCCGACACCAAGGTCAACGGCAGCGCGGACGCCGCCGACCTGGCGAGAATCCACTCGGTGCCGATGGCGAAGGTGCCGAAGACCGCCCAGGGCAGCCTGAAGATCACCACCGGTGCCAAGTACACCCGTCTCTTCCTCGAGCGGGACGGCGCCTGGGTGCCGGTCACCTCGCGGACCCGGCTGACGCCGAAGGAACTGCGCGCGGGCGTGCAGTTCGGAGTCGAGGCCACCGATGTCGTCCGTGACACGAAGAAGTGGGACGGGCGGGCGGTGGTGCGCCTGACCGTGACGGCCGGGAGCCGTACGACCTCCGACGAGGTGACGCTGCGCGTCGCGCCGCTGCTGACCCACCATCATCTCCAGAAGGCCCAGCAGCTCATGGTCACCAAGGTGCCCGGCAAGGGCCAGTGGGAGCGGCTGCAGCAGAAGTTCGTCAAGGACCTGGCCGCGGAGGTGAAGAAGGCCGGGATCACCAAGCCGCTGATCACCTTCGAGAAGTACGGCGACCCCTGGGCGCAGGACTTCGTGGAGCCGGCGTACGTCAGCATGACCGGGCCGGACGGCCGCCCGCAGACCATGCGGGTGATGCTGCGCTCGGACCAGCGGGACCGCGAGGCGGGCCGTGAGCTGTTCGAGAAGGTGCGCGGCAAGAACGTCGGCGTGGTGCAGGCCTTCGACCGGTCGGAGCCGGAGGACTGGACGCTGAACTCCATGGGCAACCTGGAGACGATCCCGCCCTACGCGCACGCGGGCCGCTCGTACCCGGCCGGCCGGATCATCCAGGGCTGGCGCAAGGACAGCGGCGAGAAGCCCTCGAAGGCCGTGCGGACGCTGCTGAAGGCGCAGGGTCTGCAGGATCCGCTGCTGCTGGACACCTCCTGGCTGAGCGTCGGGCACGTCGACGAGTTCGTGCAGTTCCTGCCCGCCGACACCCCGCGCGGCTGGCGCATCGGCATCGCCGACCCGGAGGCGGGACTGAAGCTGCTGCGGGACGCGCAGCGGGCCGGGCACGGCAGGACGAAGATGTTCTCGGTGCCGGGGATCGCCGGTCAGCCGACGCCCAAGGAGACCATCGACAAGGCGCTCGCCTCCCGGTATCTGGTCGCCGACAACGAGATGGCGGCCCGCCGGATCGCCGCCAACCTGGAGATCCTCGAGCGGGAGACGGGGGTCACCGACGCCGAGGTCGTCCGGGTGCCCGCCCTCTACACGCGGGACGGCGAGGCGACGGACGCGAGCGGGGACGAGGTGCCCGTGCCGCGGCTGACCCGGATGGGCGGCAAGGCCCCGCTGGTCGACACGCTCCGGGAGCGCGGCCAGCAGAAGTGGATGGCCGGGGAGGATGCCGCCGGGGCTGCCGGGACGGTGATGACCAGCGCGTATGTGCCGGGTGCGGTGAACGGCGTGCTGCTGGGTCCGGACCGGTATCTGGCGCCCCGTCAGTGGGGTCCGGTGATCGGCGGCAAGGACATCTTCACCGAGGCGGTGAGCGCCGCGTACCGGCGGACGGGGCTGAAGGTGTCGTACCTCGACGACTGGTACACGTACCACCTCGGCATGGGTGAGGTGCACTGCGGCACGAACACCCTGCGGGACGCGAGCGCGGCCTGGTGGAAGAGGTCGTAGTCATGCGGACCGGGTGGCCGGAGCGGTGCTTTCCGGCCACCCGGGCTCAGGCGGCCTCCTCGGGGACGGACGACAGCAGGCTGTGCAGCACCGGGCCCGCCGAGCCGCTTCCGGTGCCGCCCTCCTCGATCACACAGGCCACGGCCACATTGCCGCGGTGGGCGACCATCCAGCCGTTGTTGTCCTGAGCGGCGGAGACCTCCGCCGTGCCGGTCTTGGCGCCGATCTCGCCGGGCAGGTCCGCCAGGACGTCCGCGGTGCCGTCGGTGACGGTCGCGCGCAGCAGGGCGCGGAGCTGGCTCACCACCTTGCGCGGGAGCGGGGTCGTGGCGGTCGTGTCCTCGGTGCCGGCGACCAGCGCGGGCTGGTGGAAGGTACCGGACACGGCCGTCGCGATGACCGACGCCATGATCAGCGGGTTGGCCTGGACGCGGCCCTGCCCGATCATCGACGCCGCCTTCTCCGTGGCGTCGCGCGGCTTCGGGACGGAACCGTCGTAGGACGGGACGCCCACGTGCCAGGACTGGCCGATCCCGAAGTACTTCCTCGCCACGTCCCCGAGCTCGCCGTCGCCCAGCTTGCCGCGCAGGCTGATGAAGGCGGTGTTGCAGGACTCCGTGAAGTCCTTCTCGAAGGTGGCGCCGGGGTGTTCGGAGCTGTCGACGTTCTGCCACTTCTTGCCGACGGTGAGGTGCTTGGTGCAGTCCACGACGTCGTCCGGGGCGACCGCGCCCTTCAGCAGCAGCGCGCTGCTGGTGACGATCTTCCAGGTGGAGCCGGGGGCGTAGGTGCCGGAGACGGCGCGGTTGAAGCCGGAGGCGGGCGCGTTGGCCACGGCGAGGATCTCACCGTCGTCGATGCGCAGGGCGACCAGGGCACCGTTCTTGCCGCCCGCCTCGGCGAGGGCGCGCTCGGCGGCGGACTGCCAGGCCGGGTCCAGGGTGGTGCGCACGGGGCCGTCGGCCCCGGCGGCGGGCTTCCTGCCGAAGGCGGCCTCGGTGCGCTCGGCCTTCCCGGTGGCGCGGTCGACGAGCAGGACCGCGCCGCGGGGTCCGCCCGGTGCGGCCAGCTGGGCGAGGACGGGGCCGAGGGAGGGGTGGTTCTCGCCGGAGAGGGTCTCGCCGTCGCGGTCGGTCGCCTCGACGGGCTTGCTCTCCTCGCGCTCCAGGCGGAACTTCTTCGTGTCGCTCAGCCTCGGGTGCACCAGCGACAGCTTCCAGTCCACCTTCCAGGCGCCGTCCTTCTGCTCGCGCAGCGGCAGCGCGGAGGTGTACGTCCAGGTGCCGAGGCCGGTGACCGGCATGCGGGCGGTGAAGGGGACGGTGACGGTGCCGTCGCCGGTCTCCTTCGGCGCTTCGGCGGTGAGTTCCGGGCGTTCGATGTCGAGCCCGGCGGTGAAACTGCCGAGCACCTGCCGGGCCTGGTCGGGGCGGGTCGTGCGGGCGGCGGCGTCCGGCAGGCGGCCGGCGGACCAGTCGGCGAGGAAGGCGCGCGCCTCGGCCGTCGCCTCGGGG
>NZ_JAOCQE010000328.1 GCF_025290915.1 Streptomyces sp. 15-116A | reverse complement strand
GCGCGGGCCGCCGCGTCGGAGGTGCCGTCGGGCAGCGGCAGCACACGCAGGTCGGGGGCGTGCCGTTCGGCGGTCTCCCGGGCCCAGTCGCCGACCGCGGCGACGACGATCTCGGTGCCGGGCAGGGGCTGGGCGGCGAGGGAGTCGAGGAGACCGGTGAGGTGGTCCTGGATGTTCGGCCCGTGGACGATGACGCTGAGCTCGGGCATCGGGGGCTCCTTCGTCTCGCCGCCACACTCCGGACATCCCTCTTCCGGTCATAGTGGCACCAATACGACGAACGGGCACTGCAACCCCGCCAGGGGCGCGGGGAACTGCGCGACCAGCCCACCGCGGTCCGCAGCCGCCACGACGCCGCACCCCTACGGCGACACCGCGGCCTTGACGGCCTTCTTGGTTCCACCCCCGGTGAACGCCTCGTACTCCTCGAGCACCTCCTCCGTAGGCCCGTCCATCCGCAGCTCCCCTCGCTCCAGCCACAGCACCCGATCGCACGTCGTCCGGATGGACTTGTTGTTGTGGCTGACCAGGAACACCGTCCCGGCGCGCTTGCGCAGTTCGCGGATGCGGGCCTCGGAGCGCTTCTGGAAGGAGCGGTCGCCGGTGGCCAGCGCCTCGTCGATGAGCAGCACGTCGTGGTCCTTGGCGGCGGCGATGGAGAACCGCAGCCGGGCCGCCATGCCCGAGGAGTACGTGCGCATCGGCAGGGTGATGAAGTCGCCCTTCTCGTTGATCCCGGAGAAGTCGACGATCTCGTCGTAGCGCTCGCGGACCTGCTCGCGGGACATGCCCATGGCGAGCCCGCCGAGGTGGACGTTGCGCTCGCCGGTGAGGTCGTTCATCAGGGCGGCGTTGACGCCGAGCAGGGAGGGCTGGCCGTCGGTGTAGATGCGGCCGTTCTCCACCGGGAGCAGACCGGCGACGGCCTTGAGCAGCGTGGACTTGCCCGAGCCGTTGGTGCCGATCAGGCCGATGGCCTCGCCCCGGTACGCCACGAAGGACACGTTGCGCACGGCGTGCACCGTGCGGACGCCGGACGCCTTCTCGGTCTGCTTGCGGCGCAGGATGCGGTTGAGGGCGGCGGTGGCGGAGCCGCGTCCGGCGCCGGTGCCGTTGACCCGGTACACGATGTCGACGCCGTCGGCGATGACGGTGGGGATCTTCTCGCCGCTCTTCTCGTGCGTGTGCTCAGCCACGGCCGTAGGTCTCCTCAGCCTTCCAGAAGTAGATGAAGCCGCCGACGCCCGCGAGCAGCGCCCAGCCGGTCGCGATCAGCCAGACGTGGTCGGGGAGCTGATGCGCCTGGAAGCTGTCGATCAGGGCGAAGCGCATCAGGTCGATGTAGACGGCGGCGGGGTTGGCCTGGAGGACGGGGCCGACCCAGGACGGCAGATCGCTGCCGTGCTTGGCGATGATGTGGTCGATGCTGAACATCACGCCGGACGCGTACATCCAGGTGCGCAGCACGAACGGCATCAGCTGGGCGATGTCGGGGGTCGCGGCGCCGATCCGGGCGAGGATCATGGACACGCCCGCGTTGAAGGTGAACTGCAGCACCAGCGCCGGGATCGCCAGCAGCCAGGAGGCGGCGACCGGGACGCCGAAGACCAGCAGGATCACCGCCAGTGCCGCCATCGAGAACAGCAGCTGCTGGAGCTGCTGGAGGCAGAACGACACCGGCAGCGCGGCCCGCGGGAAGTGCAGGGCGCGGACCAGGCCGAGGTTGCCGGAGATCGCGCGGGTGCCGGCCAGCAGCGAGCTCTGCGTGAAGGTCCACACGAACACGCCGGTGACCAGGAACGGGACGTAGTCCGGGACGCCGTTCCGGGTCTGCATCAGCACACCGAAGATGAAGTAGTAGACCGCCGCGTTCAGCAGCGGGGTCATCACCTGCCAGACCTGGCCGAGCTTCGCCTGGCTGTACTGGGCGGTGAGCTTGGCGGTGGCGAACGCGGTGATGAAGTGCCGGCGCGCCCACAGCTGGCGGACATAGCCGGACAGTGAGGGCCGGGCGCCGCTGACGGTGAGCCCGTGGCGGGCGGCGAGCGCGGCGAGGTCGTGCTCGGCGGCTGCCGGGGACGGGGTGGCGGCCGGTGCGGGAGGCGGTGTGTGGAGGACCTGACTCACATCCGCTGCTTTCGCTAGGGAGGGGCTGGCGAGGGCTGGCGAGCGACGCTACGTCGGGACGGGACCGTATCGTCGCAACGCGAGCGTAGGCCGGTTCGACGTCGGAACGCAACCGTCTCGTCGTAACGACCCCGCCCCCTATGCTTGGCTCGCATGACGACCAACGCCGACGAGCCGCAGCCGCGCCCCCGCCCGCGCCGCCGGGCCCCCGCGGGGGCGGCGGTCCTGCGTGAGGACGTGACGGAGGCGATCCGGGCGGCCGTCTTCGAGGAGCTCGCGGCCGTCGGCTACGCGCGCATGTCCATCGAGGGGATCGCGCGACGCGCGGGCGTCGGCAAGACCGCGGTCTACCGCCGCTGGCGCTCCAAGCTGCACCTGGTCCTCGACCTGGTCTCCGCCCTCGCCGTCCAGGGCCTGCCCGCGCCGGACACCGGCTCCCTGGAGGGCGACCTGCGCCTGCTCTACGAGGTCACGTCCCGCGCCCTGCGCCACCCGCTGGCCTCGCAGATCATCCCCGACCTCCAGGCCGAGGCCGCCCGCAACCCCGACATCGCCGAGGCCCTCCAGAAGGCCCTGCGCGAGGGCCAGGACTCGGTCGCCCGGGGCATCATCACCGCGGCGACCACCCGCGGCGACCTCCGCCCCGACCTCGACCACACCCTGGCCCTCGACCTGATCTCGGGGCCTCTCTACTGGCGCTCGGTGGTCATCCGCACCCCGAAACTGCCCAAGGGCTACCTGGCGGCCCTGGCCCGCTCGACGACGGCGGCGCTCAAGGCGTTGTGAGGCGGGAGCCGTCCGTCCCGGCGGTCAGTCTCCCGGCCAGTTCCACCAGGTCCGGTGTGCGCAGCACGCGGTCGGTGAAACCGGGCAGCGGTACGTGCAGCGGCTCGGCCCAGCGGTCCGGGACGGAGCCGATGCCGTACACGGCACCGGCCAGCCCGCCCGTGACGGCGGCCACGGTGTCCGTGTCGCCGCCCAGGTCGATCGCGGCGCGTATCGCCGCCTCGAATCCGTCGGTCGTGCGCAGTGCCCAGGCGGCGGAGCCCAGGCAGGGCCAGACGGCGCCGTTGAACTCCGTGGCCAGATCCGGATGCCAGTCGGGGGCGAGCACGGTGGCGTAGCGCTCGCGATGGTCGGGGTGGACGGCTCGCAGCGTGGCCTCCACAGCGGTGAGCGGGTCGTCGCCGGCCAGGGCCACACGCACCAGTTCGTGAAAGACCGCGGTCCCCTCCCAAGCCGCCCGGTCGCCGTGGGTCAGTGCGGCCAGCCTGCGGGCTGCGTCCATGGTGGTCTCGCGGCCACCGAGCGCGAAGTACACGGCGGACGGTGCGGCCCGCATCAACGCTCCGTTCCCAGCCGCCCGTTGGTTGCTCTGGAAGTGCAGCGCGGCGGCCAGATCCCATGGATCACCGCTGCTCAGCACCGCTTCCGTCTGGAGGCCGATGTCCTTCGGGCCCGCGGCGGCCCAGCGCTGGAAGCGGCGGAACACATCTGGGAGGTCCAGTCCGCCGCACTCCAGCAGGGACTCGGCGATCAGCACGGCCATCTGCGTGTCGTCGGTCGCCTCGCCCGGGTCCCAGCCGCCGCCCCCGCACATCTCGCCGCCCCACCCGGCTTCCGGGAAACGGGCCGAGAAGGCTCCCTCGGGACCGAACTCGAAGGGGGCACCCAGGGCGTCGCCGACGGCGGAGCCGACGACGGCGCCCACGGCGCGTGCGGTGGGCGTCGGTGAGGTCATCGGTGCAGGCTAGTCGCGGCCCGCCTCCGGGTGGAGGCGGAGCCAGCCGTGCCAGGCGGACGTGATCATGTCGTGGAGGTCGTGCTTGGCCTTCCAGGCGAGTTCTGTGGCCGCGCGGTCGGCGGAGGCGACGACTCGGGGCGGGTCGCCGGGGCGGCGGGGGGTGATCGTGGGCGGGAGGTGGTGGCCGGTGACGGTGGCGATGTGGTCGATCATCTCGCGGACGGAGACGCCCTCGCCCCGGCCGATGTTGAGGGTCAGGGAGCGGCCGGGGGAGGAGCGCAGGGCGTGGGCCGCGGCGACATGGGCCTCGGCGACGTCGACGACGTGGATGTAGTCGCGGACGCAGGTGCCGTCCGGGGTCGGGTAGTCGTCGCCGAAGATGCGCGGGGGCGCGTGTTCCGTCAGCTTCTCGAAGACCATGGGGACGAGGTTGAAGACGCCGGTGTCGGCGAGCTCCGGGCGGGCCGCGCCGGCCACGTTGAAGTAGCGCAGGCAGGCCGTGGACAGGCCGGTCGCCTTCCCGGTCGCGCGGACCAGCCACTCGCCGGCGAGTTTCGTCTCGCCGTACGGCGACATGGGGAGGCAGGGGGTCTCCTCCGTCACCAGGTCCACGTCCGGCATGCCGTACACCGCGGCGGAGGAGGAGAAGACGAAGGACGGGACCCCGGCCGTGGTCACCGCGTCCAGCAGGACGCGCAGGCCCTCGACGTTCTCGCGGTAGTAGGGCAGGGGCTGGGCCACCGACTCGGCGACCTGCTTCTTCGCCGCCAGATGGATCACGCCGGTCACCTCGTGGTCCGCGAGGGCGCGTGCCACGCGCTCGCCGTCCAGGGTCGAGCCCACCACCAGCGGTACACCGTCCGGCACGCGGTCGGCGATGCCGGTGGACAGGTCGTCGTACACCACCGCCTGTTCCCCCGCCTCGGTCATCGCCCGTACGACGTGCGCCCCGATATAGCCGGCGCCGCCGGTGATCAACCAGGTCATGTGCGGCCGTCCCCTCGTCGTTGGCCCGTGCTGGTGCGTGTGCGTGGTGCGTGTGCGGTCGGGCAGGCCCTCTCGGGCGAGCCCTCTCAGTGAAGCAGGCGCCGCAGCCTGGCGCGCAGTACCGAGACGGCTCCGGTCGGGCCCGGGGCCACGCGCAGGGCGAGGGAGCCCGAGGTGGTGGCGTAGGGGTGGAGGAGGACCAGGCCGTGCCGGAGGCTCGGTACCGCGCCCCGGCGTAGCAGGCCGGGGCCGGTGAGGGCGTGGGCCGTGGTGGCGCGGGACGTGCCGTCGCGGAAGCGCACTCGCAGCTGCAGATCCCAGGTGCCGGTGCCGAGGCGGGCCAGCCGGGCCGGGCGTACGGCCGTCTCCGCGACCCACGTGCCCCGGGACGACGCCCGCAGCGGCACCGTACGGCATACGACCGCGCCGCCCCCCTCCCGGTGCCGCCACTCCACCTCCACGCTCTCCGGGTCCGCCCGCGCCACCCTCCCGTACAGCTCGTGCAGACGCAGCCGCATCCGGGCGCCCCGCGCGCGTGGCCGCAGCTCCGCGTCGACGGCGAGCGGCAGCAGCCGCACGGGGCGGATCAGCAGCCCTTCGAGACCGACCCCCGGCAGATCCTCCGACCAGCAGGGCGAGCCGTCCGCCGCACGCGCGTACGGCGGGCACAGGCGGGCCGGGCGGGCGGCCAGCTCCGCCAGCCGGGGCAGATCGCGCGGCTCGGGGGACAGCAGCACCACCCGCCCGATCAGCCGCCCCGGCGCGACCGGGTCCCGGGCCCAGTCGGCCGCGTCGTACTCGGCGAGGACGGACCGCGTGTGCGTCCACCACTCCCGCCGGTAGTCCTCCTCGTGCAGCGGCAGCTCGCGTACGTACATGCGCAGCTCGTGGTCGAGGAACTTGGCCCGTGCCTCGCGGGCCAGCCGTTTGTGCCCGGCGGTCAGCAGGATGTCGTACGCCGTGCGGCACGCGTGCGTGCGGGCCCGCCAGTTGTCGATGTCGGCGCGGTCCAGCGAGATCGACAGGCGGCGCGCCGAGCGGCGTACGTGCCAGACGTAGACCCGGTCGGGGACGAGCGCCACGCGCGGGCCGGCCGCCCACAGGCGGGCGGTGAAGACGAAGTCCTCGTAGGGGAAGCGGCCCTCGGGGAAGCGGACGCGGTGCTCGCGCAGGAAGGCCGTGGAGTACAGCTTGTTGACGCACAGGGTGTCGTGGACGAGGCGCTGGCGCTGCTCCGGGCGGTCGACGACGGCGGGCGCCGCGTACAGGTCCGGCTCCCACGGCACCTCGCGCCCCGACGGCAGCTCCCGCCGTACGCACAGCCCGCCGGCGACGTCCGCGCCCG
>NZ_JAOCQE010000327.1 GCF_025290915.1 Streptomyces sp. 15-116A | reverse complement strand
GCGTGGTGGCCGTCGACCGGGACCCGGAGTCCGCCGCCCGCACCGCGCAGGAAGCCCGCCGCGCCGGTGCGCCCGCGGCCTGGGCGGAGCCGGCGGACGTGTCCGACGAGCAGGCCATGGAGAAGCTCGCGGAGCGGGTCACCACGGAGTACGGCGTGGTGGACGTCCTGGTGAACAACGCCGGCATCGGACTCGGCGGCTCCTTCTTCGACACCACCCCGGAGGACTGGAAGCAGGTCCTCGACGTCAACCTGTGGGGGGTGATCCACGGCTGCCGCCTCTTCGGCCGGCGGATGGCAGAACGCGGGCAGGGCGGTCACATCGTCAACGTGGCGTCGGCAGCGGCCTACCAGCCGACCAGGGCGCTGCCCGCCTACAGCACGTCCAAGGCGGCGGTGCTGATGCTCAGCGAATGCCTGCGCGCGGAACTCGCCGGGCAGGGCATCGGCGTGACGGCGATCTGCCCCGGCTTCGTCAACACCGCCATCACCTCCACCGCGCGGTTCGCGGGCGTCGACGCCGAGGAGGAGCGGCGGCTGCAGAAGCGGGCGGCCCGCCTGTACGGGCTGCGCAACTATCCCCCGGAGAAGGTCGCCGCCGCGATCCTGCGGGGGGTGGTGCGCGACGCGGCGGTCGTTCCGGTGACGCCCGAGGCGCGGGTGGCGTACGCGCTGTCGCGGTGGATGCCGGGGGCGCTGCGCAGGATCGCGCGGGTGAAGTCGCCGGTGTGAGCGGCCTCTTGTCCACAGTCGGCCCCAAGTAGCCTGTGGATAACTCCACTTGGCTGTGGACCAAACCTCAGAAGCAAAATCGATCGCGTGAAACGCGTCTCTCCCGGCAGGCTGAGTGGATGGACGAGACGGACGAGATGGACGAGAGACGCACCGTGAAGGTGTCCAAGTACATCGCCAAGCACCTGCGCCACCAGCCAGAGCGGATCGGGCTGTCCCTCGACGAGGGCGGCTGGGTGGAGATCGACACGCTGATCGCCGCGGCGGCCGCGCACGGCTTCCGGTTCACCCGCCAGGAGCTGGACCATGTGGTCGCCACCAACGACAAACGGCGCTTCGCGATCGAGGGCAGCCGGATCCGCGCCAGCCAGGGCCACAGCGTCGAAGTCGACCTCGGGCTGCCGCCGGCCACCCCGCCGCCGTACCTCTATCACGGCACCGTCGCCGCCCACCTGGAGGCGATCCGGACGGAGGGCCTGCGCCCGATGAACCGTCATGCCGTGCATCTGTCCGCCGACCGCGAGACGGCCACCCGGGTCGGCGCCCGCCGGGGCCGCCCCGTCGTGCTGTCGGTGGACTCGGGCACCATGCACCGCGACGGCCATGTGTTCCATGTCAGCGCCAATGGTGTGTGGCTCACCGACGTGGTGCCGCCCGGGTATCTGCGGTTTCCCGAAAGCCACTGACACGAGCTGCGGTTTCCGTAAACCTGTCGGCGCGGGCATGATCAGCGGTATGGACCGCCTGCCGACCACAGAGTCCGCCGTGACCGCTCTGAGGCAACTCGCCGAGACCTACGAACGCGAGATCGAGGTCACCCACGACATCGGCGCCGATCAGACCTCGCGCCGCACAGCGGCGGGCGTCGGCGTCACCACCGACCCGGACGGCTCCCTCCCCCACGAGGCCTATGTCGAGTTCGGCGGCCTGCCCCGGGTGAGCGTGCGGCTCTACCCCGAGGACGACGCGCTGATCGATGTCGAGGGCGTCGAGTGCCCCGACGTTCCCCGCGACGACGTGCCGGCCTTCCTCCGCTCCCTCTTCGACGGTCTGGCATACGTCAGGGCGCGGCGCTTCCCGCCCGGCTACTTCCTCGTCGTGCCGCTGCCCGGGGACCGGACCCACAAGGAGTTCATCCCGATGATCGTCCTGACTCCGTGGCTGAGCGCCCGCGTGCGGTGACCGTCCCGGGAGCGGGCGATCGTTTCACGTGAAACACGGGACGGCGCATAGGCTCGGTGCCATGAGTCTGCGCCTGAGCACCGTGATCCTCCCCTACCGCCGCTGGCACGAGGGCAGCCGCTCGGCCTGGGTGCGAGCCGAGGAGCTCGGCTTCCACGCCGGATACACCTACGACCACCTGTCGTGGCGCACCTTCCGGGACGGCCCGTGGTTCGGCGCCGTCCCCACCCTGACCGCCGCGGCGGGCGTGACGGAGCGGATGCGGCTCGGCACGCTCGTGACCTCGCCGAACTTCCGGCACCCGGTGACCCTCGCCAAGGAGCTCATCTCCCTCGACGACATCTCCGGCGGACGCGTCACGCTCGGCATAGGGGCGGGCGGCACCGGCTTCGACGCCACCGCGCTCGGCCAGGAGCCGTGGACCCCTCGTGAGCGGGCCGACCGCTTCGCCGAGTTCGTCGCGCTGCTCGACCGGCTGCTCACCGAGGACGCGGTGTCGTACGAGGGCGACCACTACTCGGCGCACGAGGCGCGCAACATCCCCGGCTGTGTGCAGCGGCCCCGGCTGCCGTTCGCCGTGGCCGCCACCGGACCGCGCGGGCTGCGGCTCGCGGCCCGTCACGGCCAGGCGTGGGTGACCACGGGCGACCCCAAGCTGTACGAGAACGGAACTCCCGAGCAGTCGGTCCAGGCCATTCGCGGACAGGCGGAGCGGCTCGCCGACGCCTGCGCCGAGATCGGCCGGGACGCCGCCGAGCTGGACAAGATCCTGCTCACCGGGTTCACCCCGGACCGGGGGCGTCCGCTGGAGTCCTTGAACGCGTTCGTCGACTTCGCCGGCCGCCACGCCGAGCTGGGCATCACCGAGATCGTGATCCACTGGCCCATCCCGGACTCGGACTTCGCCGCGAACCAGAAGGTCTTCGAGCGGATCGCGATGGAGGCGCCGGCGCAGCTCCGATGAGACGCGGGTGACGGGGGGCCCGCTGCTTCCGCTGCTGACGGGCCGGTTCCGCTGGTGACGGACGGGTTCCGCTCGTGACAGGCGTAACCACTCAGATGTGCGGAGTCCCGCACGGCCGTGCGGGCATATGCGGGACAATGGCCGGGTGACCTCAGCGACGCGCCAGCCCGTGACCCCGGCCGCCACCACCCCACCGCGGCTCATTGCCACCGACCTCGACGGCACACTGCTGCGCGACGACAAGTCGGTCTCCCCGCGCACCGTCGCCGCGCTGGCCGCCGCCGAGGAGGCGGGCATCGAGGTCTTCTTCGTCACCGGCCGCCCCGCCCGCTGGATGGACGTCGTCAGCGACCACGTCCACGGCCACGGGCTGGCCATCTGCGGCAACGGCGCCGCCGTGGTCGACCTGCACGGCGGCCCCGGTGAACACCGCTTCGTGAAGGTGCGGGAGCTCGCCCGCGAGAACGCCCTGGACGCCGTACGGCTGCTGCGCGAGGCCGCGCCCGGCACGGTGTACGCCGTGGAGCAGACGTACGGCTTCAACCAGGAACCGGACTATCCGAAGCTGCACATGGAGGTCCCGGACAGCCTCGCCCCCGCCGAGGACCTGCTCGCGCCGGACTCCCACACCGCCGGCGAGCCGGTGCTCAAGATCCTCGCCTACCACCCCACGCTGGATCCCGACGCCTTCCTCACCCTGGCCCGGATCGCCATCGGTGACCGGGCCAATGTCACCCGGTCCAGCCCCAGCGCCCTGCTGGAGATCAGCGGCCCGGACGTGTCCAAGGCCAGCACCCTCGCCCTGTGCTGCGCCGAGCGCGGCATCTCGCACGAGGAGGTCGTGGCCTTCGGGGACATGCCCAACGACGTCGAGATGCTGACCTGGGCGGGCCGCTCCTACGCCATGGGCAACGCCCACCCGGACGTCATCGCCGCCGCCTCGGGCCGCACGGTCGCCAACAACGACGACGGTGTGGCCGTGGTGATCGAGCAGTTGCTGGCCGAACACCGGTAGCCGCAGCTGCAGGCCGAACACCCGTAGCCGCACCGGCCGCTCAGAGCGGCACCCCGCGCTGCGCGAGCCAGGACACCGGATTCACCGCCGAGCCCATCTCCGGGGTGACCCGCACCTCGAAGTGGAGGTGCGGCCCGGTGGAGTTGCCGCTGGTCCCGGACTGCCCGATCCACTGCCCGGGCGTGACGTGCTCGCCCTGGTCGACGGCGACGGAGGCCAGGTGGGCGTACTGGGTGTAATAGCCGCCCGCGTGCTGGACCACGATCTCGATGCCGAAGGCCCCTCCACAGGACACCTTCACCACCTTCCCGGTGCCCACCGCCCGCACCGGCGTGCCGATCGGCACCGCGAAGTCCTGCCCGGTGTGCCGGTTCGCCCACCGCGCGCCGCCGCTGCCGTAGGACGCGGACAGCTCGTACGTCTCGACCGGCGCCACCCAGGGGTTGGCGAAGTTCATCCGCGGCTGGTCGAGGCGGACGGCGCCGCGGCAGGAGCCGGCCGCGACCGAGGCGTCCGCTTGGCCCTGGAGTTTCCAGCGTGCCGTTTCGAGCTTCTGCTCGATGCCGCGTTTCAGATCGGCGAGCTGCTGGTTGCGCTGCTCCAGTTTCTTCCACGCCGCCGCGGCCTTCGCCTCGTCCCGGGCGAGCCGCGACTCGGCCCGCGCGCTCTTCTCCAGCGCGTTGTCGAGCGCCAGGTTCGCCTGGGAGAAGACGCGCTGACCCCGCATCAGTTCCTCGGGGTCGTCGGCGAGGATCATGTGCGCGGTGAGCGGCAGGCCGCCGCCGTCGCGGTACTGGGACCGCGCGAGCCGTCCGAGGTCCTCGCGCAGGACGGCGATCTCCCGTCGCTCGCGGTCGAGCAGTTTCTCCAGCCGCTGCGCCTCGGCCCGCTGCTTCCCGGCTGCCCGCTGTCCCGCCTCGTACTGGCGGGTCGCGACCGCCGCCTGTTCGTACAGCCGCGCCACCTGGGCGCTGACACCGGTGCCGGACCCATGGCCGGGGGCGTGTACGCCGTCGCCGTCACTGGGCCGTGCGGCGAGCACGGCGAGCGCGCACAGCAGTACGGTGACGAGCAGCGGACGGCGGCGGATGAGACGCATGAGAGCGATCCTGGACCCCGCCCTGCCGTACGGTCCTGTTCTGGTCGTACGCCCGGGGGACGTCGCACCCCGGATGGCCCAGTGATTCGGCTGTGTGACCGAGCGACTTGAGGCCGCGTCAGCCCTGGACGCTCAGCTGACGAGCGGTCACCAGCGCGTCGGCCTCAGCCTCCCTGCTCACCATCGCCCGCAACGGACCATCCACAGCGGCGAGTTCCGCGTACGGCCCGCGCTGCACCACCCGACCCTCGTCCAGCACGATCACCTCGTCCACCTCCTCGAGGCCGGCCAGCCGGTGGGTGATGAGCAGCGTCGTGCGGCCCTCGGTCGCGGCCAGCAGATCGGCGGTGAGGGAGTCGGCGGTGGGCAGGTCGAGATGCTCCGCCGGCTCGTCGAGCACGAGCACCGGGAAGTCCGCGAGCAGCGCCCGGGCCAGCGCCAGCCGTTGCCGCTGACCGCCGGACAGCCGCGCCCCGTGCTCGCCGACGAGGGTGTCGAGACCGTCGGGCAACCGGTCGGCCCAGTCCAGCAGCCGGGCCCGGGCGAGCGCGTCGCGCAGTTCGTCCTCGGTGGCGTCCCGCTTGGCGAGCAGCAGGTTCTCGCGCACGGAGCTGTCGAAGAGGTGCGCGTCCTGCGCGCACAGGCCGACCAGCCGTCGTACGTCGTCGCCGTCCAGGGCGCAGGCGTCCGCACCGGCCAGCGTGTACGAGCCCGCGCTCGGGTCCAGGAACCGCAGCAGCACCTGCGCGAGGGTGGTCTTGCCGGAGCCGGACGGCCCCACTACGGCGATCCTGCGCCCCTGTTCCAGGGTCAGGTCCAGCCCGGCCAGCGCGTCCCGTTGCTGCCCGGCGTGGCGGGCGGACAGTCCCCTCACCGTGACCGGGAACGGCACGGCGGGCGCAGGCCGGGGCATCTCCGGCTCCCGGACCGGCACGGGGGCGTCCAGCACCTCGTGCACGCGCTCGGCGCTCCTGTGCACCCGCTGCCGGTACTGCACGGCGAGCGGCATGCCCAGCACGGCCTCGAAGGCGGCCAGGGGAGTGAGCACGACGACGGCCAGCGTCACCCCGTCCAGCCGGCCCGCGGCCACCGCCTGGACGCCGACGAGTGCCGCCAGCGTCACGGTGAGACCGGAGATCAGCGCCGTGAGCCCGTCACCGAGGGCGGTCGCCGTGGCGGCGCGCGAGGCGATCCGGGTGAGGAGGCCGTCGGCGCGCCGCGCCTGG
>NZ_JAOCQE010000326.1 GCF_025290915.1 Streptomyces sp. 15-116A | reverse complement strand
GCCGATGGACAGGACCGCGTCCAGCAGGGTATGCACCCGGTCCCGGGTCGCGCGGACCTGCTCCACCTGGGCCTGCAGACCCTCCAGCAGCTCATCCAGCCGCAGCTGGGGCGCCCCCGGGACACCCATGCGCCCCTGTGCCGGACTGTCCGCCATCCCTGCTCCCTCCCGAAAACGAAGAAGTGCCGTTGGCACCTCCTCATCATGCCCGAACGGCCCTGTCGGCACCCGAACGCAACTGGTAACTGGCGCTGTTCAGCAGCGCGCTTCCCTGAGGGTGCCGAGCTCCTGGATGCCTGCCCCGTCGTCCTTCACCGGCGTCGGTTTACAGCAGCGGTGTCCTGTTCAGGACTCGGTCCGAGATCCCCGCGGAGTGACGGCGCTGAATCGCCGGAGTCCGCCTTCTCACTCCCAGTCCCGCCAGGCGGATTCCAGAGCGGAGTGCAGGGTGATGCGTGGGTCGTCGGCGAGGTGGTCGCGGAACTCGGCGGGAGCGCCGACGGGATGGCAGCGCACGCCCGAGCCGAGCGCGAACATGGTGAGGCCCCGCCGGGCCTCGTGGACGTCCGCGTAACGGAGCCGGCGCAGATCGAGGAAGAGTTCGCTGAAGCCCTGATCGGCGCAGGCACGTAGTGTCTGGTGCAGCCTGTGCCGGGCTGGGGCGGCGAGCGTTCCGCTGACCGCGATCCACACCCGTGGCGGGGCCTCGGCCAGCACCCGCGCCTGCATGACGGCGATCTCCACAGGCCCCCGTGCCCGGCGGGGCGCTGGTGGTGCGGCGCTCAGCCGGGGACGCGCCCGCACGTCATGCCTGGCACCAGCAAGACGGCCTGTCCGCCGCGGCGGCGCGGCGTGTCTGCGTGAAGCTTCTCGCCTTCCTCACAGAGGGCCGCGAGCCCGCACACCGGGCACGGGCGGAAATCGGCGACTGCACGGGCACCAGCAGGTCTCGAGGCCGGTCAGTTCGCGGCGCCCGAGTCCGGGGTGTGGCCGAGCCGTGTGCGCGCGGCGCGCCAGGCGTGTTCGGTCAGGAGCACGGTGGAGGCGGTGGCGAGGCAGACGGCCCACTGCGCGGCGCTGAGGGAGACGGTGTCGAACACGCCCTGGGCGAAGGGCACCTGTACGGCGGTGATCTGCAGGGTGAGGACGGCGGCCAGGCAGATCCACAGGGTGCGGTTGCGCAGCTGGTGGCGGCCAAGGACAGGGCCGTCCTCGCTGCGGGCGCCCAGGGCGTTGAAGAGCTGGAAGAGGACAAAGGTGGTGAAGGCCATGGTGGCCGCGGTCGTGGTGTCGGTGAGGTGGCGGGCGGCGGCGAAGACGGCCACGGTGCCGGTGGCCATGACGGCGCCGGCGCGGGTGATGGCCGTCAGGCGGCTGGTGTTGAGGATGCGTTCGCCGGGCGGGCGCGGCGGGCGCTGCATGACGTTGCTCCGTGGCGGGTCGATGCCCAGGGCCATGGCGGGCGGCCCGTCCATGATGATGTTGACCCAGAGCAGCTGAATCGCCGACATGGGGGAGGGCAGCCCGGCCAGCACGGTGGCGAGGAGGGTGAGGATGGCGCCGATGTTGGTGGAGAGCTGGAAGCGGACGAACGTGACGATGTTGTCGTAGATGGAGCGGCCTTCGCGGACCGCTCGGACGATGGTGGAGAAGTCGTCGTCCGTCAGCACCATGTCCGCCGCTTCCTTGGCGACATCGGTGCCGGTGACGCCCATGGCGACGCCGATGTGGGCGGCGCGCAGCGCCGCGGCGTCGTTGACGCCGTCGCCGGTCATGGCGACGATGTGCCCGCGCCGCGCGAGGGCGCGGACGATGGTGACCTTGTGGTCGGGGGCGACGCGGGCGAAGACCCCGATGTCCTCGATACGGTCCGCGAGGTCCTGCTCGCTCATCCGCCCCAGCTCGGTGCCGGTGACGACGTCGCCGGTGATGCCCAGCTCGCGGGCGATGGCGGCGGCCGTGTCGGCATGGTCACCGGTGATCATCTTGACAGTGATGCCCGCGGCCTGGGCCAGGGCGACGGCGTCGCGGGCCTGGGGGCGGGGCGGGTCGGCGATGCCGGCCATTGCGGTCAGCGTCAGCCCCGTCACCTCGCCCGGCCGGGAGTGGTCGGTGACGCAGGTCGCGGCGCCGAGGACGCGCAGACCCTGGCCGCCCAAACGCCGCGCGGCGTCGGCGACCTCACGGCGACGCCCCTCGGCGAGGGGGACGGGACCGTCGGCGGTCAGGACATGGGTACAGCGGTCCAGCAGGACATCGACGGCACCCTTGACGTGGATGCGGGTGGATCCGTCGGTGTCCGTGTGGAAGGTGGCCATGTACTTCGCGGCGGGGTCGAAGGGGACTTCGCCGGTGCGCGGTGTGCGCGTGCGCAGGTCCGGGTCGAGGCCCGTCTTGGCGGCGAGCACGAGCAGGGCGGCCTCGGTGGGGTCGCCGATGACGCCGTCCGGGGTGAGACGGGCGTCGTTGCACAGCGCGAACGGCAGGACCGCGTCGCGCACGTCCGGCGTGGGCTGCCCGTCGGTTCCGCGTACGGTGCCGGCGGTGTCGTAGCCCTCGCCGGTCACCTCGTACCGGCGCCCGGCGGTCCACAGCGCGCGGACGGTCATCTCGTTCAGGGTCAGCGTGCCGGTCTTGTCGCTGCACACCACGGTCGCCGAGCCGAGTGCCTCCACGGAGGCCAGGCGTTTGACGATGGCACCGCGGCGGGCCATGCGGTAGACGCCCAGCGCCAGGGTGAGGGCCAGTACGGCGGGCAGGCCCTCGGGGATGGCGGCGACCGCCAGGGCCACCGCCCGCAGCGCGAGATCGGCCAGGTCCTCGCCGCGGACGAGCGCCACGAGCGCGTAGGCGGCCACGGCGATGCCGCTGACCAGGGCCAGGCGGCGGCCCAGGCTGTCCATCTGGACCTGCAGCGGGCTGGGCGGTTCGCCGCCGCTGCGCAACTCCTCGGCTATCGCGCCGACCTCGGTGCGCATTCCGGTGGCGGTGACGATGATCTCGGCGCGGCCGCGGGTCAGCGCGGTGTTCATGAAGAGCATGCCGGTGCGCTCGGCGACGGGGACGGCCGTGTCACGGTCGGCCGTGGTGGGTGCGGTCGTCTTCGCGACGGGCTGGGACTCGCCGGTCAGCGCGGCCTCAGCGGCCTCGACCGATGCAGCGACCACCAGACGACCGTCGGCCGGGACACGGTCGCCGGCCTCCAGCAGCACGATGTCGCCGGGTACGAGGGTGCGGGCCGGGACCGTCCGGACCTCCCCGTCTCGACGTACCCGGGCGATGGGCACCAGCATGCGGCGCAGTGCCTCCAGGCTGCGCTCGGCGCGGCGTTCCTGCAGGTAGCCGATGGTGGCGTTGATGAGCAGGACGACCGCGATGACGACGGCGTCCTTGATCTCACCGATGATCCCGGCGACGACGGCGGCGGCGAGCAGGATGCCGATCAGCCAGCTGCGGAACTGGTCCAGCAGGCGCAGCCACTGCGGCCTGCGGGCCGGTTCGGCCAGCTCGTTGGCCCCGTAGGCAGCGGCGCGCTGCTCGACCTCCGCCGAGGTCAGGCCCGCCTGCGGATCCACAGCGAGCAGTTCGGCCACGTCGGCGGGCTGCCGCCGGTATGCGTCGGTCACCGGCTTTGTGGGTGGTTCGGCGGAGGGAGTGGAGGCTCGTGCAGGCATGGGGGTCTGCTGGGGCACGGTCACTCCTTGCCGCGGACGACGGTGACGGGGCAGTGGGCGTGGTGCAGCAGGGCCTGGCTGACCGAGCCGAGCAGCAGGCCGGTGAAGCCGCCGCGGCCCCGGGCACCGACGACCACCAGCTGGGCCTCCTGGCTGGCGTCGAGCAGCGTGCTGCGGATCCGGGAGCGCACGAGGCGCCGCTCCACAGCGACCTGCGGGTACGCCGCCTGGCATGAGGCCACCGCTTGGTCCAGCAGGTGCTGTTCGGCCTCGCGGAGTCGGTCGGCGTTCGCCACGACGGCGTTCAGCGGGTCGCCGGGGCCCTCGTAGGCCCGTTCGCTCCAGGTGTTCCACACGTGCAGCGCCACCAGCGGCGCCCCGCGCAGTGTGGCCTCCGCGAACGCGAACTCCACCGCCGCCTCCCCGGCCGGGGAGCCGTCCACGGCCAGCAGCACCGGCCCGGCCGGTTCGGGACGGCCTCGCACCACCATCAGCGGGCAGGACCCGTGCGCGGCCAGATGCACGGCCGTCGAGCCCAGCAGCAGCTCAGAGAAACCGGACAGGCCCCGGCTGCCCACCACCGCCAGTGCGGCCGAACGCGACTCGATCTCCAGCACCTCCAGCGCCCCGCCGGCCACCACGGAGCGCGCGATCTCGATGCCCGGCGCAGCCGCGTGCGCCCGTTGCTCCGCCTCGGCCAGTCCTCCGCGCACCATCGGCTCCAGGCCCTGGTCGGCCGGACTCCACGGTGGCACACCCGACGGCACATGCCCGGACGGATGACCGAAGGCGTGCACGATCCGCAGCGGCACCCCCCGCAGGCGCGCCTCCCGGGCAGCGACGTCCACCGCGTCGAGGCTCGAAGCGGAACCATCCACTCCCACGATCACTGGTCCTGCGATCACCGGTTCACTCACTGCGCTCTCCCGTCCCTGAGGCCGCCGCGGCCCCTGTCTCCCAGCCTCGGCTCCGCGATCCGCCCCGGCCAGAGGCCCATCAGGCCGCCTTTCGGGCCACTCGGCCCTGCCGCACCCGGTAGAGCGGTCGGAACACTGAAGATCCCTCAAAAGAACCAGGCCGGGAGTCCGGTGCTCGGGTGCCCGTCGACGGTTGCCGAATACCCGGGTGCGGCGGGCCGCGAGCGCAGGTCCGCACCGATCTGAACCATCACGGCCGACAGGGTGATACGTGTGGACGTCAACGAGGTGCTGCTGCCCGGCGTGGGAGCGCGCTACGAGTTCGTCAACCACGAGGGCGACCGGATCGGCGTCGTCGCCCAGCGCTCAGGCGAGTTCGAGCTGGTGGTCTACCCGGGCGACGACCCCGACGAAGCCCGGCCGGTGTTCCGGCTCACCGGCGAGGAGGCCGACACCCTCGCCGAGATCCTCGGCGCCCCGCGCATCGCGGAACGGTTCGCCGACCTGACGCGTGAGGTCCCCGGCCTGAACGCCGGGCAGGTGGAGGTCCGCCCGGGGAGCCCGTTCGTCGGCCGCGCGCTGGGGGAGACCCGTGCCTGCACCCGCACCGGCGCCTCGATCGTGGCCGTCGTCCGGGGCGAGGACGTCATCGCCTCACCCGGACAGGCTCAGACCCTGCGGGCAGGGGACACCCTGGTCGTCATCGGCACCCGCGAGGGCATCGCCGGTGTCCAGCGCATCGTCCAGGGCTGACCGGTGCACACACCCGTCGCCCTGCTGCTGGAACTCGGGGTCATCCTGACCGCGCTGAGCCTGCTCGGCACGGTCGCGCGGCGCTTCGCCCTCTACCCCGTCCCGCTGTACCTGGTGGCCGGACTGGCCTTGGGCGACTGCGGACTCGCCCGGTCCCGGCCGCCCGCGAGTTCGTCGACACCGGCGCCGCGATCGGGGTGATCCTGCTGTTGCTGGTGCTCGGCCTGGACTTCACCGTCAAGGAGTTCACCGCCAGCCTCCACCTCCACCGCTCCTCCGCCGTCGTCGACCTCGTCCTCAACGCCGCCCCCGGCGCGGAGGCGGGAAGGCTGCTCGGCCTGGACGCCACGGGCATCCTGGCGCTGGCCGGCGCCACCTACGTCTCGTCCTCCGGCATCGTCGCCCGCCTGCTCAACGACCTGCGCCGACTCGGCAACCGAGAAACACCAGCGGTGCTGTCCGTCCTGCTCCTTGAGGACTTCGCCATGGCCGCCTACCTGCCCCTGCTCGCCGTCATCACCGCCGGCGGCACCTGGTGGCAGGCACTGCTCGCCATCCTGGCGGCCACCACCGCCGTCGTCGCGGCGATCGCCGCCTCCGGCCGCTGGGGCCACCACGTCGGCCGGGCCCTGTCCCACCCCGACGCCGAACAGGTACTGCTCCGCGTCCTCGGCACCACCCTGATCGTCGCCGCGCTGGCTGAGATCATCCATGTCTCCGCCGCCGTCGGGGCCTTCCTGATCGGACTCGCGCTGACCGGTGCCGGGGCCGACCGGGCACGGGCCGTGCTCAGCCCGCTGCGCGACCTGTTCGCCGCGGCGTTCTTCCTGGCCCTCGGGCTGTCCGCCGACCCCGGCAACCTGCTGCCGATGCTGCCCGCCGCCGCGGCCCTGGCCGTGGTCACCGCAGCCACCAAACTCGCCGCCGGCTGGTACG
>NZ_JAOCQE010000325.1 GCF_025290915.1 Streptomyces sp. 15-116A | reverse complement strand
ACCGTGGCGTGGGAGCCACCGCCGCACGGTCACGCCGAGCCGTTGGGGCTGGCGCCGGGCCGGCCGACGCTGGTGCACCGCTACTGGTCGGCGTCCGCCGACGGACGTGAGGTGCGCACGGCCGTGTCGTCGTTCTCCGCCGTGGCTCTCGCGGAGGTGGAGGAGCTGGCGCGCTACCGTGACCGGGCCGACGGGACGTCCGCGGCGGAGTTGCGTCGCGCGTACGACTGGATGCGGCGGGCGGGGCTGACGTTGCATCACCGGGACACGATCAGCCGGATCGCGGACACGCCGTCGGTGCGGGTCACTCGGCGTGTGCAGGATCAGTTCGGGCGGCCGTTGGAGATCACCGAGCTGATCGTCGATGCGCAGCAAGATGCGCTGGTTTATGAGTTCACGTTGCCTGCAGCGGTTTGAAGGTGGGCGCCCGAAGGCACGACTGCCCGCAGCTAGGCCAGTCGTTTCGCCACGACCAGGCGGACCCTCGGGCTGCCGTCCCTGCGGTGGCCGAACTCCGGTAGTGGGTGGAACTCGACGCTGAAGCCTGCCTGGATCAGTTCCCTGTTGAGGGCGCTGAAGCGGAGGGCTCGGTAGTACATGACGAACGGGGGGCGCCAGATGGTGTTGCGTACGCGCATCGCCGCGTCGAAGCCGAGCAGCATCCAGTACTCGAGGGAGCCCGGCCTGGCCGGGGCGACCACGGGGAAGGCGAAGCGGCCGCCGGGGCGCAGGACCGAGTGGACCTGGGCGAACAGCTCCGGCCGCTCACGCGGCAGGAAGTGGCCGAACGCCCCGAAGCTGACCACGAGGTCGAAGGCCGGCCCGAACGGCAGGGCCCGCGCGTCGGCCCGCACCCAGCCGACCGGCGGCCCGGCGTCGGGGGCGTGCTCACGCGCGACGGCGAGCATGCCCGCGCTGAAGTCGACACCGGTGACCTGCTCACGGCACACCCGCGTCAGCACGCCGATGCCCGCACCCGTGCCGCAGCACAGGTCGAGGCCGGTGTCGAAGGGTCCCATCCGGTGCAGGGCCGCGGCGGTCGCCTCCAGGACGGAGTCGGGTGTGCGGAAGGGGGTGACGTCGAACTTGGGGGCGAGGAGGTCGTAGCCGCGCTCGACGGAGGACAGTGCCTGGACGGCGAGTTCGCGCAGGCTCGGGCCTTCGGGGCTGAACATCGGATCAGCTTAGAGGGGCGCGACGGCGCAGCACCGTGAGAACCCGCTCGCACCAGCGCAGATTCTCCTCCTCGAAGGCGATGCCGCCCATCAGCGTGAGATACGGCCCGATCCGGTCGGCCTCGCTCAGGTACTCCTCCTCGGTGCGCCCGTCCAGCAGACGGTCCCGCACGCGCGCGTAGCGGGCGAGTTTGCCGCGCGCCCAGGTCATGCGCTCCTCGACGAGGGCCCGGGTCGCCTCGGGATCGACGCCGTCCATGGCCTGGATCTTGATGAGGAGTTCGTCGCGGATGGCGGTGGGCCTCTTCGGCGGCTCGGCGGCGAAGCCCGCCAGGTCCCTTCGGCCGGCCTCGGTGAGCGAGAACATCCGTTTGTCGGGCCGCCGTTCCTGCCGGACGACGCGGGCCTCGACCAGCCCGTCCCGTGCGAGCCGTTCCAGCTCGCGGTAGAGCTGCTGCGGGGTGGAGGCCCAGAAGTTGGCGAACGAGACGTCGAAGAGCTTGGACAGTTCGTAGCCCGAGGCCTCGCCCTCCAGAAGGGCGGCGAGGACGGCGTACTTGAGGGACATGTGGACACGGTAACAGCGGACGACTAATCTCATCCGCACCTATTCAATTAGTTGACTATGGGGGTCGCGATGCGGGCATTTCGCAAGGCTGTCGAGGCGGGCGACATCGACGCCGCCGAGGCACTGCTGGCCGAGGACGTCGTCTTCACCAGCCCCGTCGTGTTCAAGCCCTACACCGGCAAGCCGATCACCGCGGCGATCCTGCGCGCGGTGGCCGGGGTGTTCGAGGACTTCCGCTATGTGCGCGAGATCAACGACGCGTCGGGCCGTGATCACGCGCTCGTGTTCACCGCACGGGTCGGCGACCGGACGATCGAGGGCTGCGACTTCATCCATGTCGATGACGACGGCCTGATCGACCGATTCACCGTGATGGTGCGCCCGTTGTCGGGGGCGCAGGCGCTCGCGGAGGCCATGGGAGCGCAGTTCGAGCGGATCGCCCGCGAGGCGGAGGAACGCTCGGCCTGACGCCGCGCGAACTCCCCGCACGCCGCGCCGTTCAGGGCCCGCCGGTCTCCACCGGCGGGCCCTTTCCGCTCCGCACCGGCGCACCCGGTGCTACAGTGCATGCAGCACTCTTCTTCTCGCGCGCCCTTTCCTGGGCGTCGCAGGTGCCAGTTCCTCTTCGGTTCGCCGATCCGCCCGTCGTCTCGGACCGGGGCATCGGCTCTTGCACATCGACCTCGTGACCAGGGGCTCTTCCGGTTGACCCGGAGCCCCGCGGGCTTCGCCCCGCGTCCGAGGTGGTGTTCCCCGCCGCCCGGAGGCGCGTGTCCACCCTCCCCCGCGGTTCCTCTCCTTCTCCCCTTCCCACCGCATGTCCCGGTGACCGTCGTCCGAGAAAGGACCGACCTCCATGACCACCAGCACACTCGACCACCCTCCCGTACGGCAGCAGCCTCGGCTCGTCACCGGTGTCCTCGACATCGACGCGGCCGGGAAGGGGCACCTGCGCCCCGAGAGCTGCCTGCCCACATCGTCCGATCCCGCCGTCTCCCCCGCCCTGCTGCGCCGGTACGGCCTGCGCAAGGGCGACCATGTCGAGGGTGTCCTCGGCGAGCGGCGCGGCCTCACCGACATCGCCCGCGTCAACGGCCGTACGCCCGGCGCGCCGGACGGCCGACGGCGCTTCCGCGAGCTGACGCCCCTTCATCCGCACGAGCGGCTGCGGCTGGAACACCCCGCGGCGGGGGTGGCCGGGCGCGTCGTCGATCTGCTCGCGCCCGTCGGCAAGGGCCAGCGCGGGCTGCTCGTCGCCCCGCCGAAGACCGGCAAGACGGTCCTGCTGCAGCAGCTCGCGGCGGCCGTGGCCGGCAACCACCCCGAGTGCCGGCTGATGGTGCTCCTGCTCGACGAGCGCCCCGAGGAGGTCACCGACATGCGGCGCTCGGTGCGCGGCGAGGTCTACGCCTCGACGTTCGACCGGCCCGCGCGGCAGCACATCGCGCTGGCCGAGCTGGTGATCGAACGGGCCAAGCGGCTTGTCGAGGCCGGTGAGGACGTCGTCGTGCTGCTCGACTCGCTGACCCGCCTGTGCCGGGCGTACAACACCGCGGCATCCTCCGGCGGCCGGACGCTGAGCGGCGGTGTCGACGCGTCGGCGCTGACCGGTCCGAAGCGGTTCTTCGGCGCCGCCCGGCAGGCGGAGGAGGGCGGCTCGCTCACCGTCCTCGCCTCGGCCCTGGTGGAGACCGGGTCGCGGGCCGACGAGTTCTACTTCGAGGAGCTCAAGAGCACGGGCAACATGGAGCTGCGGCTGAGCCGGGAGGCGGCCACGCGGCGGCTCTTCCCCGCCGTGGACGTCACCGGTTCGGGTACACGCCGCGAGGAACTGCTGCTCACCCCGGCCGAGTTGACCGCCGTACGCGGTCTGCGGCGGGTGCTGGTGTCCCGGGACGGGCATACGGCGCTGGAGACGCTGCTGGAGCGGATGCGGACGACGCCGGACAACGCGACGTTCCTGCGCCGGATCCAGCCGACGCTGCCGGGCGGCTGACGCGAGGCAGTGTGCGGAGAGCCGTCACGCCGTACCCGAAGAGCCGTCACGCCGTGTCCGGAGAGCCGCCGCGCCTTGTCCGAAGAGCGGTCACGCCATGTCCCCGCCTCCTGTCGTACGTACCACCGGCGTGTGGCATCCGGGTGCTCGCGGGCGGTGTCCGGCCCGGGCAGCGGGCCGTCCCGGCGGGCCGTTCCTACGTTTGCGATATGACTATCGGATTTGCTTCGCGGGCAGCCGTGTCCACCTGTGTCCTGTGCGCGGCGGGCCTGCTGGTGCTCGCGCCCGCCGCGGCGACGGCCGGACCGGCTGCCGAGCCCGGGCCGTCCCCCGGCTCCGGTCCGCGGGCGGCGGCGGCCGCACCCCCGTCGTTGCTGTACCGCGCGGGAACCCAGGTGCGCCCGCGCGCGAAGGCCCCCGAGGTTCCCGAACTGTCGGCCAAGTCCTGGCTGGTGGCCGACGCCGACAGCGGCGATGTGCTCGCGGCGCACAACGCCCACCGCAGACTGCCGCCCGCGAGCACGCTCAAGACCCTGTTCGCCCTCACCGTGCTGCCGTCCCTGCCGGCCGGCATCCGGCACACCGTCAGCGAGAAGGAACTGCGGGACGTCGGCCCCGGCAGCAGCCTGGTCGGGGTCGCCGAGGACCGCACCTACCGGGTGGCCGACCTGTGGAACGGGGTCTTCCTCAACTCCGGCAACGACGCGGTGCACGTCCTGTCCGCGCTCCACGGCGGATGGCGTGCCACCGCCGAACGGATGCAGGCCAAGGCCCGCACGCTGGGCGCCCGCGACACGCGCGTGAAGTCGCCGGACGGCTACGACGCGCCCGGCCAGGTGTCCTCCGCCTTCGACCTGGCGGTGTTCGGCCGGGCCGGGCTGCGCAGCCCCGAATTCGCCCGGTACTGCGGCAAGGTCTCCGCCCGCTTCCCGGCCCGCGAGGGCGGCACGTACCCCATCCGCAACACCAACCGGCTGCTCACCGGCGCGGACGACGTGGAACCGTACCGGGGACTCATCGGCATCAAGAACGGCTACACCAGCCACGCCGGTCACACACTGGTGGCGGCGGCGCGGCGGGACGGACGCACCCTGGTGGTGAGCGTGATGAATCCCCGGGAGGGCGGGGCGCACGCCGTGTACGAGGAGGCGAGGGAGCTGCTGGACTGGGGTTTCGCGGCGGCCCGGCGGGTCGAACCGGTGGGCTCGCTGGACGCGCTGCGGGCCCGGCCGCTGACGGGTCCCGAGGCGGAGGCCGGCGCGGCGACGGCCGTACGCGACCAGGACAACGGCCGGAGCGCCCGGGTGGCGTGGACGATCGCCGGAGCGGCGCTGCTGGGCGGCGCGGGCGTCGGGGTGTTTCTGCGCCTGGTGTGGGGCCCGGTGCCGCCGCGCTGACGACTCACCGGGTTCAGAACACCGACAGGCCCGTCAGTGTCGTGAAGCGGTCCAGTGCCGCCACCCCGGCCACGGAGTTGCCCCGCTCGTCCAGGCCCGGGCTCCACACGCACAGGGTGCAGCGCCCGGGGACCACGGCGATGATCCCGCCGCCCACCCCGCTCTTGCCGGGCAGCCCCACCCGGTAGGCGAAGTCGCCGGCCGCGTCGTACGTCCCGCAGGTCAGCATGATGGCGTTGACCTGCTTGGCCTGGCTGCGGCTGAGCAGACGGGTGCCGTCGGCGCGGATGCCGTGCCGGGCGAGGAAGGACGCGGCCAGGGCCAGGTCGGCGCAGGACGCGGCGACGGAGCACTGCCGGAAGTACTGGTCGAGCAGGACCGGCACCGGGTTGTCGATGTTGCCGTAGGACGCCATGAAGTGGGCGAGGGCGGCATTGCGTGCGCCATGGGCGGACTCGGAGGCAGCGACCTCCTCGTCGAAGGTGAGGTCGGGGTTTCCGCTCTCGGCGCGCAGGAGGGCGAGCAGTTCACCGGCGGCGTCGCCGCTGCGGGTGTGCAGGCGGTCGGTGACGACGAGGGCGCCCGCGTTGATGAACGGGTTGCGCGGGATGCCGTCCTCGTACTCCAGCTGCACCAGGGAGTTGAAGGGGTTGCCGGAGGGTTCGCGGCCCACGTGCTCCCACAGGGCGTCGCCCTCGCGGGCCAGGTCGAGCGCGAGGGTGAACACCTTGGTGATGGACTGCGCCGAGAACGGCTGCCGCCAGTCCCCCACCCCGTACACCGTGCCGTCCAGTTCGGCGACGGCCATGCCGAAGCGGCGGGGGTCGCGGGCGGCGAGCGCCGGGATGTAGTCGGCGGGCCGGCCGCGGCCGGGGGTCCGCTCGATCTCCTCGGCGATGCGCTCCAGGACCGGCTGGAAGGTCATCGACGACGTCATGATCGCCATTGTCCCCCGGCCCGTCGGGGCTTCGTCACCGGAGTCCTGGCGGGCTCAGAGGTGACGGTACCGGTGTCCTCGGCGGCCTCAGAGGTGAGCGGCGACAGGTGGGGCGAGTGCGGGCACGGGGCGTACGGAACCGACCGGGCGGCCGCCGCCGAGCAGCGGCTGCCCCTCGAAGGCGGCGAGCGCGGCCGGGTCCACCCCGGCGCGGGCGAGCG
>NZ_JAOCQE010000324.1 GCF_025290915.1 Streptomyces sp. 15-116A | reverse complement strand
CCGCCCCGGTGCACGCCCCGGTGCGCCCCCCGCCCCGCCGCCCCACGTCCGAGACCCGCACCCGCACGGCTGCGCAGTCACGGGGACCTTCCCTGCCCCGGCGATGGCGCGCCGCGTCATGCCCTTCGCCGAAGGAGACACCAGTGGACGACGCTCTGCTCGACATCCTCGACCTCCTCGATATCAAGGACAAACCGGCCCAGCAGCAGCCGGAGTGGGGTGATGCGTCCCGGGTGCGGCAGGTCACGGAGACGCTCGCCCGCCGCCCGGCGCTGGTCGACGTACAGGACGTCGACACGCTGCGCTCGCTGCTGGCCCGGGTCGCCTCCGGTGAGGCCCTGGTCGTCCAGTCCGGCGACTGCGCCGAGGACCCCGCCGAGTGCACGCCCGGTTATGTCGCCCGGAAGACGGCCGTACTGGATCTGCTGGCCGGCGCCCTGAAGATGATCACGCACAAGCCGGTGATCCGGGTGGGCCGTATCGCGGGCCAGTTCGGCAAGCCCCGCTCCAGCCCCACCGAACGGGTGGGCGGAGTGGAACTGCCGTCCTACCGGGGGCACATGGTCAACGGGCCGGAGCCCGACCCGGAGAGCCGGCGCCCCGAGCCCCGGCGCATCCTGGACTGCTACGCGGCGGCCGGCGAGATCATGACCCACCTCGGCTGGCGGGACACCGGCCGCCGGCACACCATCGAACCGCCCGTGTGGACCAGCCACGAGGCGCTGATCCTCGACTACGAACTGCCCATGGTCCGCCGGGACGAGCGGGGCCGGCTCGTCCTCACCTCCACGCACTGGCCCTGGATCGGGGAGCGCACCCGCCAGCTCGACGGCGCCCACGTCGCCCTGCTGTCCCGGGTCGCCAACCCGGTCGCCTGCAAGATCGGCCCGAAGGTGACGCCCGACGAACTGCTCGGACTGTGCGAACGGCTCGACCCCGGCCGGGAGAAGGGCCGGCTGACCCTCATCGCCCGCATGGGGGCCGCCACGGTCGGCGACCGGCTGCCGAAGCTGGTGGCCGCCGCCCGCGCGGCCGGGCACCCGGTGATCTGGCTGACCGACGCCATGCACGGCAACACCGTCACGCTGCCGGGCGGGCTCAAGACGCGCTACATGGAGACGATCGAGCGGGAGATCCAGGAGTTCCAGGAGGCCGTGCGCGCCGAGGGCGGGATCATCGGCGGGCTGCACCTGGAGACCACCCCGGACGACGTCACCGAGTGCGTCCCCAACGACACCTGCGTCGACCACGTCGCGGACAAGTACACGACCTACTGCGATCCGCGCCTCAACCCCAGCCAGGCCGTCGCCGTCGCCTCGGCCTGGCTCGGCTGACCGCACGGCCACCCCCACCACCCCCACGCCCGGCCGGGGCAGGCCGGCCGGGCGGACACGCAGATGAGGAGGTCTGGAAGATGGACGGAAAGGTCGCACTCGTCACCGGAGCCGCGGGCGGCATCGGCGAGGCGGTGGCCCGCGCCCTCGGCGAACGCGGCGCGGTGGTGGGAGCCGTGGACCGCGACGCCGACCGGCTGCGGCAGGTGGTGGACAAGCTGCGCGCGGACGGCCTGGAGACGCTCGCCCTGCCCGCCGACGTCACCGACCCCGCCGGGGTCGACGCCGTCGTCGACGAGGCCGAACGGCGCCTCGGCCCACTGGAGTACCTGGTCAACGGCGCCGGAGTGCTGCGTCTGGGCACCGTGCGCAACCTCACCGACGAGGACTGGGCGACCACGTTCGCCGTCAACGCCACCGGCGTCTTCCTGATGTCGCGGGCCGTCGTCAACCGGATGCTGCCGCGCCGGCGCGGCGCGATCGTCACCGTGGCCTCCAACGCCGCCGCCACCCCGCGCGTGCAGATGGCCGCCTACGCCGCGTCCAAGGCGGCGGCGACCATGTTCACCAAGAGCCTCGGCCTGGAGGTCGCCCGGGACGGCATCCGCTGCAACGTGGTCGCGCCGGGCTCGACCAGCACCCCCATGCTGACGTCCATGTGGCACGACGAGTCGGGCCCGCGGCACACGGTGGAGGGACGGCTGGACGCCTTCCGCGTCGGCATCCCGCTGGGCAAGCTGGCCCGCCCCTCGGACGTCGCCGCCGCCGTCGCCTTCCTGCTGTCCGACGAGGCCTCCCACATCACCCTGCACGAACTCACCGTCGACGGCGGCGCCGCGCTCGGCGCGTAGGCCACATGCCCTTGGCGCCGCGCTCGACGCCCAGGGCGGCCTGGGGCGAAAGCCCCGGGCGCGCGCCTTCGAGGGGTGACCGCGCGGCCCCGAGTCCCTATCGACGTCAGGCGACCAGGAGAAGAGTCCATGGCAGGCATACCCGAGATCTCCCCCTACCCGATGCCGACCGCCGGCGACCTGCCCGGCAACGTCGCCTCGTGGTCCGTCGACCCGGACCGCGCGGTGCTGCTGGTGCACGACATGCAGCGCTACTTCCTGCGCCCGCTGCCCGACGGGCTGCGCGACGAACTCGTAGGAAACGCACGGCAGTTGCGGGAGCACTGCGCCGCGCTCGGCATGCCGGTGGCGTACACGGCGCAGCCCGGCGGCATGACCGACGAACAGCGGGGCCTGCTGAAGGACTTCTGGGGCCCGGGCATGCGCACCGCGCCCGCCGACCGGCAGGTCACCGCCGAACTGGCCCCGGCCCCCGGCGACTGGCAGCTCACCAAGTGGCGCTACAGCGCCTTCTTCCGCTCGGACCTGCTGGAGCGGATGCGCGCCGCGGGCCGGGACCAGCTGGTGCTGTGCGGGGTGTACGCGCACGTGGGCGTGCTGATGACCGCGGTCGAGGCGTTCACCCACGACATCCAGCCGTTCCTGGTGGCCGACGCGACGGCCGACTTCTCCCAGTACCACCACCGGCTGGCCCTGGAGTACGCGGCGCAGCGCTGCGCCGTCGTCGTCACCACCAAGGAGGTCCTGGCATGACCGGCACCCCGAGCGGCGACCTGCTCGGCCGGATCCTGGGCGAACGGCCCCCGGCCGCCTACGCCCTGCTGCACCGCCCCGGGACGACGGGCCCCGGCGTCCTCGACGTCGTCGTCGGCGAGACGACCGAGCCGCGCACCCTCGCCGAACTGCCCCTGCCGGACCGCCCGGATCCGGACGGAGGACCCCGGCACGAGGTGCTGGCCCTCGTGCCGTACCGGCAGATCGCGGAGCGCGGTTTCGACTGCCCCGACGACGGCACGCCGCTGCTCGCGATGACCGTCACGGATCAGGCCGTCGTGCCCGTCGCGGAGGTGCTCACCCGCGTCCCCGACCTGCCGGTCAAGCTGTCCGGCGGCCGCTTCGACGTCCCGGACGACGCGTACGCCGCCACCGTCCGCCGGGTCGTCAGGGACGAGATCGGCACCGGGGAGGGCGCCAACTTCGTCATCAAGCGCACCTACACGGCCGACATCACCGGCTACACCCCGGGGCACGCCCTGGCGGTCTTCAAACGCCTGCTGCAGCGCGAGAGCGGCGCCCACTGGACGTTCCTGGTGCACACCGGCTCCCGCACCCTCGTCGGCGCCACCCCCGAGCGGCACATCACCCTGCGCGAGGGCCGGGCGGTGATGAACCCGATCAGCGGCACCTACCGCTACCCGGCGACCGGCCCGACCCTGCCGCAGGTGCTCGACTTCCTCGCCGACCGCAAGGAGGCCGACGAGCTGTACATGGTCGTGGACGAGGAACTGAAGATGATGGCCCGGATCTGCGAGTCGGGCGGCCGGGTGACCGGGCCGTACCTCAAGGAGATGGCACGCCTCGCCCACACCGAGTACTTCATCGAGGGACACAGCACGCGGGACCCGCGCGACATCCTGCGCGAGACGCTGTTCGCCCCGACGGTCACCGGCAGCCCGCTGGAGAACGCCTGCCGGGTCATCAAGCGGTACGAGCCCGAGGGCCGGGGCTACTACAGCGGCGTCGTCGCGCTCATCGGCCGCGACGCACAGGGGGAGCGGGCCCTGGACTCCTCCATCCTGATCCGCACCGCCGACATCGACGGCTCCGGCCGGCTGCGGATCGGGGTCGGCGCCACGCTCGTACGGCACTCCGACCCCGAGAGCGAGGTCGCCGAGACGGCCGCGAAGGCGGCGGGTCTGCTCGCCGCCATCGAGAGCGACGGCCCCTCCCGGTTCGCGGACCACCCGCACGTCCGGGCGGCCCTGGAGCAGCGCAACTCCGCCCTCGCCGGCTTCTGGCTCGCCGGGAACGGCACGGCGGCGGACCCGGACCCGGTGCTGAGCGGGCGCCGGGTGCTGGTCGTCGACGCCGAGGACACCTTCACGTCGATGCTCGACCACCAACTGCGGTCCCTGGGGCTGCGGGTGACGGTCCGCCGGTTCGACGAGCCGTACACGCCGGACGGGTACGACCTCGTCGTCATGGGGCCGGGGCCGGGCGACCCGCGCGACGTCGAACATCCCAAGATCGCCCATCTGCGGGCCGCGGTGCGCACCCTGCTCGACGAACGGCGCCCGTTCCTCGCGGTCTGCCTCAGCCACCAGACGCTGTGCACCCTGCTCGGCTTCCCGCTGGTGCGCCGGGTGGTCCCCAACCAGGGGGTGCAGCGGGAGATCGACCTGTTCGGGGCCCGGGAACGGGTCGGCTTCTACAACACGTTCGCCGCCCGCGCCGAGGACGACAAGGCCGACTGCGACGGGGCGGGCGTGGTGGAGATCAGCCGCGACCCCGGCACCGGCGAGGTGCACGCCCTGCGCGGCGCGCACTTCGCGTCGATGCAGTTCCACCCCGAGTCGGTGCTCACCCAGGACGGTGTGCGCATCGTCGGCGACCTGATCAAGGAGGTTCTCCCCGGCCTCGGCGGGGCCCTCCCCGGGGCAACCGGAAAGGAGCGCGGCACCGTTGAGCAGGTTGCGCTGGCTGACCGCGGGTGAGTCCCACGGCCCCGCACTCGTCGCGACCCTGGAGGGGCTGCCCGCCGGAGTGCCGGTCACGACCGGCATGGTGGCGGACCATCTGGCGAGACGGCGGCTGGGCTACGGGCGCGGCGCCCGTATGACGTTCGAGCGCGACGAGGTGACCTTCCTCGGCGGAGTCCGGCACGGGCTGACCCTCGGCTCCCCGGTGGCGATCATGGTGGGCAACACCGAGTGGCCCAAGTGGGAGCAGGTCATGGCCGCCGACCCCGTCGACCCGGAGGTGCTGGCGGGGCTGGCCCGCAACGCCCCGCTGACCCGCCCCCGGCCCGGCCACGCCGACCTCGCCGGCATGCAGAAGTACGGCTTCGAGGAGGCCCGGCCGGTCCTGGAGCGTGCCTCCGCGCGGGAGACGGCGGCCCGCGTGGCGCTGGGGGCGGTGGCCCGGTCGTACCTGAAGGAGACCACTGGCGCCGAGATCGTCTCCCATGTGGTCGAGCTGGCGGGGGCGAAGGCACCCGCGGGTGTCTGCCCGACGCCGGCCGATGCCGGGCGGCTGGACGCGGACCCGGTGCGCTGTCTGGACGCGGACGCCTCGAAGGCGATGGTCGCCGAGATCGACCAGGCCCACAAGGACGGTGACACCCTGGGCGGCGTGGTGGAGATCCTCGCCTACGGCCTGCCCGTCGGCCTCGGCTCGCACGTGCACTGGGACCGCAGGCTCGACGCCCGGCTCGCGGGGGCGCTCATGGGCATCCAGGCCATCAAGGGTGTCGAGCTCGGCGACGGCTTCGAGCTGGCCCGCGTTCCCGGGTCCGCGGCGCACGACGAGATCGTGCGGACCGAGGAGGGCATCCGCCGCGCCTCCGGCCGCTCCGGCGGCACCGAGGGCGGCCTGAGCACCGGCGAACCGCTCCGCGTGCGCGCGGCGATGAAGCCCATCGCGACCGTGCCGAGGGCGCTGCGGACGGTCGACGTCACCACCGGAGCAGAGGCGCGGGCCCACCACCAGCGCTCCGACGTGTGCGCGGTGCCGGCCGCCGGGATCGTCGCGGAGGCGATGGTGGCGCTGGTGCTGGCGGACGCCGTGGCGGAGAAGTTCGGCGGCGACAGCGTGGCCGAGACCCGCCGGAACGTCACCGCGTACCTCGACCACCTCGCCGTCCGATGAGCGGCCCGCTGGTCGTGCTGGTGGGCCCGATGGGCGTGGGCAAGTCCACCGTCGGGCGGCTGCTGGCCGAGCGGCTGGGCGTGGCCTACCGGGACACCGACGACGACATCATCGCCGAGCGGGGCCGGACCGTCGCCGAGATCTTCGCCGGCGAGGGCGAGGCCGCCTTCCGGGCCGCCGAGGCGCGGGCGGTGGCCGACGCCCTGGCCGGGCACGACGGCGTGCTCGCGCTGGGCGGCGGCGCGGT
>NZ_JAOCQE010000323.1 GCF_025290915.1 Streptomyces sp. 15-116A | reverse complement strand
CGGTGCTGGTGGCACGGCCGGTGCCTGTGCCGCGGCCGGTGCCTGTGCCGCTGCCGGTGCCTGTGCCGCTGCCGGTGCCTGTGCCGCTGCCGGGGACTGTGCCGCTGCCGGGGACTGTGCCGCTGCCGGGGCCGGGGCAGCAGTGGGTGCAGCGGGCGGTTCCGGTACGTGGCGGAGGAGGTGCGTGGGCTTGTCGTACCCGGTGCTGGACGCGGCGGGCGGGACGGCGGCGGACGCACACGCACCCGGCGCCGCCTGCTGCGCGGCTCCCATCCGCAGCGGCTCCCCCGACAAGTGGCTGGAGCCGTCCGGCTCGACGCGGAGCGGGACGACATAGCCGATGCGTTCGTCGTGGACGGAGGCGAGCACGGCGTGGCCGGAGGCGATGGCGATGCGGTGGAGGCGGTCGAGGACGGCCTGCTGGATCTCCTCCGCGGGCCCGGCGACCACCGGCACCCCGCCGACGGACGCGCCGGCTCCGACCGTCCCGGTGACGGGGAGAGGGACATGGACGTCGATCGGCACTGCCGCAGGGTCCGCCGCGTGTGCGGCCTCTTTGTGTTCCCGCTTCTTCTCGCGGCTGAGTCGAGCCATCGTCCCCTCATTCGGGTCGTACACCTGTCTTCGAGTGTGTCCGCTCACCGGCGTTTCTCACGTCACCGCGATGTCACAGGCTCGTCCCAACGCCCGTCCGTCCCGGCCCGGTACGCGCGGCCGTGGCATGAGGATCGGGATGACGAGGCAGGAGAGGGGGCATGCGGACAGGTATGCGACTAGGACCGGAGATCTGGCTCCGCGGGCCGGTACCGGCACCGGAGGCGACGGGCCCGGAGCCGGGCGGCCCGCCGGAACCCGCCCCGGCGCGGGTGAGCGCCCGGGCCTTCTCCTGGGTCGGCACCCACGGCGGCGCCGGCGTCTCCACGCTCGCCGCGGTCTACGGCGGTCACGACAGCGGGCGGACCTGGCCGGGCCCCGGTGATCCGCAGTCCGTCCTGCTCGTCGCGCGGACGCATGCGACCGGCCTGGACTCGGTGCTGCCGGCGGTGGAGCTGTTCCGGTGCGGGGAGGCCCCGCAGGGGCTGGACCTCGATGCCGTGGTGCTGGTGGCGGACGCACCGGGACGGCTGCCGCGACCCCTCGCCCAGCGGATCCGGCTCATCGAGTCCGTGATCGATGTGTACCGCGTGCCCTGGGTCCCCGACTGGCGGCTGGGCGACCTCACCGGCCGCCCGCCCCGCGAGTCCGAGCCCCTGGCCCGCCTGACCGGAGCGGCGCGCTGAACACCGGGCAGCCGTCAGCTTTGGAGATCGCCACCGCCGTACGCACCCGCACCCTGCGGGCCGTCGACGTGACCGCCCGGACCCTGGAGCGCATCGACCGGGCCGACCCGGAGCTCTGCGCCTTCCTCGACGTGTGGGGTGAGGAGGCGCTGCGCCGGGCCGGTGAGGTGGACGCGCGGGTCGAGGCGGACGAGCGGCTGCCGCTGGCCGGGGTGCCGATCGCGGTGAAGGGCCGGCACGGACTGCGGACTGCGGGCCCGCTGCTCGCGGCCGGGTGCGTCGCCGTGGGCGCCACCTCCGTACCCGGTCCGGGAACCCCCTGGCAGACCTGGGGGCTCGGGGCGCACGGCCGTACCGTCAACCCATGGCGCCCGGACCGTACGCCGGGCGGCTCCTCGGCCGGTTCGGCGGTCGCGGTGGCAGCGGGCCTGGTCCCGCTGGCGACGGGCAGCGACGGGGCGGGGTCGGTGCGGATCCCGGCGGCCTGGTGCGGGGTGATGGGCCTGAAGGCGACGGGCGGACGCCTCCCGTCCTCCGACCGTACGGGCCTGGCCGCGCCCGGTGTCCTCACCCGCACGGCGTCGGACGCGGGGGCCTGGTGGCGAGCGGTGTCCGGCGAGGAGTATGCCGGTCGACGCGCCTTCCCCGTGCCCGCCGTCTGGTCCGCCGACCTCGGCTTCGCGACCCCGGACCCCGAGCCGGTGGCACTGGCCCGCGCGGCGGCCGCCCGCCTGGCCGACGCGGGCGTCCTGCGTCTCGTACGCCCCTCCGCGCCCCCGCGTCTCCTCGACCCGGCCCCGGCCTGGTCCGCCCTGCGTGCCCGCTCCGGTGATCTCACCGACGCCCACCGAATCCGCGCCGAGAACGACCGCTGCCTGGCCGCCCTGCTCACCGACGCCGACCTGCTGCTCACCCCCACGACCCCCACCGCGCCGCACGGTCACGACGGTCCGGGCGACCGCTACTCCACGGCGCTCACCTGGGCGTTCAACCTGAGCGGCCACCCCGCACTGACCCTCCCGGCCGGTCTCGGCACCGACGGCTGCCCGGCCGGGCTCCAACTGGTGGCGCGGCACGGAGGGGAGACGCTGCTGCTGGCGGTGGCGCGGGAGGCGGAGCGGCAGGCGGCCCTTGCCGATATTACTTGCATATGCATATGATGCACGTGCCTGTAACTGATCTGGGGTCCGCGCCCGACGCCGACCACCCGCCACACCCTGAGGGATTGACCATGACCCGCCGCTTCCTCTTCGTCCTGGGCAGTGCCCGCCCCGACGGCAACACCGAACTGCTGGCCCGCCGGGCCGCCGAACAACTGCCGCCGGACGTGGAGCAGCAGTGGATCGACCTGGCCGCCCACCCGCTGCCCGACTTCGAGGACCTGCGTCACGACACCGACCACGTCCGCCCCACCGAGGGCAACGTGGCCGAGCTCCTGGACGCCACCCTCGCGGCCACCGACGTCGTGATCGCCTCGCCGCTGTACTGGTACTCGGTCTCCGCCCACACCAAGCGCTACCTCGACCACTGGTCGGGGTGGCTGCGCACGCCCGGCCTCGACTTCAAGGCGACCATGGCGGGCCGCACCCTGTGGGGCGTCACCGCCCTCGCCCACGAGGAGCAGGAGGTCGCCGACCCCCTCGTCGGAACCCTGAACAACTCCGCCGCGTACCTGGGCATGCGCTTCGGCGGCGTCCTCCTCGGCAACGGCAGCAAGCCGGGCGACGTCCTGAACGACACCGAAGCCCTCGCCCGGGCCAAGACGTTCTTCACTCAGGAAGCCCCGCTCGCCCGCTTCCCTTACGACGGCTAGGCGGTGATGTCCTTCGCCGTGAACCGCGCCCAGGCCGCCGAGCCGAACACCCCCGCGTAGAGGGCCTGGAGCCCGAGGTTCCTGGTCAGGTCCTCCCAGTAGACCGGCTCGCGCATGAGGTCGGCGAAGGACAGCCAGTAATGGGAGAAGAAATAGGGGTGCAGAGCGTCGAGTTGGGGGATCTGGTCGAGGATCTGCACCGTGATCAGCAGCCCCACCGTGGTGGCCATCGCCGCGATCCCGCTGTTGGTCAGGGTGGACACGAAAAGGCCGAGAGCGGCCACCCCGACCAGGGACGCGGCGACGACGAGGGCGATGAGCAGAGCCCTGCCGAGCCCCTCGGCGAAGCTGATGCGGGTGCCGGAGATGGTGGTGAGGTCGCCGAGCGGGAACAGCAGCGCGCCGACGGTGAGCGCCGAGACCGCGACCACGAGGGTGGCGACCAGGCAGAACGCCAGGACGGCGGCGTACTTGGTGAGCAGCAGGCGGCTGCGGCCCGCCGGGGCGACCAGCAGATAGCGCAGCGTGCCGGCGTTCGCCTCACCGGCGATGGCGTCACCCGCGACGACCCCGACGGCCATGGGCAGGAAGAACGGCAGGGTCGCGGCCAGCGCGGTGAAGACCAGGAACAGCCCGTTGTTCGTGATCTGCGAGATGAAGGCGGGCCCCTCGCCTCCCCCGCCACCGGCCGACGAACCGTCGCCGGTCTCGATCTTCACCGCGATGCCGACCAGCACCGGCACGGCCGCCAGCACCCCGAGCAGCGCTAGGGTGCGCCAGCGCCGGAAGGTGGTCAGCAGCTCGCTGCGGAAGAGCCCGAAGGTCCACAGCCACCGCACGCTCCTGACCGTCACCTCAGCCCGCGACATCGAAGCCCTCCCCGGTCAGCGCGACGAACGCGTCCTCCAGAGAGGCCCGTTCGACCCCGAACCCGCGCACCCGCACGGCGGCCCTCACCAACGCGGCGTTCACCTCGGCGAGATCCCGTTCGGGCACCTCACCGGACACCCGCTCCCCCTCGACGACGACATCACCGACCCCCTGCTCCTTGAGCACCCGGGCCGCCTCCGCCGTGTCCGGCGTGGTGACCACCAGCCGCCCACGCGCCCCGGCCGCGAGTTCCGCGACGGGACCTTGTGTGATCAGCCGCCCCCGCGCCATCACGGCGGCATGCGTGCACACCTGCTCGATCTCGTCGAGCAGATGCGAGGAGAGAAAGACGGTCGTGCCGTCCGACGCCAACTCCCTGATCAGCGCACGGATCTCCCGCATCCCCTGCGGATCGAGCCCGTTGGTCGGCTCGTCCAGGACCAGCAGCCGACGCGGCTGGAGCAGCGCCGCCGCGAGCCCCAGCCGCTGCTTCATCCCGAGCGAGTACGCCTTCGCCTTCTTCCCGGCGGCCGCCGACAGCCCCACCCGCTCCAGCGCACCCGCGACCCGGGCCCGCCGGGTGCGCGGATCGGCGGTCGGATCGGCGGCGTCGTAGCGCAGCAGATTGTCCCGCCCGGACAAGAACCCGTACAGAGCGGGCCCTTCGATCAGGGCACCGACCCCCGGCAGTACGGCCCGCGCCGCCCGCGGCATCGGCCGCCCCAGCACCCGCGCCGTACCCGACGTGGGCTCGATCAGCCCCATCAGCATGCGGATGGTGGTGGTCTTGCCGGAGCCGTTGGGACCGAGGAAGCCGAAGACGCTGCCCGCGGGGACGACCAGATCGAGGCCGTCGACCGCGAGTTGACCACCCCTGTACCGCTTGGTGAGCGCGCGCGTGACGATGACGCCGTCACCCGCCTCGGCCCCGCTCGGCTCCGGTTCGATGACGGACGTCTCGCCCATCGGCTCCCTCGTTCCCTGTCGGCTGCTGGGGACCCTACTTCCCTTCCTCGGCCGCCTTCACGAGGGCGTCCTTGGTGACGGCGCCCACGTAGACGGTGCCGTCCTCGGTGAGCAGGGCGTTGACCAGACGGGTGCTGAACACCGTGCCGGTGCCGAAGTCGCCCTTGACCTGGTCGCCGAGCGAGCCGAGGAAGCCGCCGGCGTCACCGGCGGGCAGGCCCTCGCCACCGGTGTCGAAGGTGGCGATGGAGTTCCACCCCTCGCCGAGCACCTTCATCCCGTCGAGCCCCTCGAGGTCGTCCGGCTTCGGCGCCTTCTCGGGCTCACGCTCGCCCTGGTCGAGTTCGCCCTCCTCGGTCACCTTGGCGCCCTTGGGCGGGCTGAAGTCGAACGTCGAGGCGGCCGGCTTGCCGAAGCTGACCTGGTTGAAGCCGACGTCCACGACGGCGGCGCCGCCGCTCGCCGGGGTGAGCGTGAACTTCAGCGGCATACCGGTCTCGTGGTCCACGGCGATGCTGATGGCGCCGACCGTGGAGCCGGACTGCTTGGGCTTGACGACGAGCTTGTAGGCGTCCCGGCCGGCCACCTGGGCGGTGCCGTCGACGGTCACCGACGTGGTGTCGTCGACCGACTTCAGCGCCTCCTCGGCGAAGTCCTTCGGGGTGGCCGGGGGCTGCTCCTTGTCCTTGCCGGCCGGGTCGACGGTGCCGTGGTAGACCTCGTTGGACTTGCTGTCGTAGCCCCAGACGTCCTTGCCGTTGTGGATGAGGCTGTACTCGGCGGCGTCCTCCAGGAGCGACACCTTCTGCCGGTCCGGCCCGTCGACGGCGACGCGCAGGGTGTGCGTGCCGGACGCCAGTTCCGTGAGCTTGGCCGAGGGGTCGGCCGACGAGCCGCCCTCACCCCGCTCCATGGCACCGGACGCGAAGCTGCTCTCCAGCCCGCCGAGGTCGGGCAGACCGAGATCGGTGCTGATCTTCACGGTGCCGGAGAGCTGCTCGACGTCCGACTGCGCGATCTTCTCTATGAGCTGCGCGGCGGTGATCTTCGGCAGGTCGGGGTCGCCGGAGTCGGCGAGTGCGGGGACGAGGCCGATGGTCGCGGCCGCCACGCCCATCACCGTGACCGGAACGACGTACCGCGCGGCCCTGCGCCGGGCCTTGCTCGGCTCGTCGGCCTCCCCTGCGGTGGTGTGGTCGTCGGATTCGTACGGTGCCATGTGTGCGCTACCTCCGTGGTCGGCGGCGGCGGTCTCGCCCTGAGCCGCCATTCTCACCCGAACCGGTGAGAAGTGGTGATGTCCGTCGTCCTCCATCTGACCAAACCCGGCCCCCGGTTACGTCAGCCCGCGGACTCAACTCCGCGTACTGCTGGGGTATGACACGGGGGCGTTTCTTCTCCGCCGACCAGTAGGGGACGACGGGGGGGGAGCTGTTGCCCTGCGTGGGGGCGGGCCGGGGGTGGG
>NZ_JAOCQE010000322.1 GCF_025290915.1 Streptomyces sp. 15-116A | reverse complement strand
CTCGAACCGCGCTTCGCACGGCTCGGGCGGGAGGTGCCCCCACGCCGCCGCCAGGCCCGCCCTCCGGGCGGACGACGGGGATTTGACGACAGGGCCTGGCGGCGGTGGCTCGCCCGGTGCCCCGGCCCGCCGTGGCGTGCTGCACCTGCTCGTCCCGAGTTACGCTGCCGATCATGCTTGCCGCCGCCGCTGTCTGTCCCTGTCCGCCGTTGCTCGTGCCCGAGGTTGCCGCGGGTGCGGCGCCCGAGCTGGATGCCGCGCGCGCCGCGTGCACGGATGCGCTGGGGGTGCTCGCCGCCGCTCGGCCCGACCGGCTCGTGGTCGTCGGGCCGGTGGACAGCGGTGAGGTCGAGGCCTACCCGGAGGGCACCGTGGGTTCCTTCCGCGGGTTCGGCGTCGATGTCGACGTGCGTCTGGGGCGTGCCGGTGAGGAGGCGACGAGCGGGCGGGAGCTGCCGTACGCGCTCGCCGTGGGTGCCTGGCTGCTGGGGCGCACGGGATGGTCGGGCGCCCCGATCGAGGGACTCGGCGTGGGGGAACCTCTCGCGGCCGAGCGGTGTATCCAAGAGGGACGGGACATCGCCGCGCGCGCGGAGCGGGTGGCGCTGCTGGTGATGGGCGACGCCAGCGCGTGCCGGACGCTCAAGGCGCCGGGGTATCTCGACGAGCGGGCGGAGCCGTTCGACGCGGGGGTTGCCCGAGCGCTGGGGTCGGCCGATGTGAAGGCACTGCGTGAGCTGGACACCGGCCTGGCGCGCGAGCTGAAGGTGTCCGGCCGCGCTCCCTGGCAGGTCCTCGCGGGCGCGGGCGAACACGCCGCACTGGAGGGCGCGTTGCTGTACGAGGACGCGCCGTACGGAGTGGGCTACATCGTGGCCACCTGGTCGTAGCACTGCCCGCCCGGCAACCGGTCGTGAAACGGCGGACGGCCGGGAGCTGTTGCAGCGCTCCGCGGCCGTCCGCCTTCATGCCCCTGCAGTCATGAATCGGGGCAGTCCTGCCGTTGTCGTACGGTGCCGTCGCTCAAGAGGCGGGCGGGGGCCCGGCCGGCGGCGTGCTGCCACCCGCGTCCGGACCTCCTTCGTCCTTCTTGTGCGCGATGCGCTCCATGGCCTCCTTGGCCCTGCCCGTACCCGACTGGATCTTGTCGCTGTACTTGCCCTTGGTCCGCTGGTCGACGGTCCTGGCGGCCTTGTCCAAACCGTGCTGGATCTTGTCCCCGTGCTGCTGTGCGAGGTCCGAGACCTTGCCCTTCGCCGGGCCCAGCTTGTCCTTCATACGGTCCAGGAAACCCATGGTCCACCTTCCTCGCGGCAGTTACGTGCGGGCGCCCTCACCGGTCTCGGTGCCGGCCGCCTCGGAGGACTGCTGCTTGGGGATCTCGACGCTCTCCGTGCCCTGCGAGCCGGTGGCCTCGCCGGTCTCCGCCACCACCGGCTCAGCCGCCTCCGGTGCGTCGGACGACCCCTTCGCTGCTGCGGCCTCGGTCTCGGCCTCGGCCGCGTTCTCCTTCTTCGGCTCGGCTGCCGCTTCGCCCGCCTGAGTCCCGGCGGTCTGCGCCTCCTCCGTGGCCTTCGACCTCCGGAGAAGCCGTGCAAAAACGCCCATATCCACTCCATACGTTACTCGTGCGGGCGAAATCCCGCGTAGCCCGGTGCGTCCGTTTGCGCGACGCGGGCCACCGCCTCTGCGATCCGGCGGCAGGAACCTCGCAACGGGCAACGACGCCGCGCCGGTCGCGTCACGTAACTCGTTCGAGAGCAGTGTCGGAGGTTTGGGAGACTGGATCGGTGAGCAGCGCATCCCCCACCCCCCGCGTCATCGCCGTCGTCGGACCGACCGCGGCCGGAAAGTCCGATCTGGGCGTTTTCCTGGCCCAGCAGCTCGGCGGCGAGGTGGTCAACGCCGACTCGATGCAGCTGTATCGGGGGATGGACATCGGCACCGCCAAGCTGACGCCCGAGGAACGCGGCGGCATCCCCCATCACCTCCTGGACATCTGGGACGTGACGGTGACCGCCTCCGTCGCCGAGTATCAGCGTCTGGCCCGGGAGCGGATCGACGCGCTGCTCGCCGAGGGACGCTGGCCGGTCCTGGTCGGCGGCTCCGGCCTCTACGTCCGCGGGGCCGTCGACAACCTGGAGTTCCCGGGCACCGACCCCGAGGTCAGGGCACGCCTGGAGGAGGAGCTCACCCTGCGCGGCTCCGGCGCGCTGCACGCCCGTCTCGCCGCCGCCGACCCCGACGCCGCCCGGGCCATCCTGCCGAGCAACGGCCGCCGCATCGTCCGCGCCCTCGAAGTGATCGAGATCACCGGACGTCCCTTCACCGCCAACCTCCCCGGCCACGACTCGGTCTACGACACCGTCCAGATCGGCGTCGACGTCTCCCGTCCCGAACTGGACGAGCGCATCGCCCGCCGCGTCGACCGGATGTGGGAGGCCGGCCTCGTGGACGAGGTGCGCGCACTGGAGGCGCAAGGGTTGCGCGAGGGGCGTACGGCCTCGCGCGCGCTCGGCTACCAGCAGGTGCTCGCCGCCCTCGCCGGGGAGTGCACCCTGGAGGAGGCGCGGACCGAGACCGTCCGTGCCACCAAGCGCTTCGCGCGCCGTCAGGATTCATGGTTCAGGCGCGACCCGCGCGTGCACTGGTTGAGTGGGGCCGCGGCGGACCGCGGGGAACTTCCGCAGCTCGCGCTGTCGTTGGTCGAACGACCGGTTACAGCCTGATCACGTCATGGCATCGGGACGCCCAGGCCGTCATCCGGGCCTGTGGCGCCGTGCCATCATCGAGCTTCGATCGACCAAGTGGAGTCCTAGTTGGGAGGGCGCGTGGCGATGGAGGCCGGCCCTCGCGACACCGCACAAGGCACCGAACACCTCACCACCGAGCGAGGTGTACCGGACCAGGAGAACGACCGTCTCAGCCCTGATCTCAGCCCCGACGGGCCCGAGGAGACGCAGGGCGGTGTGACCGACGACGGCCCCGAGCCCGACGAGATGTTCACCGGCGGGGACGAGGTCGAGGTCGAACTGCGCCCGCAGCGTCGGCTGCGCCTGTGGCAGCTCGCCCCCATCGTGGGCCTGGCCGCGGTCGGCTCCCTGATGTTCGCCTTCCCGCTCGCCTTCGACTTCGGCGACAGCGGCGCGGTGATCGCCATGCTGGGTCTGCTGATCTGCTCCTGCGCGGCCGGCTGGGGCATGATGGCCGCCCGCAAGGTGGGCTACACCTGGCCGGGCCTGCCGGCCCGCGGCTCCGGACGCAGACCCGACTGGCGGGTCGTGATCGCCTACGCCGTGATGGTCGCCGCCGTGGTCGCCCTCGCCGTCTGGCGGGTCGCCCGGCTGCGCTGACCCGCGCGTACGGTGAGCCGGCCGCGACCGGCCGCCGGAACCGGCTGTCGTACCGACCCCGTACGATCGAGGAATGAGCACGCGGATCGCCTTCCTCAAGGGTCACGGCACCGAGAACGACTTCGTGATCGTCCCGGACCCCGAGAACGCCGTCGACCTGGCCCCCGCCGCCGTGGCCGCCCTGTGCGACCGCCGCGCCGGCATCGGCGGCGACGGGCTGCTGCACGTGGTGCGGTCCGCGGCACACCCCGAGGCACGGCCCATGGCGGACGAGGCCGAGTGGTTCATGGACTACCGCAACGGTGACGGCTCGATCGCGGAGATGTGCGGCAACGGAGTGCGTGTGTTCGCGCGCTACCTCCAGCGCGCCGGTCATGTGGCCGAGGGGGACATCGCGATCGCCACCCGCGGAGGCGTGAAGACCGTGCACATCGCCAAGGACGGAGACGTCACCGTCGGCATGGGCAAGGCCAGGTTCCCCGAGGGCGACGTCACGGTCAGCGTCGGCGAGCGCAGCTGGCCCGCCCGCAACGTGAACATGGGCAACCCGCACGCCGTCGCGTTCGTCGAGGACCTCGCCCACGCCGGCAACCTGTTGGCACCGCCCCCCTTCAGCCCCGCCTCCGCCTATCCGGACGGCGTCAACGTGGAGTTCGTCGTCGACCGGGGCCCCGGGCATGTGGCGATGCGCGTCCACGAGCGCGGCGCAGGTGAGACCCGCTCGTGCGGCACGGGCGCGTGCGCGGTCGCCGTGGCCGCGGCCCGCCGGGACGGCGTCGACCCGGCCGTCACCGGCACCCCCGCCACGTACACCGTGGACGTCCCCGGCGGCACCCTGGTGATCACCGAAGGGCCCGACGGCGAGATCGAGATGACCGGCCCCGCCGTGATCGTCGCCGAGGGGGAGCTCGACGTGGAGTGGCTGGAGAGCGCCGTCCGCTGAGTGCGGCGACGATCGCATGTCGCCGAGCGCGGAAGGCGTACGCACGTCGCCGAGCGCGGCGGACACACGCACGTCGCCGAGCGCCGCGTCGGCGTGACGAGCGCGGTGGGCCGAACCGGCCGGTGAGTCCGAGCGACTGGACCGGCCGGTGAGGCTGAGCGACCGGACCGTGAGGCTGAGCGACCGGACCGGCCGGTGTTGCCCGAGAGCCGCACCGGCCGTCGCTCGAATGGGTGATCCGTTTCACGCTCGGCGAGAGGCGGTCAGCCGCGCGTGTTGGGCTCGGTAGCATCAAGCACCGGCCCGGACGGGGGACGTACACCGTTCCCCTGAGCCCGAGTCCGCCCTTGGGCACCCCGTCCGCCGGTCCACGCAGCCGGAGGTGCCCATGAACGCGGAGACCGAGCATCCCCTCCCGCCCGCCCTGAACCCCGCGGCCCCGGGCCCGGTGACGCCGGGTCACGTCACACCGGCCGGGTCCCGCAGGAAGGCCCGCCCCCGGCTCGACCTGCGCCGGCTGGGACGCGCCGCGCTGCTCGGCGGCACCGCCCGCGACCGGCTGCCCGACGCGATCAGCCACGTCGTCGACGCCCACCGCGCCCACCACCCCGACGCCGACCTCGAACCCCTGCGCCGCGCCTACCTCCTGGCCGAGTCGTCGCACCGCGGGCAGATGCGCAAGAGCGGCGAGCCATACATCACGCATCCGCTCGCCGTGACCCTGATCCTCGCCGAACTCGGCGCCGAGACCACGACGTTGACGGCTTCTCTGCTCCACGACACCGTGGAGGACACGGATGTGACGCTGGAGCAGGTGCGCGAGCAGTTCGGCGAGGAGGTCCGCTATCTCGTCGACGGCGTCACCAAGTTGGAGAAGGTCGACTACGGCGCCGCGGCCGAGCCCGAGACCTTCCGCAAGATGCTCGTCGCCACCGGCAACGACGTCCGCGTGATGTCGATCAAACTCGCCGACCGGCTGCACAACATGCGCACGCTCGGCGTGATGCGCCCCGAGAAGCAGGAACGCATCGCCAAGGTCACCCGCGACGTGCTGATCCCGCTCGCCGAACGACTCGGCGTCCAGGCCCTGAAGACGGAGCTGGAGGACCTGGTCTTCGCGATCCTGCACCCCGAGGAGTACGAGCACACCCGGGAGCTGATCGTCCGCAACGCCGCCCGAGCCGACGACCCGCTCGCCGAAGTCGCCGACGAGGTACGCAAGGTGCTGCGCGAGGCCGACATCACGGCCGACGTCCTCATCCGGCCACGCCACTTCGTCTCCGTGCACCGCGTGTCCCGCAAACGCGGCCGGCTGCGCGGCGCCGACTTCGGCCGTCTGCTGGTGCTCGTGAACGAGGACGCCGACTGCTACGGCGTCCTCGGCGAGCTGCACACCTGTATGACGCCCGTCGTCTCCGAGTTCAAGGACTTCATCGCCGTACCGAAGTTCAATCTGTACCAATCGCTGCACACCGCCGTGGCGCGCGAGGACGGCCAGGTCGTCGAGGTGCTCATCCGCACGCACCAGATGCACAAGGTCGCCGAGGCCGGTGTCGTCGCGCTCGGCAACCCCTACGCAGCACCGCCGGAGGAGCAGTCCGCGAGCGACGGCGAGCGGGCCGACCCGACGCGGCCCGGATGGCTCTCCCGGCTCCTGGAGTGGCAGCGGGCCGCGCCCGACCCCGACACCTTCTGGTCCACCCTGCGCGAGGACCTCGCCCAGGACCGTGAGATCACCGTCTTCCGTCCCGACGGCGGCACGCTCGGCCTGCCCGACGGGGCGACCTGCGTGGACGCCGCCTACGCCCAGTACGGCGAGGACGCGCACGCCTGCATCGGGGCCCGGGTGAACGGCCGTCTCGCGACCCTGAGCACCGTGCTGAAGGACGGCGACACCGTTCAGCTGCTCATGGGCCAGGACCCCGCCTCGGAGCCGTCCCGGGAGTGGCTGGAGCACGCCCACACCCCCGCGGCCCGCATCGCCATCCAGCGGTGGCTCACCGCCCACCCGGCCCGGGACGACGCGGCGGCCGGTGAGGACGCGGCGGCCGGTGTGCGCCGCGGTGCCGGGGACGGCGCCGCGCCGCAGTCCGCTGAGCCGGTCGGGCAGTCGGCCACTGAAGGCACCAATGCAGTCCCAC
>NZ_JAOCQE010000321.1 GCF_025290915.1 Streptomyces sp. 15-116A | reverse complement strand
GCCGTGCGCAGGGGGTCGCGCTCGCCTTCGCCGAGGTCGCCGCCGTACGCCTCGGCGGGCTGTGTCCAGCCGCGGGGCCCGGCGGCGGGGTCGCGTCCGGCGATCCAGCCGCCGGACTCGCCGGCGCCCACGGGCCCGCCGATGACGATGACGACGTTGGGGTCGCGCCAGGTGTGGTCGGCGGCCTTGTCGGAGGTGACGACGGTGACCTGCTCGCGTTCGGTGCCGAGTTCCTCGCAGATGACGAAGGTGCGGTGGATGCCGTCCATGAGCAGGCCGAGTTCGGCGGGCCCCGCTCCGGGTGAGGTGAGGACGGCGACCTTGGTGTGGGCGCGGCACACGTTCACCGCGCGTCGCAGGGTGCGCGGGTGTGCGACGACCACGTGGGCGTCGTCCCAGGGCATGCCGGCGCGGGCGAAGGCGGCGGCCACGGAGGAGACGGCGGGGACGACCTCGACCTCGAGGCCGAACTCCGGTGCGCGCAGGGTGCGTACGACGCCGAAGAAGCCGGGGTCGCCGTCGGCGAGGACGACGGCGGTGCCGCGGTGGGCGGCGACGCGGCGGGCGGCGAGGGCGACGGAGCCGAGCCGGATGCGTTCCGCGCCGGGGGGCACCTCGGGGAGCGCCAGATGGTGGGCGGCACCGGCCACCAGGGTGGCGGCGCCCAGCGCGGCGCGTGCCGCGGCGGTCAGCGGCGAACCGTCCCAGCCGATCACCGTGACCCGGTCGGCCATCGTCGTCTCTCTCCAGGGTTTGCGCAGGTCGTCGTCGGCTGTGCCGCTGGTGGGCGGGCTCCGTGAGCGTACCTGGTGTGGCCGTGGGCGGCCGCCCCGGTGCCCGGTGAGGGGTCAGTTCCAGTCGGGGTAGGCGGAGAACTGGCCGGTGTCGGCGAGCGGTCCGTCGGCGCCCTCGATGTCCTCGGGCAGCAGGCTCCACACGATGTAGTCGGTGCGTACGTCGTTCCAGGTGCCGTCGTCGGCGCGGACGCGCGCTATGCAGGCGCCGCGCAGGACGCCCTCGCTGATGCAGCCGATCTTCTGGGCGACCTGCTGGGCGGCGGTGTTGTCGGCGGCGGTGCGCAGTTCGACGCGTTCGAACTTCTGGTCGCCGAAGAGCCACTGGGCGGTGGCGAGGGCGGCCTCGGAGGCGTAGCCCTCGCCGCGGGCCCAGGGGGCGATGACGTACGACATCTCGGTGGACCGTACGTGCCAGTCGGTCCTGGTGAGCCGGACGGTGCCGACCAGGCGCTGGGTGAGGAACTCGGTGACGGCGAGGTCGAGGCCCCGGCCGGCCGCCCGCTCGGCGGGGGCGTGCTCGGTGATCCAGCTGCGGGCGCGGTCCTCGGTGTAGGGCTGGGGGGCGTCGGTCCAGGCGCCTACCTGTTCGTCGTTCATCATCTCGGCGAGGGCCGGGATGTCATCCTCGTCGAGGGGACGCAGCACCAACCGCTCCGTGCTGATGGAGATGTTGGGGAAGGTGCTCGTCATGCGCCGCTCCGTAACCTTCGAGTCCTCAGGTGCTGCTGAACTGCCCAGCATGCAGCATGAAAGCACTGAATCGCACTGCGGGGTCCACTCCGTGTACCGGAGTGGACCCCGTGGGTGGTCGCCGGGTGCGGGCCGGATCAGAAGGCGGCGACGACGGAACCGGAGTACTTGTCCTCGATGAACTTCTTCACCTCGGGCGAGGTGAGGAGCTTCGCGAGCTTCTTGACGCGCGGGTCGTCCTCGCTGCCCTTCTTGACGGCGAGGAAGTTGCCGTACGGGTTGCCCTTGGGCGACTCGGCGGCGATGGCGTCCTTCGCCGGGCTGAGGTCGGCCTCCAGGGCGTAGTTGCCGTTGATGACGGCGGCGTCGACGTCGCCGAGGGAGCGCGGCAGCTGGGCCGCCTCGAGCTCCTTGAACTTCAGGTTCTTGGGGTTGGAGGCGATGTCCTTGGGGGTCGCGTCGTAGCCGGCACCGGCCTTGAGCTTGATCACGCCGTTGGCTTCGAGCAGCTTCAGCGCACGGGCCTCGTTGGTGGTGTCGTTGGGCAGGGCGATCGTGGCGCCCTTGGCGAGGTCCGTGAGCTTCTTGACGCCCTTGGAGTAGACGCCGAGCGGCTCCAGGTGCACCGTGGCGCCGGGCACGGCCACGATGTCGGTGCCGTTCTTCTTGTTGAAGTCGTCCAGGTACGGCTGGTGCTGGAAGTAGTTGGCGTCGAGCTCGCCCTGCTGGACGGCCGTGTTCGGGGTCACGTAGTCGGTGAACTCCTTGACCTCGAGTTCGAGGCCGGCCTTCTCGGCGAGGTTGTCCTTGACGTACGTGAGGATCTCGCCCTGCGGGGTGGGCGTGGCGGCGACGGTCAGCGGGCCGCTGGTGTCGGCGGCGTCGGAGCCCTTGTCGGCGCCGCAGGCGGTGAGCCCGAGGGTGAGGGCTCCGGCGGCGAGGACGGCGGTGGTGATCTTGGCGGTGTTACGCACGAAAAGTGCCTTTCCTTATGGTGGTGCGACCCCGGCCGGGGTGTGGCGGGGGGGTTCTGGGGGTGACCCGGACCTAGACGGTCTTGGTCGTGGCGGTGGACGCCTTCAGCAGCCGCAGCTTCGGCGCCGCTCCCGACTGGCCACCGCGGCGGTGCAGGGAGCGGGCCGCGTAGTCGCCGGCGAACTGGATGAGGGAGATGACGACGGCGAGGATCGCGACGGTGATCCACATCAGTTCGGTCTCGAAGCGCTGGTAGCCGTAGCGGATGGCGATGTCGCCGAGGCCGCCGGCGCCGACCGTGCCGGCCATGGCCGAGTAGCCGATGAGGGCGACGATCGTGGTCGTGGTGCCGGCGATGAGGGAGGGCAGGGACTCGGGGACGAGGACCTTGCGGACGACGGTCCAGGTGTTGCCGCCCATCGCCTGCACGGCCTCCACCAGACCGGAGTCCACTTCCCGGACGGACGTCTCGACCAGGCGCGCGAAGAACGGGATGGCCCCGATCGCGAGCGGCACGATGGCGGCGTCGCGGCCGATCGTCGACCCGGTGACCCAGCGGGTGAAGCCCATCAGCGCGACCATCAGGATGATGAACGGCATCGAGCGGGCGACGTTCACGATCTGCCCGACGACCTTGTTGGCGACGACGTTCTGCAGCAGGCCGCCCCGGTCGGTGAGGACCAGGAGGATGCCAAGCGGCAGACCGCCGGCGACGGCGATCAGCGTGGACCAGCCGACCATGTAAAGGGTGTCCCAGCACGCCTGGGACAGCAGGGGCTGCATCTCGGACCAGGTCACAGCCGGGCACCTTCCTTCAGCAGTACGGGCTCCTGGCCCAGGACGTCGATCTGCAGGCCCTGTTCGCGCAGGAAGCCGATCGGCACGACGTTGTCCTCGTAGCGGCCGGGCAGTTCGATGCGCATCCGGCCGACCTGGAGGCCGCCGACGGTGTCGATGGCGGCGCCGAGAATCGATATGTCGATGTTGTAGGTGCGCGACAGCTGGGAGATGACCGGCTGGGTGGCGCTCTCGCCGTGGAAGGTGACGTCGATGACGGTGCGGTCGTCGGCGGAGGCGTCGCCGCCGACGGGGAACAGCGCGGAGGCGAGTTCGGAGCCGGGGGTGGCGAGGAGGTCGGTGACCGTGCCGGACTCGACGATGCGGCCCTTCTCCATGAGGGCGGCCGAGTCGCAGATCGACTTCACGACGTCCATCTCATGGGTGATGAGCAGGACGGTGAGGCCGAGCTGCCGGTTGAGGTCGCGCAGCAGCTGGAGGATGGAGCGGGTGGTCTCCGGGTCCAGGGCGCTGGTGGCCTCGTCGGAGAGCAGGACCTTGGGGTCGCCGGCGAGGGCGCGGGCGATGCCGACGCGCTGCTTCTGGCCGCCGGAGAGCTGGGCCGGGTAGGCCTTGGCCTTGTCGGCGAGGCCGACCAGGTCGAGCAGTTCCAGCGCCTTGGCGGAACGCTCCTTCCCGGACTTGCCGAGGATCTCCAGCGGCAGTTCGACGTTGTCCTGCACGGTCCGGGAGGACAGCAGGTTGAAGTGCTGGAAGACCATGCCGATCCGGCTGCGGGCCTGCCGCAGTTCCCGGCCGGCCCGGGGCCCGCGGCCGGCCAGGGCGGTGAGGTCCTGTCCGGCGACGGTCACGGTGCCGGAGGTGGGCCGCTCCAGCAGGTTGACGCAGCGGATGAGGGAGGACTTGCCGGCGCCGGACTGTCCGATGACGCCGTAGACCTCGCCTTCGCGGACGTGAAGGTCGACGCCGTCCAGGGCGGTGACCTCGCGGCCGCGTGAGCGGTAGACCTTGGTGAGGCCCGAGGTGGTGATCACGTGGGTTTCCGTCACTGTCGTGTGCGCGGCGCGTCGTGGGCGCCGGGCACGAGGCATTCAGGGTCGAAAGGCAGCCTGGACGCGGCACGGCTTCTCGCGGGCGCGGCTTGTGCGGCCGGGTGGAAGACGTACGCGCGGGGCGTGGCTCAGTCGCGCGTGCGGGGCACGTGGGCGGACATGAGCGGGCTCTCGCTTCGGGGCGCGAGGCTCAGATGATGCAGGGGCCCTCTAGAAGGCGCGCATTCGGCGCGGACACATACAACGAGCACCGGGCGTCATCGTCGCCTCGGTCGCAGGAGTGCGGTCGCTCGTCGTGGTCATGCGATCAGTAAAGCAGACGTTTGCTGCTGACCGGACACGGGTGTCCGGATGGTGGACAGGCGTGGACAGGGGTGAGTGGGGGGTGGTCGGTCCTGCTTTTCCGTGTGTGAACAGGGCAGACGGGGCCGAGCGGTGGTCCAGGCGCTGAGGAGGGGCGGCCCGTCCGGCGGCCTTGTGTGGTCAAGACCACGGCCGGCAGGGGCGGGCGAGGCGTGCGTACGGCGGCGTAATAGGGTCGCTGCCATGCTTGATGTCCTGACGCTGGTGACCGGCGTCGCCGCGTTGTTGCTGGCCGCGTGGTGCGGCTGGGCCGCGTACCGTGATCAGCCGACGAAGGACTGGCACTTCATCGGCATGGCCGTGGTGACCCTGCTGACGCTGGTGCAGCTGGTCGTCGGGATCGTGCAGCTGGCCCGGGGCGAGAAGCCGGAGCAGGGCACGACGATCTTCGTGGCGTATCTGCTGGGCTCGTTCGCGTGTGTGCCGGCCGCCGCGTTCATGTCGCTGGCCGAGCGCACGCGGTGGGGGTCGGTGACCGTCGCCGCGAGCGGTGTCGTGCTGGCCGTGCTGGAGGTGCGGCTCTATGACATCTGGGGAGGCTGAGGTGTCCGCGAAGCGGCTGATCAGCGGGCCCGGGCTGTTGCTGGTGTGGCTGTACGGGGTGATGGTCGTCGGGGCGGTGTCGCGGTCGGCGTATCAGATCGCCACGGAGTTCGATCGGGCGCCGCTCGCGTACTCGTTGTCGGCGGTGGCCGGTGTCGTGTACGGGTTCATCACGTACACCTTGGTGCGAGGTGGCGAGACCGCACGGCGGGCGGCGTTGGTGTGCTGTGCCGCGGAGCTGGTGGGTGTGCTGACGGTGGGGACGTGGACGCTGGTGGATCCGTCGGCGTTTCCTGATGCGACCGTGTGGTCGGATTACGGGATGGGGTATTTGTTCATTCCCGTGTTGCTGCCGCTTTCCGCCATTTACTGGTTGCGGAAAGCGCGTGAGCGGGCAGCCGCCTGAGGTTGTCAGGCGGCTGACGGTCCGTCTGCGGCTGGTCGCGCAGTTCCCCGCGCCCCTGAAGGGGCGCTGCAGTCACGCTGTTGTCGCGTAGGACTCCGCCTTCTTCTCCAGGACGATCATCGGGACTCCGTCCGAGCCCTGGGACGTGCCGACGCGCTGGTAGCCGACCTTGCTGTAGAGGCGCAGGTTGGACTCGCTGCGGTGGCCGGCTTCCAGGCGGAAGGTCTTGGCGCCGCGCTGTCCGGCCAGGGCCGCTTCCGCCGCGCGCAGCAGCCTCGCGCCGATGCCGTGGCCCTGGAGGCGGGGGTGGACGCAGAGCTTGCCGATGGCGGCGGCGCCGTCCTCGGTGATCCTGCCGCGGACCGAGCCGACGACCTCGTCGCCGAGGCGGGCGACGAAGACGCAGTCCTCGGCGACCTCCTGACGGACCGAGTCCAGCGTCTGGACCAGCGGGTCGATGCGGTAGTTGCCGTAGAGCGCCGCCTCGCTCTGGAAGCACAGGTACTGCAACCTGAAGATCTGCTCCGCGTCCTGCTCGGCCGCCGCAGAGATGGTCACGCTCATGCCCATGTGCGCACGCCTCCCGCTCACCTGATCACCTGTCGTCCCTCACTCCTATCCCCGTCCTCAGCGGGCCGCAACCTCCGGTGTGAGCAAACGACGTAGACATCCCAGGCATCTGGAACGTTCCGGACCAAGACTCCCCTGTGAGATACCCAACTCCCCTGCGATTTCCCGGTATGTCGGGTCGTGCGGGGACAGCAGCGCCTCCATGAGCCGGGGGCAGCGGCCCGGCAGCCGGCGCACGGCGTCCCGCAGGGCGCGGCGGCGGG
>NZ_JAOCQE010000320.1 GCF_025290915.1 Streptomyces sp. 15-116A | reverse complement strand
GGCGGGGGCGGCGCGCGCTGCGCTGGTCGGCGACGACGCTGGCGGTGCTGATACTCGGGACGGCGGGCGCCGGTTACCTCTACTACGAGCACCTCAACGGCAATCTCGGCAAGGGCGAGCGCAGCAGCGGCGATTCCAAGGTCGGCAAGTCGGGGCCCAACGCGGCCGGGCAGACACCGCTGAACATTCTGCTGATCGGCTCGGACAGCCGCGCCTCCGACGAGAACGTGAAGCTGGGCGGCAGCCGGGACAGCCGCGGTGAACCGCCGCGCGGTGACGTACAGATGCTGATCCACCTTGCCGCCGACCGCGAGAGCGCCGCCGTGGTCAGCATTCCGCGCGACACCCGGGTGGACATACCCAAGTGCACCGACCCGGAGAGCGGGAAGGTCTACCCGGCGACCAACGACATCATCACGTCCTCCCTGGGGCGCGGCGGGGCCGGGTGCACCCTGGCCACCTGGCAGAACCTCACCGGCGTCTACATCGACCACTGGATGACGATCGACTTCGCCGGCGTGGTGCGGATGGCCGACGCCATCGGCGGTGTCGAGGTGTGCGTCAACCAGAACGTGTGGGACCGCCCGCTGCCCACGATGAAGGGCGGCTCGGGGCTGAAGATGAAGGCCGGCACCCACAAGGTCGAGGGCGAGCAGGCACTGCAGTGGCTGCGCACCCGGCATGCCTGGGGCAGCGACCAACTGCGGGCCCGGGCGCAGCACATGTACATGAACTCGATGATCCGCACCCTGCGGAAGCAGAACGTCTTCACCGACACCGGCCGGCTGACGGACCTCGCGGAGGCGGCCACCAAGTCGCTGACCGTGTCGGAGGAGATCGGCTCGGTGAAGAAACTCTTCGACCTGGGCATGCAGTTGAAGACGGTGCCACCGGACCGCATCACCATGACCACGATGCCCGCGATCGAGGACCCCCAGGACAAGAACCACCTCCTCCCGGACGGCGCCGACGCCGAGCAGCTGTGGACGATGCTCCGCGACGACATCCCCTTCGACGACAAGGGCGGCACGTCCGGCGCGAAGAAGGCGGCGGAGGAGAAGGCCGCGAAAGACCCCGCCGCGCCGGACGGCGAGATCGACGTCCAGGTGCGGAACGCCACCAGCTCCTCCACCCAGGGCCCGGTCGGCGGCCGGGCGAGCGCGATCGCCCAGGCCCTGGTGGCCAAGGGCTTCACCCAGGCCAGCCCGGACACTTCGGGCGCCGGATCCGAGAAGCGGACGGTCGTCCGGTATCCCAGCGGCGATCTCAAGGGCGACGCCCAGCGGGTCGCCAAGTCGCTGGGAATCCCGCTGAGTTCGGTCAAGCCGTACGAGGACGCCTCCCAGATCACCGTGGTGGTGGGCGCGGACTGGCGCGAAGGCACCGCCTACCCGAAGAAGGCGGCGCCCAGGGCCGGTGAGCTGCCGAAGAACACCGAAGCACTCAACGCCTCGGAGAAGGGCACGTGCATGGATGTGTACGAGCCGTACCGCTGGTAGTCGGCACGGCCGTGTCACTGGCGCCGCTCGTGCCTCAACCGTGTGGATACTGTCAGCACTTCACGGATGTGAGCGCTGACGGAGGAGACACGAGCGACCGTGCCGCGACGGACGACGCCCCGCGCGAGAAGGGCCCTGCGGTGGGCCGGTGGGGCGATGGCGTTCGCGCTGCTCGGCACGGGCACGGCCGGCTACCTCTACCTGAAGCACCTCGAAGGCAACGTCGCCACGACCGACATCGGTGACGCGGGCAAGGGCGGCTTCAGCAAGGACGAGGCGATCGACATCCTGCTGATCGGCACCGACAGACGCACCGGCAAGGGCAACGGGGGCTACGGCGACAAGGGCAGCGCCGGGCACGCCGACACCACGATCCTGCTGCACGTCGCCGAGGACCGCTCCAACGCCACCGCGCTGAGCATCCCGCGCGACCTGATCGTCGACATCCCCGACTGCCCGACCACGCGGGAGGACGGCTCGGGGACCGTCGTCCCCGGGCAGCGGGGCGTCCGCTTCAACCGGAGCCTCGGCGAGGGCGGCCGGGACCCGGGCTGCACCATGCGCACGGTCGCGAGCGTCACCGGCATCAAGCCCGACCACTTCATGATGGCCGACTTCAACGCGGTGAAGACTCTCACGGCGGCCGTGGACGGCGTCACCGTCTGCCTCGAACACCCCGTGGACGACCGGCAGTCGAAGCTGCGGCTCCCTTCGGGCGAGTCGACGGTGCAGGGCGAGGACGCCCTCGCGTTCGTACGGACCCGGCACAGCTTCGGCAACCAGGGCGACCTCGACCGGATCAAGGCCCAGCAGCACTTCCTGGCCGCTCTCATGCGGAAGATGGTCTCCGGCGACACCCTCACCGACCCCGGCAGGCTGCTGCGGCTGGCCGAGGCCGCCACCAAGGCGCTGACCGTGGACACCGGCATCGGCAAGGTGAGCACCCTCAAGGACATCGCGCTGGAACTGCGGAAGGTGCCGACGCGGAACATCTCCTTCACCACCGTCCCGGTGCGCGACAACCCGGCGGAGACGGTGAAGGCCACCGTCGTCCTCGACGAGTCCAAGGCTCCCGCCTTGTTCGACGCGATCCGCGACGACGTGTCGCTCACCGAGGTCGAGAAGCGGCGGAAGAAGGCGAAAGCACAGGAGAACGCCGCCGAGGACGCCCGGCTGGAGGGGCCCAGGGCACCGGCCGCCGAGGTCCGCGTCCGCGTCCTCAACGGCGGCGCCCCGGCGGGCAGCGCCCAGGAGACCGTGCAGTGGCTCCAGTTCGAGCAGGGCGTGATCGAGGCGCAGAACGCGGGCAACGCGTTCACCGCCCGTAGCAGGACCGCGCTGGAGTACGCCCCCGGCCAGGCCGCCCAGGCACGGCGGCTGGCCGGCCTCATGGGGCTGCCCGGCTCGGCGCTGAAACCCGGCGAGAGCAGCACCGACGCGCGGGGCCTGCCCGCGATGACTCTCACCCTCGGCAGGGACTTCCTGGGTGCCGGAGTACGGCTCGACCGTTCACGGACGGTGGTGCCGGACGTCGACAAGTCCACGGCGGACACGGTGGAATGCGCGCGTTGACGCTCAGTTGAGCGGCTCTGCGCGGTCGTCCCGAACTTTGTTGAAACCGGTTGATTCCAGGGGGCAACTGACGGGCCCGTCGTGCGTCTAACAGGACGCAGGACGGGCCTGTTTCACGACACAAGGGGTGCCAGGGGTGGGGAGGACGGCGGCAGTGACGCAGAACGCCGTGCGGGGAACGCTCCGTGACGACGACCGGAGCGAACCGCCCCCGGAGGAGAACCCGGCCGGCGTTGAGGACGGCACCCGCCCCCGGCGCGGACGCCGCCTGCTGAAGTGGTCCGCGGCCGTCCTGGCGCTGCTCATAGCCGGCTCGGCGACGGCCGGTTACCTCTACTACCGCAAGCTGAACGACAACATCGACAAGCAGCCGCTGAACCTCGGCGACCACAAGATCGCCGAACCGACCCCGAACGCCGCCGGACAGACCCCGCTGAACATCCTCCTCATCGGCTCCGACGCCCGCGACACCAAGGAGAACCAGCAACTCGGCGGCGCCCGCGAGACGTTCGGCTCGAAACCGCTGGCCGACGTCCAGATGCTGGTGCACCTGTCCGCCGACCGGACCAACATGTCCGTCATCAGCATGCCCCGCGACACCCTGCTGAAGATCCCCAAGTGCACCGACCCCGACGACGGCACCGTCTACCCCGCCAGCCAGGGACGGGTGATGACGAATCAGAGCCTCGGGCGCGGCGGACCCGGCTGCACGGTGGCCACCTGGCAGGAGCTCACCGGCATCCACATCGACCACTTCCTGATGGTCGACTTCGCGGGCGTGGTCTCCATGGCGGACGCCGTCGGCGGCGTCCCGGTGTGCGTCGACGCCAACATCCACTCCCGCAACAGCATGGGCCAGGGCTCCGGCCTGAAACTGGAGAAGGGCACCACCTACGTCAAGGGCGAGCAGGCCCTGCAGTGGCTGCGCACCCGGTACGGCTTCGAGGGCGGCACCGACCTCGCCCGCGCCAAGGCCCAGCACATGTACATGACCTCGCTGGTCCGCCAGTTGCGCGAGAACGCCACCCTGAGCAGCCCCAACAAGCTGCGCAGGCTCGCCGAGCGCGCCACCGAGGCCCTCACCGTCGACCCCGGCCTCGACACCGTCAAGAAGCTGTACGACCTCAGCGGCGAGCTGCGCAAGGTGAAGCCGGAGCGCATCACCATGACGACGATGCCCAACCGGTACGTGGGTGCCCGGGTGGAGCCCACCGAGGACGCCGAGAAGCTGTTCCGGCTGGTGCGGGAGGACATCGCCCTCGACGGCCGGGACGTGAAGCCGACCGGGCAGCGGGAGCAGCCCGTCCCGTCCGACCCGGCCGCGCCCGACGCCGAGATCGCCGTCCAGGTCCTCAACGGCACCCGCACGGACACCGAGGGCGCGGCCCCCGGCCGGGCGAGCACCGTACGTGCCCTGCTGAAGGACAAAGGTTTCTCCGCGGCGACCGCCGACACCAGCAGCGCCCTCAGCGAGAAGCGGACGGTGGTGCGCTACCCGAGCGCCGACCTCGAGGGCGACGCCCACCGCGTCGCCGAGGCCCTCGGCCTCCCGGCGTCCTCGGTCAAGCGCTCCACCGACGTCTCCGGGGTCACCCTCGTCGTCGGCGCGGACTGGCGCGAGGGCAGGACGTACAAGGCCCCGGAGGAGGACACCACCACTCCGGAGTCGGCCGAGCCCCTCAACGGCGCGGACGACACGGCCTGCATGCACGTCGACCCGGCGTTCAGCTGGTAGCGACCGAAAGGCCGGTTCTGTCCGTCCTGTGGTGGTCATGGCGTGAGGGGCGTAGGACGGAGGGGCGGGGGGGCCGACCCCCGGCCCCTCTTTCGCCCCCTGGGAGGAAGCCATGACCCAGTCCGCCGCCACCCCGATGAGCAAGGACATGCAGGACTGCGTCAACGCGTGCATGTCCTGCCACGGCATCTGCGAGGAGACCATGAGCTCCTGTCTGCAGATGGCCGGCCAGGCCCCGGTGCAGATCATGCGCGCGCTGATGGACTGCGCCGAGATGACCCGCATGTGCGCCGACATGATGATGCGCCGCTCGCCGCTGTCGAGCGAGATGTGCGCGATGTGCGCCAAGGCCTGCGACATGTGCGCCGAGGCGTGTATGTCCATGCCGGACGACGACCAGATGATGCGCTGCGCCGAGTCCTGTCGCCGCTGCGCCGAGATGTGCCGCTCGATGGCGGGCGCCACGATGTGACCCCGACCCCGGACACGACCGAGGGCACCCCTGGTCCGGGGTGCCCTCGGTCCGTGCTGGGGGCTCAGTTGCCCGAGACGGTCACCTTCTCGTCGTTCTGCAGCTGGCTGACCAGGGTCTTCACCTTGGTCATGTCCCACTGCAGATTGCCGTTGCCCGCGCTGCCCGCGATCGGCATGTTCATGGACTTGCCGTCGCCGCCGCTGACGCCCTTCATCGCCCAGAACATGTCGGCCAGGTCGAACAGCCCCATGTCCTTGTCGACGACCAGCGAGTCCAGGCCCGCGCCCATCGTCGGGTAGAGCTTGAAGGGGTTGAGGACCGTGCTCGGGGTGGCCACCTGGTTGGCGAGGGCGGAGAGGAACTTCTGCTGGTTCTTGGTGCGGTCCAGGTCGGAGCCGGCCAGCGCGTACCGGGTGCGGACGAAGGCGAGGGCCTCCTCGCCGTTCAGGGTCTGCTTGCCCTTCTTGAAGTCGGCGCCGGACTTGGTGTCCTTGATGTCCTGCGGGATGTCCATCTCCACGCCGCCGACCGCGTCCACGATGTTCGCGAAGCCGGCGAAGCCGATCTCGACGTAGTGGTCGATGTGCAGCCCGGTGTTGAACTCCACCGTGCGCACCAGCAGCGTCGGCCCGTCGATCGAGTACGCGGCGTTCAGCTTGTTGGCGCCCATCGCGGGCCGGGTCTTGCCGGACTCGGAGCCCTGGAACTCGGGGATCGTGACGTTGGAGTCACGGGGCAGCGAGATCAGCGTCGGGCCGTTGTCGCCGGTGTGCAGGATCATCATCGAGTCCGTGCGCTTGCCGTCGGCGGACCCGGTGTGCAGGTCCTTCTTCTGCTCGTCGCTCAGCCCCTCACGGCTGTCGGAGCCGACGATCAGATAGTTCGTGCCCTCGCCCTTCTCCGGGCGGTCGATCACCGTCGAGAGGTCGACGTCACGGTTGAGCTTGGAGTCGGCCCAGAAGTACGTGCCGACGGTGGTGACGATCAGCACAGTGACGAGCGTGAGCGCGGTCCACTTGATCCGGCGGCGCCAGTCGGGCGCGGGCCGCTGCGCGTACCGCCCGTCGGGGCCGGGCCCCTGGGGACCGCCGCCGCCGGGGCTGCCGTAGACCTGGCCCGTGTTGTAGCCGCTGTCGTACCCGGCGTCGTAGCCGCCGTCCACGTACGACGGCTGGCGCGGCACACCGCCGGGCGCGCCCTGCCCGGGC
>NZ_JAOCQE010000032.1 GCF_025290915.1 Streptomyces sp. 15-116A | reverse complement strand
CGGCGCCGCCCCGGCCTCCTCCCGCGCGGCCGCCGCCGTCGCCGCCGCCCGCTCCGCCCTCGGCAGGCCCTATGTGTGGGGCGCCAACGGGCCCTCCGGCTTCGACTGCTCCGGGCTGACGCAGTGGGCGTACCAGCAGGCCGGGGTGTCCCTGCCGCGCACCTCGCAGGGCCAGCGCTACGCCGGCCGGCAGGTGCCGCTGTCCGAGGCGCGCCCCGGTGACCTGGTGATCTACCGCTCCGACGCCAGCCACGTCGGCATGTACATGGGCGGCGGCCAGGTGATCCACGCGCCGTACCCCGGCGCACCCGTGCGCTACGACCCGGTCGGCATGATGCCCGTCTCCTCGGTCACCAGGGTCTGACCACAACGGGCGGGCGCCCGTACCCTCGGAAAGGTGGCTGGTCGAAGGCGGGTGTCGGGGGCGTCGGTGGTGGCGCTGTGTCTGCTGCTCGTCTCCCTGGTGGCGTGCGGCGGGGGACCGGTCACCGACACGGCCCGCGCCGAGGTGCAGTCGCTGCTCGACCGGCGGGCCCGCGCCGTCCTCGCCCACGACCCCGCCGCCTACGCCCGCACCGGCACCCGCGCCGGGTACGACAACCTGCGTGCGGTCCCGCTGGCCGACTGGTCCTACCGCCTGACCGCCCTCGACCGCACCGGCGACACCGCCACCGCCCACGCCGACCTCCGCTACCGCGTCGAGGGCTACGACCGCTCCCCGGTCACCACCACCCGCACCCTGCGCCTGAGCCGCGACGCGAGCGACCGCTGGCACGTGGACTCCGACCGCCCCGCGAAGAAGTCCGGCCAGCAGCTGTGGGACCAGGGCGTGGTGCGCACGGCACACGGCGAGCGCAGCCTGGTCATGGGCGTGGGCCGGTCGCCGTCCGAGCTGCGCGACTACGCCGAGCTGGCCGACCGCGCGGTCCCCGCCGTCTCCGACGCCTGGGGCCCGTCCTGGCCCCGCCACGTCGTCATCCTGGTGCCCGAGTCCCTGCAGGACATGGGGGGCCTGCTGAACTCGCCCGCCTCCTCCTACCGGGGCATCGCCGCCGTCACCACCGGCGAGACCGGCAGCGGCGCACGGTCACCCGCGGACCGGATCATCGTCAACCCGGACGCCTTCGGCCTGCTCGGCGACTCCGGCCGCCAGGTCGTCCTCACCCACGAGACCACCCACGTCGCCACCCGCGCCCACACCACCGCCGCGACCCCCCTGTGGCTGTCGGAGGGCTTCGCCGACTGGGTCGGCTACCGCAGCGGCGAACGCACCCCGCCCGAGGCCGCCCCGGAACTCGCCTACGCCGTCGGCCGCGGCGACCTCCCGACGGCCCTCCCCGACGACAAGGACTTCGGCTTCTCCGGCGACGCCGACCGCCTGGCCCGCGCCTACGAGAGCGGCTGGCTCGCCTGCCGCCTCATCGCCGACCGCTGGGGCGAGGACCGCCTCGGCGAGTTCTACCGAACGGTGGCCGCCCACAAGACCCGCGAGGGCGCGGTCGAGAACGCGATGAGGACGGTCCTCGGCACCACCCTGGACGCCTTCACGACACAGTGGCGCGACTATCTGCGCTCCGAACTGGGCTGACCGGCGCCGGCGAGGGCCGTCCGGGCACGGTGTCGCGCCACAGGCGTGCGGCGGCCAGGACGGTGGCGGTCACCAGCAGCGCGTTGCGCACGGCGAGGAGAGTGATGCCGAGGGTGTCGCTGGCCACGACGTGGGCGAACCAGATCGGGAACTCCAGGACCGTCACGAAGGACGCGGCCAGGATCAGGACGGCCGGGAGGGTCATACGGCTGGTGCGGAAGCAGAGGCACGCGGCGGCCAGGCCGACGAGCCAGACCATGTACTGGGGGCTGATCACCCGGCTCGTGGTGGTGAACATCAGCACCGCCACGAAGGCCGCGTCGGCGACGGTGTGCGGCTCGAACCGCGTGGCCACCAGACGCCAGAGCAGCAGCCAGCCCAGCGCCACCCCGGTCAGGAACAGCGCGCCCGTGCTCACCCACGACACATACGGACCCAGGAACTCCACCGAGCCGTAGTTCAGCAGCACCTCCCCGTCCCAGCCGTGGTGCCGGGCCATGTGGAAGACCAGCGCGCCCAGCGACTCGACCTCGGTGCCCCGGTCCCGCTGGAAGGTCAGGAAGGCGAACGAGCCCGGCATCAGCATCGCGAACAGGGCGGCCACCCCCGCGACGGTCACCACCGCCGACGCCCAGGCACTCTTCCTTCGCACCCCGAGCAGCAGCATCGCCGGCCACACCTTCAGCATCGCCCCGAACCCGGCGAGCGCCCCCATCAGCCGGGGATGCCGGGCCCCGGCGACCACCGCGGCGACCGCGACCGCGGTCACCATCACGTCGTAGCGGGCGTACACCGTCGGCCCCAGCAGCGGCACGCCCACCACCCAGACCCAGGCTCCCCGCCGCCGACGCCCGGAACCCCGGCCCGCGCACGCCAGCAGGGCCAGCGTGACCGCGTCGGCGAGACAGGCCAGGACGAAGAACGCGGTGGCGTACTCCAGGAACGGCAGCAGACCGGGGGAGAGGATCGCGAGCGCCGCCGCGGGCGGGTACTGCCAGGTGACGTCGTCCAGCGGGAACGTTCCGCCGCTCAGGACGTCGTACCACCCCTGATAGATCACGGACACGTCGCTGGTGACGTCCGGACCCGGGAACACGATCACCTTCAGCACGCACAGCAGCAGCACCGCGCGCGTGACGGCCCACACGATCAGGAGCCAGGCGAGGGACCCTCGTGCGGCACTCGTCTTCACGTCGTCCCTGCCCGTCGCCTCGCCGTCCCGACCTGCCCATGATGTCCCGGGAACCTGTGTACGTGCCAGCAAGCACCGCTCTTGTAGGGTCGGCGGCGATGCACAAGACCCTGATCGTGACCAACGACTTCCCGCCCCGTCCCGGCGGTATCCAGGCGTTCCTGCACAACATGGCGCTGCGCCTCGACCCGGACCGGCTCGTCGTCTACGCCTCCACCTGGAAGCGCACCCGGGAGGGCATCGAGGCGACCGCCGCCTTCGACGCCGAGCAGCCCTTCACCGTCGTCCGCGACCGTACGACCATGCTGCTGCCGACCCCGGGGGCCACCCGCCGGGCCGTCGGCCTGCTGCGCGAGCACGGCTGCACCTCCGTCTGGTTCGGCGCGGCGGCGCCCCTCGGCCTGATGGCCCCGGCCCTGCGCCGCGCGGGCGCCCAGCGGATCGTCGCCACCACCCACGGCCACGAGGCCGGCTGGGCCCAGCTGCCCGCCGCCCGGCAGCTGCTGGGCCGCATCGGCGAGTCCACGGACACGATCACCTACCTCGGCGAGTACACCCGCTCCCGCATCGCCCGCGCCCTGACCCCGGCGGCGGCCTCCCGGATGGTGCAGCTGCCGCCCGGCGTCGACGAGAAGTCCTTCCACCCGGCCTCCGGCGGCGACGAGATCCGGGCCCGCCTCGGCCTCACCGACCGCCCCGTCGTCGTCTGCGTCTCCCGTCTCGTACGGCGCAAGGGCCAGGACACGCTCATCCAGGCCATGCCCGCGATCCTCGCCGCCGAGCCGGACACCGTCCTGCTGATCGTCGGGGGCGGCCCCTACGAGAAGGACCTGCGCCGCCTCGCCCAGGACACCGGCGTCGCCGCCTCGGTCCGCTTCACGGGCTCCGTCCCCTGGTCCGAGCTCCCCGCCCACTACGGCGCCGGCGACGTCTTCGCCATGCCCTGCCGCACCCGCCGCGGCGGCCTCGACGTGGAGGGCCTCGGCATCGTCTACCTGGAGGCCTCGGCAACGGGCCTGCCCGTCGTCGCCGGCGACTCGGGCGGCGCCCCCGACGCCGTCCTGGACGGCGAGACCGGCTGGGTGGTCAGAGGCGGCGACCCGGCCCAGACCGCGGACCGCATCATCACCCTCCTCCAGGACCCGGAACTGCGCCGCAGGATGGGCGAGCGGGGCCGCCAGTGGGTCGAGGAGAGGTGGCGCTGGGACCTACTCGCCGAGCGCCTGAAAACGCTGCTGTAGAGCAATGCTCTTAGGGGCGCGGGGAACTGCGCGACAAGCCACAACGCACCCGCGCCCGCGAACGACGCTCAAGAGGCACCCCAAGAGGCGCCCCAAGAGGCGCCCTACTTAGCGTAAATCGCCTCGATCTCGTGAGCGTAGTCCTTCACGACCACGTTCCTCTTCAGCTTCAACGACGGAGTCAAATGCCCCGACTCCTCCGTGAACTGAGCCGGCAGAATCCGGAACTTCCGCACCGACTCCGCCTTCGACACCGCCGCGTTCCCGTCATCGATCGCCGCCTGAATCGCCGCGACCAGATCCGGATCCTCCCGCAACGACGCCGCGGTCGAACCGGCCGGCTTACCGTGCTCCGCGGCCCACCGCCCGAGGAACTCCGGGTCGATGGTGACCAGCGCGCCCACGAACGGCCGTCCGTCGCCCACGACCATGCACTCCGCGACCAGCGCATGCGCACGGATACGGTCCTCGATGACCGCCGGAGCGACGTTCTTGCCGCCCGCCGTCACCAGGATCTCCTTCTTGCGGCCGGTGATCCGCAGATACCCGTCCTCGTCCAGCGTCCCGATGTCCCCGGTGTGGAACCACCCGTCGGCCAGCGCCTCCGCCGTCGCCGCCGGGTTGTTCCAGTACTCCTTGAACAGGTGCTCGCCGTGCAGCAGCACCTCCCCGTCGTCCGCTATCCGCACCACGGACCCCGGCAGCGGCTGACCGACCGTGCCGATCTTCTGCCGGTCCCACGGGTTGAACGCGGTCGCCGCACAGGACTCGGTCAGGCCGTAGCCCTCCAGCACCGTGAAGCCGATGCCGCGGAAGAAGTGACCGAGCCGCTCACCCAGCGGCGCACCACCGGAGATGGCGTACTCGCCTCGCCCGCCCAGCACCGCACGCAGCTTGCCGTAGACGAGCTTGTCGAACACCTTGTGCTTGATCTTCAGACCGACCGCCGGGCCCGACGGGGTGTCCAGCGCCCGGCTGTACGCGATCGCCGTGTCCGCCGCCTTGTCGAAGATCTTGCCCTTGCCGTCGGCCTGCGCCTTGGCGCGCGCCGAGTTGTAGACCTTCTCGAAGACCCGCGGCACACCGAGCACCAGCGTCGGCCGGAAGGCGGCCAGTTCGTCGGTGAGCTGCTTGATGTCCGGCACGCAGCCCAGCTTGATCGGCGCCATCATCGGCGCGATCTGCACCAGCCGGCCGAAGACGTGCGCGAGCGGCAGGAACAGCAGCACGGAGCACTCGCCCGTGCGGAACAGCGGACGCAGCCGCTCCACGATGTTGCCGCACTCGGCGAAGAAGCTGCGGTGGGTGAGCACACAGCCCTTGGGGCGGCCGGTGGTGCCGGAGGTGTAGACGATGGTCGCCGGGTCGTCGGCCTTCGCGACCGAGCTGCGCTCGTCGACCGTCTCCTCGGTGACGCCCTGTCCGAGACGCCCCAGCTCCTCCAGCGCGCCCGCCTCGATCTGCCAGACGTGCTTCAGCTCGGGCAGCCGGTCGCGCACCGAGTCCACGGCGGCGGCATGGGCGTCGAGCTCCACCAGGCAGGCGGTCGCGCCCGAGTCGCCGAGGATCCACGCCACCTGCTCCGGCGAGCTGGTCTCGTACACCGGCACGGTGATCGCGCCGGCGCTCCAGATCGCGAAGTCCAGCAGCGTCCACTCGTAGCGGGTGCGGGACATCAGGCCGACCCGGTCGCCGGGCTGGATCCCGGCCGCGATCAGGCCCTTGGCGGCCGCCCGCACCTCCGCGAGGAACGCGGTGGCCGTCACGTCCTGCCAGGTGCCGGCGACCTTACGGGCGATGACGGCGACATCCGGGTGCTGCGCGGCGTTTCTGCGGACGATGTCGGCCAGATTGCCGTCCGCGGGGACCTCGTACAAAGCCGGAAGGCTGAACTCGCGCAAGACTGCTGCTCCTCTTAGGGCGCCGGCGCCACGACGGTGTGCGATGCGACGGTGCGGTCCAAGGCTCGGGAGGGTGCTCGCGAGTTTCAGAAGTTGAAATCCCGAGCACGACTGGACTGCCCGGACGTTACCCGCCGGTATGGCTTCTACGACAGGGGGGCCCGGCGAGATGTTCGCTGCGTCACACAGGTTGGTTCTCCCTTGCGCACAGTAGTCCACCCCGCTCCCGACGAGCCAGTAACCGCAGGTCCGGGCGCTCACTGTTCACAAGTACTCTGCATTTCCATGGCATCCACTCCAGCCGGGAACCGCCGGACGCGTGTCCATGTGGTCAGCGACGTGCACGGCAACGCCCGTGACCTCGCCCGGGCCGGCGAGGGCGCCGACGCCCTGATCTGCCTGGGCGACCTGGTGCTCTTCCTCGACTACGCCGACCACTCGCGCGGCATCTTCCCCGACCTGTTCGGCGTCGAGAACGCCGACCGCATCGTGGAGCTGCGCACCGCCCGCCGCTTCGAGGAGGCGCGGGAGTTCGGGCGGGGCCTGTGGGCCGGCATCGGCATGGACAGGGCGGCGGCCATCGAGAAGGCGGTGCGCAAACAGTACGCCGAGCTGTTCGCCGCGTTCCCCACGCCGACGTACGCCACCTACGGCAATGTCGACATGCCGCCCCTGTGGCCGGAGTACGCCGGACCCGGCACCACCGTCCTCGACGGCGAGCGCGTCGAGATCGGCGGCTGGACCTTCGGCTTCGTCGGCGGCGGGCTGCGCACGCCGATGCGGACGCCGTACGAGATCAGCGACGAGGAGTACGCGGCGAAGATCGAGGCGGTCGGCGAGGTCGACGTGCTGTGCACGCACATTCCTCCGGAGGTTCCCGAGCTGGTCTACGACACGGTGGCGCGCCGTTTCGAGCGGGGGAGCCGGGCGCTGCTGGACGCGATTCGCCGGACCCGTCCTCGGTACGCCCTCTTCGGGCATGTGCACCAGCCGCTGGTGCGGCGCATGCGGATCGGGGCGACCGAGTGCGTCAATGTGGGGCACTTCGCGGGGAGCGGACGGCCCTGGGCGCTGGAGTGGTGAGGCGAGGGATGACGCGATGTCCCAGGTCGGGTGAGTTCGGCCGGACCGGTGCGCGGTAGCCTTCACGCTGCACCGACGTGCGCGTGCAGGTCGCGCACGGCGATCCATGAAATCCGAGTACCGGCCCGCATCCGGAGGAGCCACGGCGATGGCGGAACACACCAGTTCGAGCATCACGATCGAGGCGGCACCGGCCGATGTCATGGGGGTGATCGCCGACTTCGCCCGGTACCCGGACTGGACCGGTGAGGTGAAGGAGGCGGAGGTCCTCAAGACGGACGGCCAGGGCCGCGCCGAGCAGGTACGCCTCGTCATGGACGCCGGCGCGATCAAGGACGACCAGACGCTGGCGTACACGTGGACCGGGGAGCACGAGGTGTCCTGGACGCTGGTGAAGTCCCAGATGCTGCGGGCGCTCGACGGGTCGTACATCTTGAAGCCGACGGGTGGGGGCTCTACGGAGGTCACGTACCAGCTGACGGTGGACGTGAAGATCCCGATGCTGGGGATGATCAAGCGCAAGGCGGAGAAGGTCATCATCGACCGGGCACTGGCGGGGCTGAAGAAGCGGGTGGAGTCGGGCAAGTAGTTCGTCTGCGGGTGCGTGGGGGCTGATCGCGCAGTTCCCCGCGCCCCTGGGTGGGTGCAGTCACGCGCGCTCCCAGTCGCCGTACCTAGCTGCGGGCAGTCGTGCCGCTGGGGCGGCACGGGTGGGCGCAGCGGCACCCCGCCAGCGCGGGTGAGCGACACCCCCCCGGTCAGCCTCTACGCCGGGCGGCGATTCACTGGTGCTCAGCCTCGTCCGGCAGGGCATCCGGCGGTGGTGGAGCCGTGGGGCGCAGCTTCAGCCAGAGGAGGAACAGTGCGCCCAGGATCAGCATGCCGATGCCGGTCCACAGGTTGATGTTGACGCCCTCCGCCTTGTCGATGTCCGCGTCGGACGCCGTGAAGCCCGCGATCGTGACGATGACGCCGTACACGACGAACAGGCCACCGATGATGCGACGGATGTCGAACAGGCGTGCCGCGGTCGTGGACTTGGTCTCCAGTTCGGTGATCTCCCGCTGGAGCTCCCGCTCGGAGAAGTGTTCGGACATGGTCTTTCCATTCTCCCGCGATCAGAACGAGAAGGGGATGTAGCAGGCGGCAGCCAGAATCACCGCGCCCCAGCCGAGCAGCGCCGGCTTGCGGTACCAGGCCTCGTCACCCGGCGCGGGCGGCTCCGCCATGCCGGGCGAGGTGGTCCCGTAGACCAGGCCCTGGAGTTCGTCGATCGGCTTCGGGGCGGTGAAGAGGGTGACCGCGATCATGACGACTGCGCCCGCCACGAAGCCCGCGATCGCGGAGACGAAGTTGGCTCCCTGGTCGGAGGGGATGTCGACGATGCCCTGCTTGTAGATCCAGAAGTAGTTCACCATCGCGGCCGTGGTGCCCGCGATCAGGCCCCAGAAGCCCGATTTCATCGACGCCCGCTTCCAGAACATGCCGATGATGAAGACCACGAACATCGGCACGTTGAAGAAGGAGAACAGCGTCTGCAGGTAGCTCATGATGTTCGAGAAGGACGACGCCAGGAACGCCGTGCCGATGGAGGCGAGGACGCCGATCGCGGTGATGAGGCGGCCGAACTTCACGTAGTACGCGTCCTCGCGGTGCTTGACGACGTACTTCGCCCAGATGTCGGTGGTGAACACCGTGTTGAACGAGGAGACGTTCGCCGCCATGCCCGCCATGAACGCGGCGAGCAGGCCGGTCACGGCGATGCCCAGGACGCCGTTCGGCAGCAGTTGCTGCATGAGGTACGGGATGGCGTCGTTGTACTGGTAGCCCGACTCCGGCGTGCCGAACTGCGGGATCAGCGCGGCCACGACCAGGCCCGGGATCATCACCAGGAACACGATGAAGATCTTTGGGAACGCGGCGATGAGCGGGGTGCGCTGGGCGGCGGAGAGGTTCTTCGCGGACAGGGCGCGCTGCACCTCGGCGAAGTTGGTCGTCCAGTAGCCGAAGGAGAGGACGAAGCCGAGGCCGAGGACGATGGTCAGCCAGTTGGCGCCGAGCGGGTTGTCGTTGCCGATGCCGGTGCCGCCCCAGGCGGTCATGAAGTCGGCGCCCTTCGTCTCCGTGAGCTTGTCCGACAGGCCGTCCCAGCCGCCCACGCTCCGCAGGCCCAGCACCGTGATCGGGATGAGGGCCGCGAGGATCACGAAGAACTGCAGCACCTCGTTGTAGATCGCGGAGGACAGGCCGCCGAGGGTGATGTAGGCGAGGACGAAGAAGCCGGCGACGACGATCGCCACCCACTCCGGCCAGCCGAGCAGGGCCTCGACGACGATCGCGAGGGCGTAGAGGTTGACGCCGGCGATGAGGATGGCGGCGAAGGCGAAGAGGACCGAGCTGAGCAGGTGCGCCGCCTTGTCGAAGCGCAGCAGCAGGAACTCGGGGACCGAGCGGACCTTGGAGCCGTAGTAGAACGGCATCATCACCAGGCCCAGGAAGACCATCGCCGGGATGGCGCCGATCCAGTACCAGTGGGTGGTGTAGACGCCGTACTGCGCGCTGTTCGCGGCCATGCCGAGGATCTCGGTGGCGCCCAGGTTGGCGGCGATGAACGCCAGACCCGTGACCCAGGCGGGCAGCGAGCGGCCGGAGAGGAAGAAGTCGAGGCTGGTCTTCACCGAGGCGCGGGCGGCGAAGCCGATGCCGAGGACCACGACGAAGTAGATCCCGAGGATCGTGTAGTCGAGCCAGTTGGTCGGCAGCCGCAGCTCGGCCGCCAGCTGGAGTGGGACATCTGTGGGGGTGTGCATGAGTACTCGCTTCGTTGCGCGAACCGATACCTCGCGGAACCTACGCCTCCGCGTTCAGTAATTGAACACTTTTGTTGATGGGCTTTGTTGGATTGTGATGTTGACGGGTGGGGGGAGGTATGTTTGAGTGTGTTGAGTTCTGTTGGATGAGTGTGGCTCGAATGGAGCGTCCGGCGTGAAGAAGACCTCGACCCGACTGGCCGACGGTCGCGAGCTCGTCTACTACGACCTCAGCGACGACACCGTCCGCGACGCCCTCGACCGCCGCCCGCTGGACGCCACCGTCACCACCTCGGAGATCCGCCGCGATCCGCTGCTGGGGGACAGCGTCGCCATCGCCTCCCACCGGCAGGGCCGTACGTACCACCCGCCCGCCGACGAATGCCCCCTGTGCCCCTCCGAGGGCGAGCGGCTCAGCGAGATCCCGGACTCGTCGTACGACGTCGTCGTCTTCGAGAACCGCTTCCCCTCGCTGGCCGGTGACTCCGGCCGCTGCGAGGTCGTGTGCTTCACCTCCGACCACGACGCCTCCTTCGCCGACCTGAGCGAACAGCAGGCCCGGCTGGTGCTGGACGCGTGGACGGACCGGACCTCGGAGCTGTCGCATCTGCCTGCTGTGGAACAGGTGTTCTGCTTCGAGAACCGGGGCGCCGAGATCGGCGTCACGCTCCAGCACCCGCACGGGCAGATCTACGCCTACCCCTTCACCACCCCCCGCACCGCCCTGATGCTGCGCCAAGTGGCCGCGCACAAGGAGGCGACGGGAGGGGAGAACCTCTTCGACGCCGTCCTGGAGCGGGAGCTCGGCGAGGAGCGGGTCGTCCTGGAGGGTGAACACTGGGCGGCCTTCGTGCCGTACGCGGCGCACTGGCCGTACGAGGTCCACCTGTACCCCAAGCGCCGCGTGCCCGATCTGCTCGGCCTCGACGAGGCGGCGCGCACAGAGTTTCCCCAGGTCTATCTGGAACTGTTGAGGCGCTTCGACCGGATCTTCGGGGCCGGTGAGCCTCCCACGCCCTACATCGCCGCCTGGCACCAGGCGCCGTTCGGCGCGCTGGAGGAGTTCGACGGCGTCACGCGGGACGACTTCGCGTTGCACCTCGAGCTTTTCACCGTCCGCCGCACTTCCGGCAAGCTGAAGTTCCTCGCGGGTTCCGAGTCCGGCATGAACGTGTTCATCAACGACGTGCCGCCGGAGCGCGCGGCCGAACGACTGCGGGAGGTAGCGAGTTCATGAGCGGGAAGTACCTGGTCACGGGTGGTGCGGGATACGTCGGCAGCGTGGTCGCCCAGCACCTGCTGGAGGCAGGGCACGAGGTCGTCGTCCTCGACAACCTCTCCACGGGCTTCCGCGAGGGCGTCCCCGCGGGCGCGGCCTTCGTCGAGGGCGACATCCGCGACGCCGCCAAATGGCTGGACTCCTCCTACGACGGCGTCCTGCACTTCGCCGCCTTCTCCCAGGTCGGCGAGTCCGTCGTGAAGCCCGAGAAGTACTGGGACAACAACGTCACCGGCACCCTGGCCCTGCTCGGCGCGATGCGCGAGGCGGGCGTGCGCAGGCTGGTGTTCTCCTCCACGGCCGCGACCTACGGCGAGCCCACCGAGGTCCCGATCGTCGAGTCCGCCCCGACCGCCCCCACCAACCCCTACGGCGCCTCCAAGCTGGCCGTCGACCACATGATCACCGGCGAGGCGGCCGCCCACGGCCTGGGCGCGGTCTCCCTGCGCTACTTCAACGTCGCGGGCGCGTACGGCGCCTACGGCGAGCGGCACGACCCCGAGTCCCACCTGATCCCGCTCGTCCTCCAGGTCGCGCAGGGCAGGCGGGACGCCATCTCCGTCTACGGCGACGACTACCCGACGCCCGACGGCACCTGCGTCCGCGACTACATCCACGTCGCCGACCTGGCCGAGGCGCACCTGCTGGCCCTGAAGGCCGCGGCGCCCGGCGAGCACCTGATCTGCAACCTCGGCAACGGCAACGGCTTCTCCGTCCGCGAGGTCATCGAGACGGTCCGTCAGGTCACGGGCCACCCGATCCCCGAGGTCGTGGCACCGCGCCGGGGCGGCGACCCCGCGGTCCTGGTCGCCTCGGCCGACACCGCCCGCGAGAAGCTGGGCTGGAATCCGTCCCGCGCGGACATCGCCGGGATCGTCGCGGACGCGTGGGAGTTCGCGCAGCAGCGCGCCAAGTAGGACGTCATGAAGGGGCAGGGCATGAGCGAGACGGTCGCAGCGCGGTTCGAGCAGCTGTACGGCACCGCGCCGCAGGGGGTGTGGGCGGCGCCGGGCCGCGTCAACCTCATCGGCGAGCACACCGACTACAACGACGGCTTCGTCATGCCGTTCGCGCTGCCGCACACCGCGGTCGCCGCGGTCGCGCGACGCGACGACGGCGTCCTGCGCCTGCACTCGGCGGACGTGGACGGCCCGGTCGTGGAGCTGACCGCGGACGCCCTCGCCCCCGAGTCGGACCGGAACTGGACCGCGTACCCGGCGGGCGTGGTGTGGGCGCTGCGCGAGGCCGGCCACGCGGTGACCGGCGCGGACATCCACCTGTCCTCCACGGTCCCTGCGGGCGCGGGCCTGTCCTCCTCGGCCGCCCTGGAGGTGGTCGTGGCCCTGGCCCTGAACGACCTGTTCTCCCTCGGCCTGCGCGGCTGGCAGCTGGCCCGGCTGTGCCAGCGCGCGGAGAACGTCTACGTCGGCGCGCCCGTCGGCATCATGGACCAGACGGCCTCGGCCTGCTGCGAGGCCGGGCACGCCCTGTTCCTCGACACCCGCGACCTGTCCCAGCGTCAGATCCCCTTCGACCTGGCGGCCGAGGGCCTGCGCCTGCTCGTCGTCGACACGCAGGTCAAGCACAGCCACAGCGAGGGCGAGTACGGCAAGCGCCGCGCCGGCTGCGAGAAGGGCGCGGCCCTGCTGGGCGTCGACGCCCTGCGCGACATCCCGTACGCGGACCTGGACGCGGCGCTGGCGCGGCTGGGCGACGAGGAGGAGGTCCGCCGCCTGGTCCGCCACGTGGTGACGGAGGACGAGCGCGTGGAGCGTGTGGTGTCCCTCCTGGAGTCGGGCAACCCCCGAGCCATCGGCCCGATCCTGGTCGAGGGTCACGCCTCTCTGCGCGACGACTTCCGCATCTCCTGCCCCGAACTGGACCTGGTCGTCGACACGGCCATGGCCTCCGGCGCCCTCGGCGCCCGCATGACCGGCGGCGGCTTCGGCGGCTCGGCGATCGTCCTGGCCGAGGAGTCCGACGTCCCGGCCCTCACCAAGTCGGTGGAGGAGGCATTCGCCACGGCAGGCTTCACGGCCCCCCGCGTCTTCGAGGCGGTACCGTCCCCGGGGGCGCGGCGGCTGGTCTGAGCGGCGGCCGGGCGGGGGACGGGAGCGGGCCGTCACCGCGATAACGTTGATCCACTTGAGTTGTTCCCCCCACCTCAACTGGAGTAGACGTGCTTCCCCCTGCCCGGCTCACCGCAGCCGCGCTCACCGCAACCGCGGCCCTGCTGCTCACCGCCTGCGGCTCGGGAGGGGGTGACGACTCCTCCTCCGACAAGATCGCCGGCGCCGACACGGGCAAGTCGGCCTCGCCTTCGCCCTCGGCGCCGGCTCCGGCGGACGGCATCGACCGTCCGGAGGTCAGGCTTCCGGACGACATGAAGCTGGTCTTCGAGGACCGCGAGACGGGCGACGCCCAGAAGGACGCGATCCTGGCAGACAACGAACGGGCTGTCAGTACGGTGTGGCAGGCCATGGCGTACGGCGATCTGAAGAAGTCCGGAATGGCCTTCTACTACACCGACGTCGCGCTGATGGGCGTCTATGACTACGCCAAGAACAACATCGCCAAGAACACCAGCTGGGCGGGCACGCTGCGCTACTACGACCGCAAGGTCACGGTGTTCAGCAAGACGTCGGCGGCCGTGACGTACTGCGTGGACGAGAGCAAGGCTGACCTGAAGGACCGCAAGACGAACAAGCTGCAGAGGACGAAGACCTCGTCGAACAGCTACGTCTACTACAACACCGCCGTGAAGAAGAACGAGGACGGCGTCTGGCAGATCCGGGATCTCTACGAGGAGCGGGGGTCTCAGAAGTGCCGCGCCTGACGCGCGGCCTGGCGGTGGCGGCCCTCACCGCCGTCGTCTGCGGCATCGGTACGCAGCAGGCCATGGCCGGAGATTTCAGCGAGGCAGGCGCCCAGCAGGCGAAGCCGTCCGGAGGCACCTCGGGCCCGCTCCTGGAGTCCCGCGTCGAATTCCGGGTCGATGGGCAGTCGAAGTCGGACGACGGCGGCCCGATCACCTCCACCTCGGTGGACTGGGACCCACCGGCCTGCTGGTACGAGCCGTACTGGAAGGCCGAGGACTTCAAGACCTTCATGGAAGCCCAGTGGTCGATCTACGAGTCCGCCGGGGGAGAGCCCGAGGGCATCGCCGACGACAAGGCGCGCTACCAGAAGGGCCACCCCTACAAGGACTTCAACGCCGACAAGAACGACAAGGGCATGTGGTGGGTGGCGGTCAAGAACCCGGAGATGAAGGGCGACCCCGCGGCCGAGACGTGTAACCGTGACCCCTTCTGGGTGAACAATGGCGAGAACCCGGACGTCCCCCAGGCCATCGACACCGAGACCCTCGCCGGACTCGCCTACCAGCGGACCATCGTCCCCGAGACGGAGATCTCCACCGCCCCGGACGGCAGGTCGACGGTGAACCTGCCGACGTGGATCTGGCTCGACAAGGCGGCCTTCAAGCCCGTCTCCGCCACGGCCACCCTGCCCGGCACCGGCCTGTGGGCGACCACGACCGCCAAGCCGGTGAGCCTGCACATCGACCCCGGCACCGAGGACGCGCAGACCTTCCCCGCGTCGGGCGAGTGCCGGATCAACGCCGACGGTTCGATCGGCGAGCCGTACGCCAAAGGAAGGGCGGACAAGACACCGCCGTGCGGTGTGTCCTACCTACGGTCGTCCGCCGGCGACTCCTACCCCCTCAAGGCAACCCTGACCTGGGAGATCACCTGGGAAGGCAGCGGCGGCACCGGCGGCGACCTGCCGAACGGCACCTTCGCCACCACCGTCGACGTCCCGGTCCAGGAGATCCAGTCCGTCAACCGCTGAAAGCGGTGGATGGCTAAGCCGCGACCCTGACGACCTTCAGGCCGGCCGCTCGTAGGACTTCGACGACGGACCGCGGGTCGGGGGAGCGCAGCAAGAGGGCTTGGCCGTTCCGGTGATGGAGTTCGACACTGTGCCGCAGAGTCTGGATGACCACCGCCCCGAGAAGCTCCCCGACGGGCAGTGTCAGCCGGGCGTCGTTCGTACCGTGCAGCGTGAGGACGTCGCGGTCGAGGGCGAGAGCTGCCACGCGCGCAGGACTGAAGTCCCAGCTTGCCAGGCCCTCGGTCGCTACCGGGTTCTCGGGCTGCAGGCCGTGCCGGACCGCCACGACCCGCAGCCCCGGGTGCCGTTCGGACACCCTCCGGAACACGACGGCAAGTCGCCGCTTCTCCCGCGTCCGTGCCCCGAGGACGAGCAGAACGCCCAGCATCAGTACGGCCAGTGAGGCGATCGCGGCGACGACATAACCAGTGGCGTCGTCCGGATCATTGGTGAGGTACGCGGTGCTGACTCCGGCCAAGGGGAGGGCGCACCAGGTGAGTTCAAGGGGGAGGATTCTGGACGGGACGGACTCGACGACATCGGTACTCTGTTCGCAGAGCGCCCTCTGGCGCCGCTGGCGCTCCTCCGGAAGTCGGCGGATCGCCCTCTCGTCGTGGAACCAGGCGCTCCTTGTTCCCATCTTCTTCACCACGCTGCCCGCGTAGGCCCCCAGCACGGCCAGTCCGGCACAGAACCCGGCGGGCGCCGATCGCGTGATCCCTTCCACCACGGCTATGGCGACGGCGAGGATCGCGCTCAGCAGGCACGTGGCGGCAGCGGTGATCCATCTCAGGTGGGGAGTCAGTCCCGTGCCGTATCGCTCGAGCAGGTGCGCATCGTCCGGTGGCTCGTCTCCCGACGCCGGCAGCAACCGGGCCTCTGGCCACCGGTCGACGACCGCCCACTGCTTGATCAGGGCCCACCGACTTCTGCCTTGTGCGCGCATGCGCAGCAACCCCAGCAGGGGCACCGCACCCCCACCGATCACGATGGCCACAGCCAGCACAAGCGTGGACAGCGACGGAGACCAGGCCACATCCGTCACCGCGCCGACGAGCAGGCCCACTACGACACCGGCGGCGAGAGCGACGAGCAGTCCGCAGAGCAGCGACAGCAGAGCGCGCGGACGGGACAGGTCGGCTTTGATCAGCTTGGCGAGAACCTCGGCGCGTTCACGTAGCAGCGCACCTTTGTTGTCGAACGAGGGAAGGGGCGAAGGCGTCGGATGGGGTGATGTGTTCGTCATTGATCCGGTTCCCGTGACACTGCGACGGAGTCCAGAGGGGGCTCTTCGAACGTAGATCGTCCTGCGATGGCAGAGACCAGCCCGGCGAGCTCCCATACGTGCTCCGGTGTCAGGCTGATTCCGATCACGAGAAGTCCTTGTCGGCCTCCGGGAGGGCAGGAGAGGGCGCCCACCAACCCAATCGTGGCCCCGGACGAGTCACTGCCGTCTCTGGGGCCGACGACCGGCTGGGAGATGAAGCCGAACCCGATGCCCATGTCGGTGGTGAAGGACTCCTGATAGGACGGTCCTTCCATCCGAGCGCCATAGGCTTGGCTGAGCAGCGCACCCAGGTCGACATCGGCCGAGAGGTTGGGTACGTCGATCACGCCGGCCATGACTTGCCAGTTGACGGCGGTTTCCGGTTCCTCGGGCAAGGGAGCCGAGACGATGCCGTAGAGCAGCACGCCGCTGGTCAGCAACGTGGTGTGCCACTCCATCAGGGCGTCGACGAACTGGTCCTGCCGATGGCCGGGCACAGTCGGATAGGTCCGTCGCACGATGTCGGCGCACCGGCTCCGAGTCGCCTCCCTGTTCATGCCGTCGGACAACAGGTCGAACCAGTCCTTCGGTACGAACAGATTCACTCGTCCCAGTGGCTGGGCATCCATCATGAGCCGTCCCCCGGAGAGCGATCGACAAGCGGACCGAAGGTTGCACCCGTGAACAAAACGTTGCCGGTCTCGATCAGCCCGTCCGTGCCCATCGCTGTAATGGTGTGGCCGGTCCACGTGGTGAAGTACTGGGCGCCACGCCATGCCATGTCACTGCCGGTCATGTTGTACGAGAGATCCCGCCCGAGCTGGAAATAACCCATCGGCATTTCCTCCGTGGCGTTGATGCCGAGCCGAGATGCACCCCGTAGGTTGGCCAGCCCCAGTGTGTGCTGCGGGACTGTTCTCACAGCGCCGGCAGCGCGAGCCTGTGCCATGACCTTCGCGCCCACCTTCAAAGCGCCGATGCCGACGGCCAGCCCTACTGCATCGAGAATGACGTCCTTGTCGGTCAGTGCTTTGAGGAAGCTGCCCGTCTTTCCAACGGCTGAGAGGTAATGCGAGACAAGTGCGACTGCCCCGAGTACGAGTGAGATTCCGGCCAGCCACTGCAAGCCCGGCACGAGAGCCATCAGTCCGAGAATGGGGCTAATAAATCCGGCGATGTCGCCGATCACCTTGAGCAGCGGCGCGATCTTTGCCAGCATTTCCGTGGGGTTCGTGATGGCCCACGCGATTGTTTTCAGCGCATCGCCGACAGCGTCCGTGAGCTTGTCCCAGGCGCCAGGCTCATTGGGTGCGATGTCGCTCGCCTTCTTCAGGCGGGAGGCGATGCGACGGCCTTCTTCCTCATACTGCTGATGGAGAGTGCGGGCACGTCGTCTGACGTTCTCGACGGGATCGTCTTCGCCTTTGGCTGGTGACTGCTTTCCGGTCGTCGGCTTTCCCTCGCCGTCCGACGACTTCTCCTTCTCCTGAGCCCTCTGCGCCTCGGCTGCCTCACGCTCCAGATCACGTGCCCGCTTCTGGTGAGACTGCATGTACTCGGACCAGTCGGTGAGCGCCCTTTTCGCCAGGTCGAACGACATATAGGCGTCGTGCACCTTCGGGCGGAAGTCATCTGCCAGCAGCTCACGGAAGGCCGTGGCGGCCTTGCCTCGCCATTCCCCCTTCGCCGCGCCCCGCAGAACGAGATCGATCTCGCTCAGCGCTTCGGCTGTGTGTTTGACGAGTTTCACTACTTCCTGGAGCGTAGCGTGGTCGCCGGGGCAGGGAACGAAGCCCAGGACCGGGAAGTCGTCGACTGTCGGATAGGTCACTTCTTCTGCGCCGCCTCACGGAGGGCCTTCGCCAGTTCTGCATCCAGGCCGCCGAAAGCTTTTTCAATCTTGTCCAGAGCCTTCACTGCGCTCTTGGAGAATTTTTTCAGCTGATCGATTCCGTACTTCCATTCGTCGCCGAACGAATCCATGCGCTTTTCGAGCTCCGACGCCCCCATCGCTTTGCTGTCTACGCGGTCCATTGCTCTGGATGGCTTGTCCAGAAGAGTCCCGATGTGTGCCAGGTTCTCTCGGACGCGTTGCAGCATTTCACTATCGATATACAGATCACTCACAAGATCCCCCATCTTTGTCGACGTCGGTCACAGAAGTGCGCCAGGGCCGGCAGAATCACGAGCAAAGGTGCATGCTAGGGCATTGCGTGGACGGTCTGTCTTGCGGTGCTCAACCTGCTCCGAGCATGATGACGGCGCACCCGGGGCGGTGCGTCAGTGAACGCATCGGGTCAGGTTGTATCGATGCCAGCAGATCGTCGCGCAGAGGAGCGGATCGGTGATGATCCAGATGACCGAGGAGATCCGGCGTGGCCGGCGGGCCAGACTGCTCTCCGACGAACCAGGATTGACTGTCCGCCCTGCCGGCAGCGTGTTCGCGTTCTACGGAGTGTGCACGGCCGTCCCCCTGGCGGTGGCTGTCTTCTGTTTCGTGGTGCGGCCGGATGACCTCCTCGTCGTCGGCGTTCTCGCGGCCCTTGCAGCCGCCGTGGCGAGCGCCCCACTGGTCGTCAGGCTGATCGACCTGCAGCGGGCGCGCTCCACGGTGCGCCGCGTGCACCGCGCGGCGGACTTCGGTCCTGCGGAGAGCACGCATGCTGTGGCCTTCGGCTTCCATGCCGGTGGTGAAACGGAGGTCTCCCGCTGGGATGCCGCGCCGGCGCGGGAGGGTGTACTGGTGATCAGGGAGGGTTGCCTGCAACTCCGGAGCGCCGACGGGGCATCCCTCGAGCTTCCTCTCGACGACGTCCTCGGCGCCGTCCTCGCGACCGCTCCGAGAACGGCGTCTGTCGACCTCTACACGCGTGACGGGCACGCCCTGGAACTGCGCACTTCCAGGCTGCGGTTGCGTGCCGTGGCCGCGGCTCTGTCAGGGGCGGGCGTCCGGTTGGTGCAGGAGCAGTCGGCACAGTCCTGAACTCAGCGGTTGATGGACTGAATCCTCGGCTGCGCCCGGCTCATCCCAGTCGTTTCGTCAGTGTGTACTCCGTGATGCCCGGGGGATAGTCGGGGATTTCGCAGACGACCTCGTAGCCCTGTTTCCTGTAGAAGGCCGGGGCCTGGAAGTCCCAGGTTTCCAGGCGGGATGCTGTGCAGGCGCGTTCGGTGGACGCGAGGTGTTCCGCGGTGGTCAGGAGGCGGGTGCCGAGGCCCTTGCCGCGGTGGGGGGCGTCGACCCACAGGTAGGTGACGTGGAGCCAGGTCGTCCAGGTGTGGCCGACCAGGCCGCCCGCGAGGTTGCCGGAGGGGTCCGAGGCCCACACGTGCAAAGGGGACTCGCGTTCGTCGGGGGTGCCGCGCAGGGCGCGCAGGACGGGGGAGGCCGCCGTGTTGGTGTCCCGCAGACGCCTGCGGAGCAGATCACGTCGGGCCTTGTCGACTTCTGTCTCCAGACGAAACATGCGGCTCACCATAAACGGGCCAGGACCGCCAGTTCTGCAAATAACCTTCCGCTCCCGGCCCCCGCCCGTACCCTGATGAAACAGCGCCGGTGGGGGCCGGTGGGCGATCCCCTGCTCTGTGGCAGAGCTCGGGGAAGGGGGTTTCGTGGTTCGCATCCGAGTCCTGGTCGTCGACGACCATCGCATCTTCGCCGAGTCACTGGCCGCGGCACTGGCCGCGGAGCCCGATGTCGAGGTGGCCGCGGCCGGCAGCGGCCCGGCCGCGCTGCGCTGTCTGGAGCGGGGCGCCGCCGAGGGGCGGCGTTTCGACGTCATGCTCGTCGACGCCGATCTGGGCGGCAAGGTGCCCGACGGCCGTCCGGCGGCGCCCGTGCAGGACGGCGACGAGGACGGCCTCGTCGACGGGATGGCGCTGGTCGCCGGGGTCCGCTCGGCGCAGCCGCAGGTACGGATCGTCGTCCTCGCCGAGAAGGACGACCCCCGGCGGGCGGCCCTCGCCCTGCAGGCCGGGGCCTCCGGCTGGGTGGCCAAGGACTGCTCGCTGAACAGGCTGCTCACCGTCATCCGGGGCGTCCTGCGCGACGAGACGCATCTCCCGCCCGCCCTGCTCACCGGCGTCCTGCGCGAACTGACCGCCGCCCGCAAGCACCGCACCGAGAGCGAGCGGCTGGTGGAGTCCCTCACCCCGCGCGAACGGGAAGTGCTGCGCTGCATGGTGGCCGGGCTGGGCCGCAAGGCCGTCGCCGAGCGGCTGTATCTGTCCCCGCACACCGTGCGCACGCATATGCAGAACGTGCTGGGCAAGCTCGGCGTGCACTCCACGCTCGCCGCCGTCGCCCTCGCCCGCCGCGCGGGGGTCGGGCCCGTCGACCTATCCGGGGATGTTGTCGAACGGGGCGGTCAGCTGGCGTAGCAGGGCGGCGAGTTCGCTGCGCTGCGCGCGGGAGAGCTCCGCGAGGATCGCCCGCTCCTGGTCGAGCAGCCCGGCCAGCGACTGGTCGGCGCGGTCGCGTCCCTCGTCGGTGAGCCGGACCAGCACACCGCGCCGGTCGCTGGGGTCGGGCAGCCGCTCCACCAGGCCCTTCTTGGCGAGGCGGTCGATACGGTTGGTCATCGTGCCGGAGGTGACCAGCGTCTGGGTGAGCAGCTGTCCCGGCGAGAGCTGGTACGGGGAGCCCGCGCGGCGCAGCGCGGTCAGTACGTCGAACTCCCAGGGCTCGAGCCCGTGCTCGGCGAAGGCGAGCCTGCGGGCCCGGTCCAGATGCCGGGCGAGTCTGCTGACCCGGCTGAGCACCTCGAGCGGTTCCACGTCGAGGTCCGGGCGCTCCCGGCGCCACGCTGCGACCAGCCGATCGACCTCGTCCTCCATGGCGATCAGTGTAGTGGTTGTGTCGATGTGAAGTCTCTTGACGTCGAGTCTCTTGACGTCGAGGAAATGTGGGGCGCAGGGTGGGTACGCGTCCGTCCGCACCCACCGGGAGGCCCTATGCCCGTCACCCCCACCTGGGATCCCGCCCAGTATCTGCGTCACGCCGGGCCCCGCACCCGGCCCTTCACCGACCTCCTCGCCCGCGTCCCCGAACCGGCCGCGCGCTCCCCGCGCATCGCCGACCTCGGCTGCGGCGCGGGCAATGTCACCGCCCTGCTCGCCGAACGCTGGCCCACCGCCCGCATCACCGGCTACGACAACTCACCCGAGATGCTCGACAAGGCCCACGTCGACCACGCGGGCCCCACGGCGGGCGGCGGCCGCCTCGACTTCGCCCACGCCGACGTCCGTACCTGGACGCCCGAGGAGCCGTACGACCTGATCGTCAGCAACGCCACCCTGCAGTGGGTCCCGGGGCACGCGGAACGCTTCGCCGACTGGATCGCCGGGCTGGCCCCCGGCGGCACCTTCGCCTTCCAGGTCCCAGGCAACTTCGACGCCCCCAGCCACACCCTGATGCGCGAACTCGCCCACCGCCACGGCCTCGCTGGCACCCTGCGCCACGAGGACGCCGTCCTCACCCCGGGCGCCTACCTGACCCGCCTCACCGGCCTCGGCTGCACGGCCGACGTCTGGGAGACCACGTACGTCCACCTGCTGCCGGGCGAGGACCCGGTCCTCGACTGGGTCAAGGGTACGGGCCTGCGCCCCGTCCTCACCGCCCTCGCCGACGATCCCGAGACGCGGGACGCGTTCATCGCCGAGTACCGGGCCGCTCTGCGCACCGCATACCCGCCAGGCCCCCACGGCACGGCGTTCCCGTTCCGCCGCGTCTTCGCCGTCGCCCGCACGCACACCGGGAGCGCGACATGAACACCGCCGTCGATCACGCCCAGCTCGCGGCGCCTCCCGGGAGCGAGGGTCTCCTGCGTGCGTACGACGCCGGCGTCCTCGGCATGACCGAGATCCCCAAACCATCCGACCTCGCCGCCCGTGGCGGCGGTAGGCAGCCGCCCGGACTTCCTGGAGCCCGTTCAGGACGCGTGATCAGGGGAGGCGGGAAGCCTCAGCAGGCGCCGGACCTCCTCATGCGGAATGCCCTCGCCGAGCGTTCCCTCGGCCTTGCGCCGCAGGTAGCCGGCGACGGCGAGGTCGTCCTCGAGGTCCTCCAGCACCTGGGGTGAGACGAGGAACGCGGCGACGCGCCCCTCGTGGGTGAGCGCGACGGACTCCCGGGTCCGGGCCACGTCGCGGACCAGGGCGTCGAGCCGGGCCGCGGCCTCCACGACAGGGATTCTCCTCGCCGGGCCGGCCGTGCGAGTCATGCCCATCGGGTCGGCCGTGCGAGTCGGGCGAGGCCGACTGGTCGTGCCAGTCGGGTCGGGCATGCCAGCCGGGTCGGGCATGCCGGCCAGGTCAATCATGTCGGCCGCATCGGGCGTGCCGGTCGCGTCGGTCATGCCCGCAGCGTTCCACACCGGCGTCCCACGGACCCCGGTCTCAGCTCTTCCGGTGACCGATCAAACGCGGTTTCGGTTCCAGGCCGTCCAGGCCGTGCCAGGCCAGGTTCACCAGGTGGGCCGCGACCTCCGCCTTCTTCGGTTTGCGGACGTCCAGCCACCACTGGCCCGTCAGGGCGACCATGCCGACCAGGGCCTGGGCGTAGAGGGGTGCCAGCTTGGGGTCGAAGCCGCGGGACTTGAACTCGCGGCCCAGGATGTCCTCCACCTGCGTCGCGATGTCCGAGATCAGCGAGGCGAAGGAGCCCGTCGACTGGGGGATGGGGGAGTCGCGGACGAGGATGCGGAAACCGTCCGTGTACTCCTCGATGTAGTCGAGCAGCGCGAACGCCGCCTGCTCGCACAGTTCGCGGGGGTGGCCGGCGGTCAGCGAGCTGGTCACCATGTCCAGCAGGCGCCGCATCTCACGGTCCACCACCACCGCGTACAGCCCCTCCTTGCCGCCGAAGTGCTCGTACACCACCGGTTTGGAGACCCCGGCCTTCGCCGCGATCTCCTCCACCGACGTGCCCTCGAAACCCTTCGCCGCGAAGAGGGTGCGGCCGATCTCCAGCAGCTGCTGGCGGCGCTCCGCTCCCGTCATCCGGGTCCGGCGCGTGCGCCGCGGCTTGTCATTGCTCGGGGTGCTGCTGGAGTCGGTCGCCACGGCGACCATCATGCCGCCTCGACGGTCTCCTTCCGGCGCCGGGAGCCGTCCTCGGCGGTGTTACGGCGCGAATCGATACGCGAGCGTGACGGCCAGCGCACGTCGTACGCCCAGCCCAACTGCTCGAACCAGCGGATCAGGCGGGCCGAGGAATCCAGCTGCCAGCGCTCCACACCGTGCCGCGCCGACGTCGGATCGGCGTGATGCAGGTTGTGCCAGGACTCGCCGCAGGACAGGATCGCCAGCCACCACACATTGCCCGAGCGGTCCCGCGACTTGAACGGCCGCTTGCCCACCGCGTGACAGATCGAGTTGATCGACCACGTCACGTGGTGCAGCAGCGCCACCCGCACGAGCGAGCCCCAGAAGAAGCCGGTGAACGCGCCCCACCACGACCAGGTGGCCAGACCGCCGATCACCGCCGGCAGCGCCAGCGAGACCGCCGTCCACAACACGAACTGGCGGGAGATCGCCCGCATCGCCGGGTCCTTGATCAGATCCGGCGCGTACTTCTCCTGCGGCGTCTGCTCCTCGTCGAACATCCAGCCGACGTGCGCCCACCACAGGCCCTTCATCAGCGCCGGAACCGTCTCCCCGTACCGCCACGGCGAATGCGGGTCGCCCTCGGCGTCGGAGAACTTGTGATGCTTGCGGTGATCGGCCACCCAGCGCACCAGCGGCCCCTCGACCGCCATCGAGCCCGCGATCGCCAGCGCGATCTTCAGCGGGCGCTTGGCCTTGAACGAGCCGTGCGTGAAGTGACGGTGGAAACCGATGGTGATGCCGTGGCACCCGAGGAAGTAGAAGAACACCAGCAGACCGAGGTCCAGCCAGCTCACCCCCCAGCCCCACGCCAGCGGCACGGCCGCCACCAGCGCCAGGAACGGGACGATGATGAAGAGCAGCAGCGTGAGCTGCTCGAGGGAACCCTTGCGCTCCCCGCCCAGCGTGGCGGAGGTCGCGTCGGCGTCGGACGGGGATGTCTTCGGAGCTTCTTCGATCACATCGGAACTTGAGGTCATGCGTGTCCCCTGTGGGGTATGCGGAAACGGGGGTGCCGGGCTGCCGGTACCGAGCGGAGTTCCTACGGTTCCGTAACCTACGGCTTCGTAAGTATGGCAGTGCGTCGCCCGGCGGCAAGAGCCCGTGAGCCTGCGCGTCCCGGCCGACACCTATCCTGGGAGTCGGTCGGACAGCGCGGTCCGCTCGGAATACTTCCCGGACGCCCCGGCCCGTATGCGGCCCCCGCCGCGCGAGACGCCGTCCGGGTACCCCTCCCAGACGAGCTTCAACACTGCAAGGAGCCGCACCTGTGAGCAGTGCCGACGACCAGACCACCACGACGAGCACCGAGCTGCGTGCCGACATCCGCCGACTGGGTGACCTCCTCGGGGAGACCCTCGTCCGGCAGGAGGGCCCGGAGCTGCTCGACCTCGTCGAGAAGGTACGCCGCCTCACCCGGGAGGACGGCGAGGCCGCCGCCGAGCTGCTGCGCGGCACCGAACTGGAGACCGCCGCCAAGCTGGTCCGCGCCTTCTCCACCTACTTCCACCTGGCCAACGTCACCGAGCAGGTGCACCGCGGCCGCGAACTGCGCGCCCGCCGGGCCGCCGAGGGCGGACTGCTGTCCCGCACCGCCGACCGCCTCAAGGACGCCGACCCCGAGCACCTGCGCCAGACCGTGCAGAACCTCAACGTCCGGCCCGTCTTCACCGCCCACCCCACCGAGGCCGCCCGGCGCTCCGTCCTCAACAAGCTCCGCCGCATCGCCGCCCTCCTCGACACCCCGGTCATCGCCTCCGACCGGCGCCGCCTGGACACCCGGCTCGCCGAGAACATCGACCTCGTCTGGCAGACCGACGAGCTGCGCGTCGTCCGCCCCGAACCCGCCGACGAGGCCCGCAACGCCATCTACTACCTCGACGAGCTGCACGCGAACGCCGTCGGCGACGTCCTGGAGGACCTCACCGCCGAACTGGAGCGCGTCGGCGTCAAGCTCCCCGACGACACCCGGCCCCTCACCTTCGGCACCTGGATCGGCGGCGACCGCGACGGCAACCCCAACGTCACCCCCCAGGTGACCTGGGACGTCCTCATCCTCCAGCACGAGCACGGCATCAACGACGCCCTGGAGATGATCGACGAGCTGCGCGGCCTGCTGTCCAACTCCATCCGCTACGCGGGCGCCACCGAGGAACTGCTGGCCTCCCTCCAGGCCGACCTCGACAACCTCCCCGAGATCAGCCCCCGCTACAAGCGCCTCAACGCCGAGGAGCCCTACCGGCTCAAGGCCACCTGCATCCGCCAGAAGCTGGAGAACACCAAGCTCCGCCTCGCCAAGGGCACCCCCCACGAGGCCGGCCGCGACTACCTCGGCACCGGCGAACTCCTCGCCGACCTGCGGATCATCCAGACCTCGCTCCGGGAGCACCGCGGCGGCCTCTTCGCCGACGGCCGCCTCGCACGCACCATCCGCACCCTGGCCGCCTTCGGCCTCCAGCTCGCCACCATGGACGTCCGCGAACACGCCGACGCCCACCACCACGCCCTCGGCCAGCTCTTCGACCGGCTCGGCGAGGAATCCTGGCGCTACGCGGACATGCCCCGCGACTACCGCACCAAGCTCCTCGCCAAGGAGCTCAGGTCCCGCCGCCCCCTCGCGCCGACCCCGGCGCCCGTCGACGCGGCCGGCGAGAAGACCCTCGGCGTGTTCCAGACCGTCAAGCGGGCCCTGGAGGTCTTCGGACCCGAGGTCATCGAGTCGTACATCATCTCCATGTGCCAGGGCGCCGACGACGTCTTCGCCGCCGCCGTCCTCGCCCGCGAGGCCGGGCTGATCGACCTGCACGCCGGCTGGGCGAAGATCGGCATCGTGCCGCTGCTGGAGACGACGGACGAGCTCAAGGCCGCCGACACGATCCTGGAGGACATGCTCTCCGACCCGTCCTACCGGCGCCTGGTCGCGCTGCGGGGCGACGTCCAGGAGGTCATGCTCGGCTACTCCGACTCCTCCAAGTTCGGCGGCATCACCACCAGCCAGTGGGAGATCCACCGCGCCCAGCGCCGCCTGCGCGACGTGGCGCACCGGTACGGCGTACGCCTGCGCCTCTTCCACGGCCGCGGCGGCACCGTCGGCCGCGGCGGCGGCCCCACACACGACGCGATCCTCGCCCAGCCCTGGGGCACCCTCGAAGGCGAGATCAAGGTCACCGAACAGGGCGAGGTCATCTCCGACAAGTACCTCATCCCCGCCCTGGCCAGGGAGAACCTGGAACTGACGGTCGCCGCGACCCTGCAGGCCTCCGCCCTGCACACCGCGCCCCGCCAGTCCGACGAGGCCCTCGCCCGCTGGGACGCCGCCATGGACGTCGTCTCCGACGCCGCCCACACCGCGTACCGCAGGCTCGTCGAGGACCCGGACCTGCCGTCCTACTTCCTCGCCTCCACCCCCGTCGACCAGCTCGCCGACCTCCACCTCGGCTCCCGGCCCGCCCGCCGCCCCGGCTCGGGCGTCTCGCTCGACGGCCTGCGCGCCATCCCCTGGGTGTTCGGCTGGACCCAGTCCCGGCAGATCGTCCCCGGCTGGTTCGGCGTCGGCTCCGGACTCAAGGCGCTGCGCGAGGCCGGCCTCGACACCGTGCTCGACGAGATGCACGAGCAGTGGCACTTCTTCCGCAACTTCATCTCCAACGTCGAGATGACCCTCGCCAAGACCGACCTGCGCATCGCCCAGCACTACGTCGACACCCTCGTCCCCGACGAGCTCAAGCACGTCTTCGACACCATCAAGGCCGAACACGAGCTCACCGTCGCCGAGGTGCTGCGCGTCACCGGCGAGAAGGAACTGCTCGACGCCCAGCCCGTCCTGAAGCAGACCTTCGCCATCCGCGACGCCTACCTGGACCCCATCTCCTACCTCCAGGTGGCGCTCCTCAAGCGCCAGCGCGACGCCAAGGCCGCCGGCGAGGACCCCGACCCGCTGCTCTCCCGCGCCCTGCTGCTCACCGTCAACGGTGTGGCGGCGGGCCTCCGCAACACCGGCTGACCGAGTCCCGGATATGACGATGCCCCCGCGCTCCGCACCGAGCGCGGGGGCATCACCATGAAATGCCTCAGACCGCCACGAACGCCGCCGTCAGCAGCGCCACACCCGACCCGGCCAGCACCCACGCCGCCCGCGTCCTGCGCAGTCCGCCCGCCACCACCACCGACGCCAGCAGCAGCGCACCGCCCATCGGCACCCACGCGTACAGCACCCCGCCCGGCCCCGACCGCACCGCGTGCGTGCCGCCCGGCTTGAGCACCACCGCGTACGTCTCCCCCTCCGCGACGGCCACCGAGTCCTCCAGCACGACCCGCTCCCGCGGCTGCGACCCCGCCGACACCGGCGTGTACGGGCCCGAGCACGTCCCCGAGCCGCACCGGGTCACCTCGACCGCGCCCCGCTCACGCCCCTTGGTCAGCATCACGTGCTGCGCCGTGCCCCAGGACGCCCACACCCCGGCGATCAGAAGCAGCACGGTCACCGTGCCCATCGCCGCGACCCGTCCGAAAGAGAGCACCGCAGAAGAGACGACCGGAGAAGGCATGGCCGCGATCCTTGGCCATACCTGTGCGCTCGGTCAACTCGCCCGGGGGACAAGTCAGGAGTTGTACGTACCTTGCGCCCGCTCCAGACCGTCGATCACCAGACACTCCACCGCGTCCGCCGCCCGGTCCACGAAATAGTCCAGCTCCTTGCGCTCCGCCGACGAGAAGTCCTTCAGCACGAAGTCCGCCACCGGCATCCGCCCCGGCGGACGCCCGATCCCGAACCGCACCCGGTGATAGCCCGGCCCGAACGCCTTCGTCATCGACTTCAGCCCGTTGTGACCGTTGTCCCCACCGCCCAGCTTCAGCCGCAGCGTCCCGTAATCGATGTCCAACTCGTCATGAATCGCCACCACATGAGCCGTGGGCACCTTGTAGAACTCCCGCAGCGCGTTCACCGGCCCACCCGACAGATTCATGTACGACATCGGCTTCGCCAGCACCACCCGACGGCTCCCCGGCCCCGGCGGACCGATCCGGCCCTCCACCACCTGCGCCTGCGCCTTACCCGCCCGCTTGAACCGGCCGCCGACCCGCTCCGCCAGCAGATCCGCCACCATGAAGCCCACGTTGTGCCGGTTCCCCGCGTACTCGGGCCCCGGATTGCCCAGCCCCACGATCAGCCACGGAGCCGCCGCATCCGTCGTCACGGTCGTCACGTCTACGTTCCCTTCATACGCGTCACCTACGCGCCTTCATACACGTCGGCCGCTGCCCCGTACGGGAACAGCGGCCGACGAAACTGACGACTCGCGCCTACACGAAGGCTCAGGCCTCGGCGGCCTCTTCGCCCTCTTCCTCGGCGCCCTCCGGCGCCTCCTCGGCCTGCGCGGCCAGGATCTGCAGCACCACGGTCTCACCGTCGACCGTCAGCTTGGTGCCCTGCGGCAGCGTGATGTCCTTGGCCTGGACCGAGTCACCGGCCGCCAGGCCCTCGATGGAGACGGTCACGTTCTCCGGGATGTGCGTGGCCTCGGCCTCGACCGGCAGCGCGTCCAGGACGTGCTCCAGCAGGTAGGCACCCGGGGCCAGCTCACCCTCGGTCACCACCGGGATGTCCACCTGGACCTTCTCGCCGCGCTTCACCAGCTGCAGGTCCACGTGCTCCAGGAAACCCTTCAGCGGGTCACGCTGCACGGCCTTCGGGATCGCCAGCTCGTTCGACTTGCCGTCGATGTCCAGCGCGATCAGCACGTTCGGCGTACGCAGCGCCAGCAGCAGCTCGTGGCCGGGGAACGTCAGGTGCAGCGGGTCCGAACCGTGCCCGTACAGCACACCCGGAACCTTGTTGTCACGACGGATACGACGCGCGGCACCCTTGCCGAACTCGGTGCGCGTCTCGGCGGAGATCTTCACCTCGGACATGCTCAACTCCTCGAAGTCAGAAACGGACGTGGTCACCCGGCCACGAACGGCCTGCTACGAAGAGCGCGTCGATTACGGACCGCCGTACACCGCCTTCAGAACGCGGTACGGCCTCCCTCGCCGAGCAACTGCAGCAGTCTACTCGGAGGGGGAGGCCGTACCCAAAACGATCACCGGAAACCCTGGAGGGCCCGGCTGCAGAACCCTTACTGCTCGTCGAACAGGCTCGTCACCGAACCGTCCTCGAACACCTCACGCACCGCACTCGCGATCGTCGGCGCGATCGACAGCACCTTGATCTTGTCCAGATCGTCGCTCAGCTCACCCGGCGTCGGCAGCGTGTTCGTGAACACGAACTCACTCACCCGGGAGTTCTTCAGCCGGTCCGCCGCCGGACCCGACAGCACACCGTGCGTCGCCGTCACGATCACGTCCTCCGCACCGTGCGTGAACAGGGCGTCGGCCGCCGCGCAGATCGTGCCACCGGTGTCGATCATGTCGTCCACCAGGACACACACGCGGCCCTTCACCTCACCGACCACCTCGTGCACGGTGACCTGGTTCGCCACGTCCTTGTCCCGCCGCTTGTGCACGATCGCCAGCGGCGCACCCAGACGGTCGCACCAGCGGTCCGCCACCCGCACACGACCCGCGTCCGGCGACACCACCGTCAGCTTCTCCCGGTCCACCTTCGCCCCCACATAGTCCGCCAGCAGCGGCAGCGCGAACAGGTGGTCCACGGGACCGTCGAAGAAGCCCTGGATCTGATCCGTGTGCAGATCCACCGTCAGCAGCCGGTCCGCACCCGCCGTCCGCATCAGATCCGCGATCAGACGCGCCGAAATGGGTTCACGACCCCGGTGCTTCTTGTCCTGCCGCGCGTAACCGTAGAACGGCACGATGACCGTGATGGACCTGGCCGACGCACGCTTCAACGCGTCGATCATGATCAACTGCTCCATGATCCACTTGTTGATCGGCGCCGTGTGGCTCTGGATCAGGAAACAGTCGGCACCACGAGCCGACTCCTGATACCGCACATAGATCTCGCCATTGGCGAAGTCGAAGGCCTTCGTCGGGACAACCCCGACACCCAGCTGCTGGGCGACCTCCTCGGCAAGCTCGGGGTGGGCGCGGCCGGAGAAGAACATCATCTTCTTCTCGCCGGTCGTCTTGATCCCGGTCACAGCACTTTCTCCTCAGAGGTCGTCACAGCTGGGCGTGTCCGAAAAACCTCTCAGCCGACTCGCGAGAGGCCATCTCAGCTGGTGGGGGTGCGGATGTGCACTTATCACGGTACGCCGTGTTCCAGGCACCCGTTTCCGGTCAGCCCTCCTCGGCCGACCCCCGGGAAGCCGCCTCCGCAGCCTTCGCGGCGGCACTCCCCGGACGCTTACGAGCCACCCAACCCTCGATATTCCGCTGCTGACCACGGGCCACGGCCAGCGAACCGGGCGGCACATCCTTCGTGATCACCGAGCCGGCAGCCGTGTACGCGCCGTCCCCGATGGTGACAGGAGCCACAAACATGTTGTCCGAACCCGTACGGCAATGCGACCCGACCGTCGTGTGGTGCTTGTCCTGACCGTCGTAATTCACGAACACACTCGCCGCACCGATGTTGCTGTACTCACCGATCGTCGCGTCACCCACGTAGGAGAGGTGCGGGATCTTGGTGCCCTCGCCGATCGAGGCGTTCTTCGTCTCGACGTACGTACCGATCTTGCCCTTGGCGCCCAGACGCGTCCCCGGACGGAGATACGCGAACGGGCCGACGGACGCCTCGGGGCCGACCTCGGCACCGATCGAGACGGTGTTGTCGACACGGGCGTTCGCACCGACCCGGGTGTCCGTCAGGCGGGAATTCGGGCCCACCTCACAGCCCTCGGCGAGATGCGTGGCGCCGAGCAGCTGCGTGCCCGGGTGGACGATCACGTCCTGCTCGAAGGTCACGGTGACATCGACGAACGTCGTGGCCGGGTCGACGACCGTCACCCCGGACAGCATCGCCTCGGTCAGCAGCCGGTCGTTGAGAATCCGCCGCGCCTCCGCCAGCTGCACACGGTTGTTGATACCGGCGATCTCCCGGTGGTCCGCCGCCAGCGCCGCACCCACCCGGTGACCCGCCTCGCGCAGGATCCCCAGCACGTCGGTGAGGTACTCCTCGCCCTGCGAATTGTCCGTCCGCACCTTCTTGAGGGCGTCGGCGAGCAGTGCGCCGTCGAACGCGAAGACCCCGGAGTTGATCTCACGGATCGACCGCTGCACGTCGGTCGCGTCCTTGTGCTCCACGATCGCGGTCACGGCGCCCGTGTTCTCGTCCCGCACGATCCGGCCGTAACCGGTCGCATCCGGCACCTCGGCGGTCAGCACGGTCACGGCGTTGCCGTCCGCGGAGTGCGTCTCGGCGAGCTGCCGCAGGGTCTCACCGGTCAGCAGCGGGGTGTCGCCGCAGACGACCACGACGGTCCCGTCGACCGCGCCGCCCAGCTCCTCGAGCCCCATGCGTACGGCGTGACCGGTCCCGTTCTGCTGCGCCTGCACGGCGGTGCGGACATCGGGCGCGATCTCGGCGAGATGAGCGGTCACCTTCTCGCGGGCGTGGCCCACGACGACGACGAGATGCTCCGGCTGGAGCTCGCCGGCGGCGGCGAGCACATGTCCCACCAGGGAACGGCCACAGATCTCATGCAGGACCTTGGGTGTGGCCGACTTCATACGGGTGCCCTCACCCGCTGCGAGAACGACGACGGCTGCCGGGCGAATGGCGCTCACGGGATGCCCTTCGGCTGTAAGGGGGTGGGGTGGACATCCGCAGGATACCGGGGTGAAGGGGGGTGAATATGAGCGTGGCCCCGGGCAAGGCTGCCGGGGCCACGCGTCGCAGCTCCCCCATCAGGATTTGAACCTGAACTTAAGGGACCAAAACCCTCAGTGCTGCCCGATTACACCATGGGGGATGAAACTCGGCTAAACCGGACATTCGGTTAGGGGGCCGAGTGGGCTCCCAACACTATGCCGTACCAGGCGCCCTCCATGCGACGGTACAACTCGGCGCTCCTCGTGACGTAGATGACCAAGCAGCCGCGATAGGAGTCGCCGACGTTCTTGCGAACCGTCCGCGGGTTGTGCTTCTTGAGCGTGGCTCGCTGGAAAGTGGAAGCGTCCACGCCTGCCAGGTCGGCCCAGAAGGCCTCGGCTGCGGTCACGTCCGCTGACTCGTGGATGCTGACGCGGAACCGCATCCGTTCGCGCTCCACGCCCAAGTATTCGAGCCAGCGGAGATAGAAGCGGATGACGTTCGGGTCGCTGTTGATGAAGTGCAGGATCTCCCGGCGCTGCCTGCCGTAAGTTTTGTCTTTGGCTCCCTCGGCCCAGTAGAGAACCACTCCGGCCAGAAACAGTTCGCGGGATGACAGGTCGCCGACCGCCTGCTTCGCCGCTTCCTTCGTGCGCTGGCGCTCCTCGTCGCGGATGCGCAGCTTCTGCTCCCAGCCTCTGCGGGAGATGGCCGCTGCCTCCTCGGGGGTGCGCTTGCGTTCCGGCTTCGGTAGGTCCCGTACCCACAGGGAGATCGAGCTCTTGGAGCAGCCCAGCTCGACCTGGATCTGGTCGTAGGTCCAGCCCTGGAGGCGTAGGTCCCTCGCCCTTTCTCGCAGGTCGTCCTTTGCGTTGGGGCGCTTGGTCCATTCCGGGGGCGGTTCGCCCTCCAGGAGGCGGTTGAGGATGTCGTTGTTGTCGACGTGCAGGCGGTCGCGGATCTGGCGTCGGCTCAGGCCTGCTCGGCGCAGGGCTACCGCCTGTTCGCGGAGGGTGTCGAAGTCGGCGTACTTGCCTGGTGCATGTGTCACAGGCATACCGTCTGGCCGGAATGGGTGGTTCCGGGGTCGAACGGTGTGCGGTTCACCAGTTCGAGGGATATCGCGTCGTATCGCTTGTCGAAAGTCACCGGAAATGTGGTGCCTCGCGACCGTAGGCTGGGTGTATGACCGCGACGGGGGAAGAGCTTGTGTCGGCCCGGGGAGGGCCGTGGTGGTGGGCGCGGCGGCGCAGTGCCGTGCTGGATGTGGGCCTCGCGGTGGTGTCCGCCGTGGAGTGTGGGCTGGAGGGGATCCCGTTCGCGCGGGACGCGGGGATCCCGCTCGCCGTCGGAGTCGTTTTCGGGGTGCTGGCCGGTTCCGTGCTGGTGGTGCGGCGGAAGTGGCCGGTCGCTGTCGTGTTGGTGACCATCGCCGTGACGCCGGCCCAGATGGGGTTTTTGATGGGCGTGGTGGGTCTTTACACGCTCGCCGCGTCGGAGATGCCGCGCCGGATTATCGCCTCGCTCGCGGGGATGTCGCTGGTGGGGACGTGGATCGTGACGTTCGTGCGGCTGCGGCAGGACGTGGCGCGCGGGGAGCTGACCATCGGGGACTGGTTCGTGTGGTTCGCCTCGATCGCGACGTCGCTGGGGGTGACCGCGCCGCCGGTGCTGCTGGGGATGTACGTGGGGGCGCGGCGCCGGTTGATGGAGAGCTTGCGGGAGCGGGCGGACTCGCTGGAGCGGGAGCTTCAGTTGCTCGCCGAGCGGGCCGAGGAGCGGGCCGAGTGGGCGCGGAACGAGGAGCGGACGCGGATCGCGCGGGAGATGCATGACGTGGTCGCGCACCGGGTGTCCCTGATGGTGGTGCATGCGGCGGCGTTGCAGGCGGTGGCGCGGAAGGATCCGGAGAAGGCGGTGAAGAATGCCGCGCTGGTGGGGGACATGGGGCGGCAGGCGCTGACGGAGCTGCGGGAGATGCTCGGGGTGTTGCGGGCCGGTACGGAGGCCGGTGGGCAGCGGCGGGAGCGGGTGCCGGTGGCGCCGTTGGCTGCGGTGGGGGTGGCCGCGGCGGCGGCTGCTTCGCGGGCGGCCGATGGGGAGGAGGGCGCGGCGGAGGGGCCGTGTCTGTCGGACATCGAGGAGCTGGTCGGGCAGTCGGCGGCTGCGGGGATGGTCGTGGATCTGTCGGTGGAGGGGGAGGGCCGGTCGTATGCGCCGGTGGTGGAGTCGACGGCGTACCGGGTGGTGCAGGAGGCGCTGACGAACGTCCACAAGCATGCGGCGGGGGCGAAGACGTATGTGCGGCTGGCGCATCGGGTGTCGGAGATCGCGATGCAGGTGGAGAACGAGCCGCCGCCGCAGGCCGCGTCGTCGGCGGGCCTGCCGTCCGGGGGGAATGGCCTGGTCGGCATGAAGGAACGGGTGGCGGCGCTGGGTGGGGTGTTCGTCTCGGGCCCGACGGATGCGGGTGGTTTCCGTGTGTCGGCGGTGATCCCGGCGTCGTAGGCCGGCGGCCGGCGGGTCCGGGCTCGGCGCGGGTCCGGTGGGCGAGGGTGCGGCTCGCGTGGGTCTGATGGGTCGGCTGGTCCGGCTCGGCGTGGGGGCCGGTGGTGGGCGGGGCGAGGCGGCGTCGGTTTCGGTGGTGGCGAGGTTCAGTTTGGAGCGGGTCCGGTGGTGGCCGGACGAGTCGTCGTGGGTCCGGTGGGCTGCGGGGTGAGCCGGCGCGCGGCCGGATGGTTGGCGGATGTGCTGGTGCGTGTCCGGGGGGCGTGGCTCGAGCCCGGTTCGGTCCCGATGGTTCGCGGGCTGGGCCCTCGTGGGTCGGTGGCCGGCGAGTTGAGCCGGCGAGGTGCGGATGGCCGGCGGGTTGTGCCGTTGCGAGCCCGGTTCGGGTCCGATCGTCCGTAGGTCGGGCCGTCGGTGCCCGAAGTGGCCGACCCGGAAGTCAGCTCGCCGTGAGGCGGGTGGGGGGTGTGCCGGTGATGAGGGTGGTGAGGGCTTGGTCGATGTGGGGGCCCAGGTACCAGTCGCCGGTGTGGTCGAGGGCGTAGACGCGGCCTTCGGTGTCGATGGCGAGGAGGGCTTCCGTGTCGGTCTCGGCGCCGAGGGGGCAGACCTGGGTGTCGAGGGCGCGGCCGAGGTCGCCGAGGGTGCGGGCGGTGTGGAGGCCGTGGAGGGGGTCGAGGTGGAGGGTCGCGGGGGCGATCTGGCGGCCGGGTCCGGTGGGGTGGATGTGGAGCCCCCCGAATTCGGCCCACGCCTCGACGGCGGCGGGGAAGACGGTGTGGCGGTGTCCGGCGGGTGAGGTGTGGTCGCGCAGGGCGTCGGCCCAGATCTCGGCCTGCTTGATGTCCCAGCGTCCGGGCTGCCAGCCGGCGGCGCGCAGGGCGGCGTCGACGGGTACGGGGAAGCGGGTGGTGGAGGTGCGGTCGGTGTGCATCTGCCCTTGGTTCGTCGGGGTCGTGGGTCGGGGCCGGGCCGGGGGTGGTGGTGTGGCTCGTGTCAGTCGTCGGTGGTGGCGGGGTCGACGATGCGGACGCCGAAGTGGGCGCTGAGGGCGGTGCAGGCGCGGCAGGGGGTGGCGAAGCCGCCGTGCAGGGGGTCGCCGTCCTCGCGGATGCGGCGGGTGGTGAGTTTGGCGTGTTTGAGCGCTTTGCGTGCTTCGCCGTTGGTCATGGGTTTGCGTGCGGCGCGTTTGCTGCGTGCGGCGTCGGTGGCGGTGATGTGCCGGGAGATGAGGATGGTCTCGGCGCAGCGGCCGGTGAAGCGGTCGCGCTGACCGCTGGTGAGGGTGTCGAGGAAGTCCTGGACGAGGGGGTGCAGGGCGGGGGGCGTGTCGCCGCGGGCGGGGGTGCCGGTGAGGGTGGCGCCGCGCACGGAGAGGGCGGCGGCGACGGTGGGCAGGATGCCGTCGCGGCGGTGGCGCAGCGTGGGGGCGGGGGCGTCGCCGGTGGCGCTCCAGCCGATGCGGGGGTCACCGGTGCGGGGGTCGCCGGACTGGCCGGTAGCGGTCCCCGTCTGGGCACCTGCCTGCGTCATGTTCATGCCTGTCATCCCCTCCCGTGCATCCCCCCGGAGGTCACAGAGTGCCAAATGCCGTGGCTGAAGCGGAAGCTGGGGCGGGGCGACACGCCCGGGACGGGGCGGGCTGTCATCGCAGGGTGACGGCTGGTCACGGAAGCGGAGGGGTGGTGACCGGTGCCGGTGACCGGTGTCGGCGTACCGCATAGGCTGTCGGGCACCGCGATCCGTGCGGTGAGAGAAGTCGTACCAGACGTAACAGACGTGACAGTCGAATACGGTCCGTGACCGGCCGAGGGCGGCCGGGGTGGGGCGTATCAGAGTGCCGCAGGGGGCAACCGCCATGACGACAGGTCGGCTCGGGCAACAAGCCGCGCCGCCGAACGCGGCCTACGCCGGGCAGGTCGTGCATTTCCCGGATCCGGTGCGGGCCGCCCGGCATCCGAGAGGTGTGCGGGTGGACGAGCGTGGTTACCCCGACTTCTCGCCCTACGCGCGGGCGGCCGCGCAGATCGCGGATCCGCCGGAGGGCTTCGGCGTCGACGAGCTGCGGCTGACGGACTATGTGTCGGCGAACGCGGCGCTGGCGGCGAGCGGGCACGAGCTGTGGGACACGGTGCCGGCGGTGGCGACGCCGCACGGCTGGACGTGGCATCACGTGGCGGGCACGCGGCGGCTGGAGCTGGTGCCGGTCGAGGTGAAGGCGCTGCTGCGGCATCACGGCGGGGTCGCGACCGCGAACGTGGATCAGGACAAGCGGGGCACACGGCCGTTGCAGGAGACGCGTCCGGCGCATTTCGGGCTGCCGAAGTCGGGTGTGGCGGTGACGGAGGCGCAGGTGCAGCAGGTCGAGGAGGACCTGGGGTACCGGCTGCCGGGTGCGTACCGCTCGTTCCTGAAGGCGGCGGGCGGCTGTGCTCCGGTGGGCACGGCGCTGGACGCGGAGCTGGGGCTGCTGGTCGACCAGCCGTTCTTCACGGTGCGGGACGAGGCGGCGGTCAATGACCTCGTCTACGTCAACAAGTGCCTGCGGGACCATCTGACCAAGGACTATCTGTGCGTCTCCTTCGTGCAGGGCGGGCTGCTGGCCGTGAAGGTGCGGGGCGAGCGGGTCGGTTCGGTGTGGTTCTGCGCGTACGACGATGTGCGGGACGTGGATCCGTCGTGGCCGCCGGCCGAGCGGGTGGAGCGGCTGCTGCTGCCGTGCGGGGACGACTTCGACGCGTTCCTGTCGCGGCTGGCGGGGTCTCCGCCGGAGCTGGAGACGGTGGCGAATCTGATGGTGGACGGCGGTTTCGCGCAGGTCGTCCCGGTTTCTTCCGCGGGGGAGTGAGCTCGTAGCGATGGTGACGTACGCGCAGGCGCAGGAGCGCGCGGAAGAGTGGATCAACGGGGATGTGCCGTCGTACCAGCATCGTGAGGTGCGGGTGCGGGAGTTCGATCTCGGGTTCGTGGTGTGGGCGGAGGACCGTGCGGACGGGCCGCGTTCGGACGGGGGCGCGCAGCGGCTGGTGATCGCCCGGGACAGCGGGGAGGCCACGCTGTGGCCCGCGCTGCCGGTGGGCGAGGTGATCCGCCGGTACGAGGAGGAGTACGGCCGTCCGGAGGCCTCGCCGGAGCCGGAGGCGGCGCCCGCGCCGGCGCGGGTGGATCTGAATCAGACGTCGTTTCTGCTGAGTCCTCCGGAGTGGTTGCAGGAGGCGGCGGACCGGCTGGGGATTCCGGATCGGCGGGAGTCGGGGGCGAGTGCCGGGGCTGGGGCTGCTGGGTCTGGTTCGGCTGCGGCTTCGGATTCGGCTTCGGGCCCGGATTCAACCTCCGGTTCGGCTTCGGGGGCGGGCTCCTCGGCTTCGGGTTCGGGTTCGGGCGCGGCTACGGGTTCCGCCGCTTCGGGCTCGCACGCCTTCGGTGCCGGCGCCGGTGTGCCGGGGCAGGGGGCGGCCGCTGCTCCCGGGAGCGGTGCCGCGTGGCCCGCTGCTGCCGGGGAGGGCGACTCCTCGGCGGAGGTGCGGGCGGGCGCCGGGGCGACGCCCTGGGCCGGTACGGACACCAACGCCGATGCCGGTGAGGACCGTTCCGTACCTCTGCCGGACACCGTGTTCGCGCCGCAGTTGAGCGAGTCGGGCGACGACACTCCGCCGCCGCCCCCGGCCACGGCGGACGCTCCGACGGCGCTGATGTCGGGCGGCAGCCAGCTTCCGCCGACGGCACTCGCGCCGGCGGTGCAGGAACCCGGCGCGCAGGGAACGCCGGGTACGCCTCCGCCCGGTGCGCCGAGTGCGCAGTCGGCCTCGCAGGGCGGGGCCTCGTACGGGTATCCGGGGCAGGGGGCCGCCGCTGTTCCGGGCACGCCGCCGCCCGCTCCGGGTGGGGCGTCGTACGGGTACCCGGGGCAGGCGCCC
>NZ_JAOCQE010000319.1 GCF_025290915.1 Streptomyces sp. 15-116A | reverse complement strand
GCCGGCGGCGCTCAGCGGGTGGTGGTGAGGCCGTGGCCGTAGGGGTACACGCGCGCTCGCGCGATGCCGTTCGAGGCGTCGAGGCCCGGCAGGGTGTGCAGCGCGCTCCCGCCGCCGGACTCGGCCCGGCGGCGGGGAACCGTGGGATGGTGAGGCGCCGTTCGTCAGGTGTGGGTCTGCCGGTGGGCGCGGATGATCTCCGCGTACCGCAGGCCGCTGGTCTTGATCGTGCGGGTCTGCGTCGCGTAGTCGACGTGGACGAGGCCGAAGCGCTTGTCGTAGCCGTACGCCCACTCGAAGTTGTCCAGCAGGGACCAGGCGTAGTAGCCCGCGAGCGGCACGCCCTTGCGTACGGCGCGGGCGCAGGCGCCCAGATGCTGCTCCAGATAGTGGGTGCGCCCGGGGTCGTGGACGCTGCCGTCCGGCGCGACGGTGTCCGGGAAGGCGGAGCCGTTCTCGGTGACGTACAGCGTGCGCACGCCGTACTCCTCGGTCAGCCGCAGCAGCAGGGTCTCCAGGCCGTCCGCGTCGATCTGCCAGTCCATGCCGGTGCGGGGCACATCGGGCAGCCGGACCTCACGGGCGTGGGGCACGGGGCCCTCGGGGTCGTCCGTCACGGTCGCCGGGAAGTAGTAGTTGAGCCCGTGCCAGTCCAGCGGGACGGCGATGGTCTCGAGGTCCCCGGGGCGTTCGGGGAGTTCCACCCCGTACAGCTCGCGCATGTCGGTGGGGAAGCCGCGGCCGTAGACGGGGTCCAGCCACCAGCGGTTGGTGTGGCCGTCCATCCGGGCGGCGGCCGCCACGTCCTCCGGGCGGGTGGAGGCGGCCTCGACCGTGGAGTGGTTGGTGACCAGGCCGACCTGCGCGCCGGGTGCCGCCGCGCGGATCGCCTGGGTGCCGAGGCCGTGGGCGAGCAGGAGGTGGTAGGCGGCGTTGACGGCGGCGGTGAGGTCGGTCAGGCCGGGCGCCATCCGTCCTTCGAGGTGGCCGATCCAGGCCGAGCACAGGGGTTCGTTGAGGGTCGCCCAGTGCGTGACACGGTCGCCGAGCCGGCCGGCGACCAGCGAGGCGTAGGCGGCGAAGTGCTCGGCGGTGTCCCGCACGGTCCAGCCGCCCCGGTCCTGGAGCACCTGTGGCAGGTCCCAGTGGTACAGGGTGACGTTGGGGGTGATGCCCGCCTCCAGGAGGGCGTCGGTCAGCCGGTCGTAGAAGTCGAGGCCGGGCCGGTTGACGGTCCCGTGTCCCGCGGGCAGGACGCGGGGCCAGGCGACGGACATGCGGTAGGCGCCGGTGCCCAGCCGCTTCATCAGCGCGACGTCCTCGGGCCAGCGGTGGTAGTGGTCGCAGGCCACGTCTCCGTGATCGCCGTTGTCGATCGTGCCGGGGGTGTGGGAGAACGTGTCCCAGATGGAGGGGGCCCGGCCGTCGTCGGCGACGGCGCCCTCGATCTGATAGGCGGAGGTGGCCGTGCCCCAGAGGAAGTCGGCGGGGAAGGCGGCGAGGTCGAGCGATTCGGACACAGAGAGCCTCTCTGGGATGGGACAGACGACGGCGGAGCGAGCCGGTTACTTGACGGCCCCGGCGGTGAGGCCGGCGACGAGGTAGCGCTGCAGGAGCAGGAAGCCGGCGACGACGGGCAGGCTGACGACGAGCGAGGCGGCCATGATCTGGTTCCAGTAGACGTCGTTCTGGGTGGAGTAGCCCTGCAGGCCGACGGCGAGGGTGCGGGTGGTGTCGTTGGTCATGACGGAGGCGAACAGGACCTCCCCCCAAGCCGTCATGAAGGCGTAGACGGCGACGGCGACGATGCCGGGGATCGCCGCGGGCACGATGACCCGGAACAGCGCGCCGAGCGGCCCGCAGCCGTCCACCTTGGCCGCCTCGTCGAGGTCCCTCGGCACCGAGTCGAAGTACCCGATCAGCATCCAGATGGAGAACGGCAGCGAGAACGTCAGATAGGTGAGGATGAGGCCGCCGCGGGAGCCGAACAGCGCGATGCCGGTGGCGTTGCCGATGTTGACGTAGATGAGGAACAGCGGCAGCAGGAACAGGATGCCCGGGAACATCTGCGTCGACAGCACGGTCACCGTGAAGACGCGCTTGCCGCGGAAGGAGTAGCGGCTGACCGCGTAGGCCGCGAACACGGCGATGGTGACGGAGCAGACGGTCGCCGCGCCGGCCACGATCAGCGAGTTCATGAAGTAGTCGGCCAGCGGGACCGTGTCCCAGATGTCGATGTAGGGGCGGACGGTGAGGCCCGAGGGGATCCACGCGAACGTGCCCGACACGTCCTGGAGCGGCTTCAGCGAGCTGGAGATCATCACGTAGACCGGCAGCAGCACGAAGGCGGTGAGGAGGGTCAGGAAGATCCTGCGGCTCCACAGGAAGGACCGCGGGGCGGCCATCGGGGAGCGGGGCCGGCGGACGGCGGGACTAGACATCGGCGGCCTTCCTTCCGCGGGAGGTGAGCCACAGGTAGACGCCGGTCACCACGAGCAGGAACAGCAGCAGGAGCACCGACATCGCGGAGCCCGTCCCGAAGTTCCAGGTCTGGAACGACGACTGGTAGATGTGGAGGGAGATCAGGTCCGCGGCCTCGGGCGCGGCCTTGCCGAACAGGACGAAGGGGGTGTTGAAGTCGTTGAACGTCCACAGGAACAGCACCAGCACGAGGACCTGGTTGACGGGGCGCAGCGCCGGCAGGGTGATGCGGCGGATCTGCTGCCAGACGCCCGCGCCGTCGAGGGCGGCCGCCTCGTAGAGGTCTTTGGGGATGTTCTGCAGTCCGGCCATGATGATGAGGAAGGCGAAGGGCCAGCCCTTCCACACCGAGACGACGAGCAGGGCGATGAAGCTGTTGTCGCCGATCAGCCAGAACGGGGCGCTGTCGGTGAGGCCGAGCTGGTCGTGCAGCACGTGGTTCACCAGCCCGTTGTCCCGCTGGAACATGAACGCCCAGGTGATGACGGCGGCGTAGACGGGCAGCGCGTACGGCACGAGGAAGAGGGTGCGCAGAAAGCCCCGGCCCCGGAACGACTCCTGCAGGAAGATCGCCGCGGCGGCGCCCAGCAGCCAGCACAGGCTCACCGACAGGACGGTGAACAGGCAGGTGGTGAAGAACGACCTCAGCAGCGCCTCGCCCACGGGGGCGTCGAAGTCCACCGAGAGCGCGTAGTTGTCGAAGCCGGCCCAGGGCGCGGTGCCCCAGTCGCGGATGTAGAACTGGGTCAGCTCCTTGAAGCTGACGACGATGCCGATCACCATCGGCACGAGGTGGACCAGCAGTTCGAGCAGCAGTGCGGGCAACAGCAGCAGATACGGCAGTCCGATGCGGCGCAGCCGCCCGGGGCGGCGCCTGCGCGGCGCCGCCCCGGGGTCGTTCTCGCGTGCCGTCCGCTCGCCTGCGCTCAGGGCAGCGGTGGTGGTCATCGTGGTGTCCGCGCTCACTTCTTGGGCATCTGCTGCTGGGCCTTCTCGAGCTTGGCCTTCACCGATGCGGTGGTCACCGGCCGGCCGGCGGCGGCGTCGGCGAAGAGCTCCTTGACGGCGGTGCCGACGACGGTCTCAAACTGTGACTCCTCGGGCACCTGCGGCAGCGCGGTGGCGCTGGTGGCGAGGGTGTCCCGGAGCACGGCGAGGGCCGGAGTGTTGAAGGCCGGGTCCTGCTGGGCGGACTTGACCGGCGGGATGGAGCCGTACGCCTTGTTCAGGATGACCTGCTCCTTGTCGCTGGTCATGAACTTGACGAACTTCTTGGCGCCGTCGATGTTCTTGGTGTTCTTGAAGACGGCCATGTTGATGCCGGCGACCATCGAGTTGGTGGCCTTGCCCTGACCGGGCGTGCCGGACTGCACCGGAGCGGGGGCCACGCCCCACTCGTCGTCGTTCATGCCCTGGGCCTTGAAGGTGGCCGAGGCGGTCTGCCAGAGCACCATGGCCGTCTTGTCCTTGGCGAAGTCGCTCAGGGACTGGTTCTGCGCGTACTCGGCGTTGCCCGGCGCGATGATCTTGTCCTTGGCCATCAGGTCGACGTACTGCTTCACCGCGGCGACGGCCCCGTCGGAGGTGAAGTCGGGCTTGCCGTCGGGGGTGAAGAAGTCCGCCCCGTGCTGCTTGCCCAGCACGAAGACCTGGTGGATGTTGTTCGACAGGTTGGAACCCTCGGCGCCGAGCGCCCACTTGCCGTCCTTGGAGAGCTTCTTGCCGGTCTCGACCAGCTCGTCCCAGGTGGCCGGCGGCTTCTCTATGCCGGCGTCGGCGAACATCTTCTTGTTGTAGTAGAGGGCGTACGCCATGGAGTACAGCGGCACGGCGGCGGGGTCCTGGCCGGGGGCGCCGGTGGAGCCGAGCGCGGACTCGACGAAGCGGTCCTTGCCGCCGATCGCGTCGAAGTTCTTCTGGTCCCAGGGCAGCAGGGCGCCGCTGGCCTGGAGCGACGCGCTCCACGTGTTGCCGATGTTCAGGACGTCGGGGCCCTGGCCCGAGGTGGTGGCGGTGAGGATGCGGTTGAGGAGGTCGGACCAGGGCACGACCTCCAGCTTCACCTTGATCCCGGTCTGCTCCTCGAACTTGTCGAGCTCCGGCTGGAGGACCTTCTTGTCGACCTCCAGGCTCGCTCCCTGGTTGGAGGCCCAGTAGGTCAGGGTCTTCGGCTGCTCGTTGGACCCTTCCGTGCCCGTCGATCCGCCGCCGCAGGCGGTCGCGGCGAGGACGAGCGAGAAAGTGGCGGCGCCGACGGCTGCGGCTCTGATTCTGCGCATGGGTCGAGAGGCCTTCCGGGAGTGACGGTGTCGCCCGCAAAGGGGGCGACCGGAACGCCCCGCGTTCCACTCCGAAGCCCCCCACGGCTTAATTTAGGATGTGAGTTAAACCGCAAGCGAAGGTCGCGTCAAGGGCCCGGTCCCAGGTACGTTGCGGTAGGCACTCCACCCAGAGGGGGCATGATGAAGGCGCGCGGCGGCCGTACAGTGCGTGACCTGCGGCGGGAGAACCGCACCGCGGTGTTGCAACGGTTGTATTTCGACGGCCCGTTGAGCCGGTTCTCGCTCGGCCCGGTCACCGGACTGAGTTCCGGGTCGGTGAGCAACGTCGTGTCCGAACTCGTCTCCGAGGGGCTCGTGGAGGAGGCCGGCAGCATCGACTCGTCCGGCGGCAGACCCCGGACACTGCTGCGGGTCCGCGCGCGCAGCGGCTACCTGATCGGGGTGGACGTCGGCGAGACCCGGGTCCGGGTCGAGCTGTTCGACCTGGCGCTCACCGAACTGGCGCGGGTGGAGCAGCCGCTCCAGGCCGCGGGGCCCCGCCGCACCGACCGGTACGACGTCGATGTCGTCGTGGGCCATCTGCGCGCGGGCATCCGGCAGGTGCTCGAACAGGCTGGCGTGGCACCGGAGTTGCTGCTCGGCGTCGGTGTCGGCGTGCCCGGCATCGTCGCCGTGGACCCCGAGGACGGGGCCGTCGTGCACGGTCAGACGATCGGCTGGGACGCCGTCCCCCTGGAGCGGCTGCTGCGCGCGTCCCGGCTGCTGCCCCGCACCGTGCCGTACTACATCGCCAACGGGGCCAGGACTCTCGGCCAGGCGGAGATGTGGTTCGGCGCCGGGCGGGGCGCGCAGAGCGCGGCGGTGGTCCTCTTCGGCTCCGGGGTCAGCGCCTGCGTGGTCACCGACGACACGCGCTCCGGGCGGGCCGTGGAGTGGGGGCACCTGACGGTGCGGGTCCAGGGCCGCCCGTGCCGCTGCGGGGCGCTGGGCTGCCTGGAGGCGTACGCGGGCGCCGAGGCGGTGCTCCAGCGGTGGGCCGAGGCGGGAGGGCGGCCGCCGTCGGACACGGACGAGGAGACGGCGCTGGCCGCCATGATCGCTGCCGCCTACCCGGCGCCGGACGCCACGGGCGGCCGGCCGGAACCGGACGCCACGGCGCGGCGCGTGCTGGAGGAGACCGCCGAGTACCTCGGTGCCGGGCTCTCCGACCTGATCAACCTCTTCCAGCCCGAGCGCATCCTGATCGGCGGCTGGGCCGGACTCCAGCTCGGCCGCAGCTTCCTGGACACCGTCGCGGCCCACGCCACCGCCTACTCCCTGCGCCATCCGGCCGGACGGGTCCGTATCGGCCTCGGCATGCTGGGCCCGGACGCCGTGACCGTCGGGGCCGCGAGCCTGCCGCTGGAGGCGTTCTTCGCCCGCGGCGGCAGACCGCACGACACCGAACCCGAGGGCCCGTCCCCCGCCTGGCGCACGGCCCTGCGGGCACGGGCGGCACAGTGAGCTCCGCGACGACCGAGGACCACCGGGGGCTGGCCGCGGGCGGCCGGGCAGCACGAGATCCTCGGACGGCCGTCAGATCAAGGCCCCTCGGACGCCCCGTCAGCACGAGGCCCCGCGGACGACCGAAGAGCGCCGGAAGCCGCAGGCAGCCCGCGCCCCCGCGGGAGCCAGGACGGCCGGGAAGCGCCGGGCGGAGGGCGCCCCAAGGCCGCGCGGAGCGCCAGGCTGGCGACGCGGCGGCCGGCGTTTC
>NZ_JAOCQE010000318.1 GCF_025290915.1 Streptomyces sp. 15-116A | reverse complement strand
GTCGAGGCGGGCCGAGGCCCAGCCGTAGCGGCGGTAGCGCGGGGACTTGTGGCCGACCATGGCGTCCAGCGTGTTGACGGCCCGGAACCCGAGCAGCCCCGGCACCCCGCCCACGGCGCCCCACACCAGGGCGCCCACCACGGCGTCGGAGGTGTTCTCGGCGACGGACTCCACCACCGCGCGGGCGATCCCGTCGGCGTCCAGCGCCTGCGGGTCCCGCCCGCACAGATGCGGCAGCCGCGCCCGCGCTGCCTCAACGTCCCCGGCCTCAAGGGCCCGCCCGATGGTGCGGGCCTCGCGGGCCAGCGAGGTGCCGCCGACGACGGCCCAGGTGGCGACGCCGGTCAGGGCGAGGGAGGCGGCAGGGGAGGAGCGGACCCAGCGGGCGGCGAGGCTGCCCAGCGCGACGGTCCCGCCGACGCACACGGCCGTGTGCGCGGCGCCCCAGCCGCGGTGGTCCCGCCACAACACCCGTTCCACGGCAGCCGCGGCCCGCCCGAAAGCGGCGACCGGATGCCCGCGGCGGGGATCGCCGAGCAGCAGGTCGCCGAGGAGGCCGGCGGCGGCGCCGTACGCGAACACGCGATCGGCACCCATGGGTTCAGCCGGTGAGGGATCCGGCGGTGATGTTCCCGGACGCCCCGGTTCGGGGCCGGGCGTCGCTGATCGACCTCAACAGGCAGCCGCGCATGGCGATATGTCCTCACTCAGGGTGTCCGCGCCCTGGTTCGACGAGACCGGCGGTGAGAGTTCCTGGCTCCCGGGGTGTCTACCCCGGTGACAGTGGCGGGACCGCGCCGGACTTCCACCGGCTTCCTCTCCTGCCGCCGCACTTGGCTCCGGAAGTCCACCACGCCCCCGGAAGGGCCGTCAACTTGCCGTTGACCTGCGAGGCTGAAGTGTGCTGAGGCCCACAGAGGGGTGTGGGTGGGGGAACGCGAACGGGTGGTGCGAGGCATCGCCTCGCACCACCCGTCGCACGGATCAGGCCGGCTGCAAGCCCGGAACAGGCCAGGACCCAGCCGGGATCAGGCCCGGATCAGGCCATGATCAGGTAGATGCCGTACGCCACCGCCGCAGCGCAGGCGGCGAAGCAGGCGTAGGCGCCGGTGACCGCGAGCGCCGCCGACTGGCCCTGCGCGGCGGCCCGCTCGCGGCGGGACAGGCCGGTGATGCCGAGCGTGAACAGGCCCACGAGAGCCACGGTGACCACGAGGCTGACGCCGAAGACGGAACCGAGGGCCGCCCAGTCGATCTTCATTGCAGTACTTCCTTCTTGTGCCTTCGTACCGGACCGGGTCGCGGTCAGACGGTGGTCTTCGCCGGCGGGGCCGCCGGGTCGGTGGACGCCGGGGCCGCGATGGTGGCCGCCAGCTCCTCGGAGACGGTGCCCGCGGGCGGCGGGGTCACCGCGGCGATGGCCTGGGTCACCACACCGGTCGGCTCGGCGGGGGCGTCGGTGTCGTTGACGTTGGTGTGGTCGACGACCTCGCGCCGGGAGATCTTCCAGATCGCGGCGCTGGAGACCACGAGGAAGACGGCCACGAGGGCGGTGCCCCAGTCACCGAAGCCGCAGACCCACTCGGCGACCGCCGCGACCAGGGCGGCGGCCGGCAGCGTCAGACCCCAGGCGACGAACATCCGGGTGGCCGTCGACCAGCGGACCACGCCGCCCTTGCGGCCGAGGCCCGCGCCCATCACCGAGCCGGAGACGGAGTGCGTGGTGGACAGCGAGAAGCCCAGGTGGGAGGAGGCCAGGATGACCGTCGCGGCGCTGGTCTGGGCGGCGAAGCCCTGCTGCGGCTGGAGGTCGGTGAGGCCCTTGCCCATGGTGCGGATGATGCGCCAGCCGCCGAGGTAGGTGCCGAGCGCGATGGCGATGCCCGCGGAGAGGATGACCCACAGGGGCGGGTCGGAGTCGGGGGCGAGGGTGCCGCCGGCGACCAGGGCGAGGGTGATGATGCCCATCGTCTTCTGGGCGTCGTTGGTGCCGTGGGCCAGGGAGACCAGACCGGCGGAGGCGATCTGCCCGGCGCGGTAGCCCTTCTTGGAGGCCTCGCCGTCGGCCTTGCGGCCCAGGCGGTAGGTCAGCCGGGTCGCGAACATCGCGGCGATGCCGGCGACCAGCGGGGCGGCGATCGCGGGGATCAGCACCTTGGTGACCAGCACGTCGCCGTGCACCGCGCCGAGGCCCGCCGAGGCGACGGTGGCGCCGATCAGACCGCCCATGAGGGCGTGCGAGGAGCTGGACGGCAGGCCGACCAGCCAGGTGAGGAGGTTCCAGAGGATCGCGCCGACCAGGGCGGCGAAGATGACCTCGGGACGGATGCCGGTCTCGTCGACGAGACCCTTGGAGATCGTGTTGGCGACCTCCACCGAGAGAAAAGCACCGACGAGGTTCAGGACGGCGGACATGGCCACTGCCGCCTTGGGCCTCATCGCACCGGTCGAAATGGTCGTTGCCATCGCGTTCGCGGTGTCGTGGAAACCGTTCGTGAAATCGAACGCGAGTGCGGTCACCACCACAATCGCGAGGATCAGCGAGAAGCTTTCCATTTACCCAGGCAATCGTTCGAGGTCATTGGCTGGTCGAACGTAGGTAACCCGGGTGAACGGAAGATGAACTGGGAGGGGCTTGGTGGTGACCGGAAGAGGCGGTTGCTGTTCCGCCGGATGGCGGGGCCGGCGCCCTCCGGCACGGCCGGCCCCGTCATCTCGCGGCCTACGGCCGTTCAGCGGCCTCGCGCGAGGGCCTTCAGTCGGTCGAGGGAACCGTTGAAGAGATTCTGGTCACCCGGGAGGGTGCCGCCGTTGTCGTACTGCCAGAAGGTCCACGACGACCAGCCGGCTGGCAGCGTCCCCGTCCCTGACCTGCTGTAACGGGCGATCCACAGGGCGTGGTCCCGGCCGAAGGCGCGGTTGCTCCCGGTGCAGGTGTTCCACCAGTGGGTGGTCGTGTAGATCACCGGACGGCGGCCGGTGAGCCGGACGACCTCGTTGCTGAACGAGCGGATCCAGGCGGTCATCCGGGCCTTGCTCAGCCCGTAGCACTTGTGCTTCTTGCTGTACGGGTTGTACTCGATGTCCAGCGCGGGCGGCAGCGTCCAGCCGTCGCCTCTCCAGCCGCCGCCGTTGCGCACGAAGTACGCGGCCTGGGCCTTGCCGGACGACTTGTCCGGGAGGGCGAAGTGATAGGCGCCGCGGATCAGCCCGGCCTTGCGGGAGCCGTTGTACTGCTGGGCGAAGTAGGGGTTGCGGTAGGTGGTGGACTCGGTCGCCTTGACGTAGGCGAACCGGGCGCCCTTGGCCTTCGCGGACGCCCAGTTCACGTTCTTCTGGTGCGACGAGACGTCGTGCCCCTTCGGGCGGCTCGCCGCCGCGGCCGGAACCTCGGCGAGGACGGTGCCGCCGAGCGCGAGCGCGGCCACGGAGGCCGTGAGCAGCCGGCGGCGGCGGAGACGGGACGACGGTAGGTGATCACGGGCCATGCTTCCCCCCGGAACGGCGACGTGCACGAGACCGCCCCGACGCTACTGGAAGATCGTTGAATGCGAGACGATCTCCGGCCAAGGTTGCCGATAGGGCGTTATGGGGTGATGTGCACCCTTACGGAGGGTCGCCTTCCGGCCTAAAGTGCCCCGGCTCCACGGAGGCCGGCGAGGTGCCCTGGCAGGATCGCGGCATGGCTGAGCAGCGAGAGAACCAGCGTGGCCGGGGTGACCACGGGGACCGTGTGCGCGAGGTGGGGGAGCCGCGTGGGCGGCGTGTGAGTCAGGAGGAGGCGCGCGCCTGGGCGGACCTGGTGGACACCGCGCGCCGGACCGTCACCGAGGGCCTGGTCGTCGGCACGTCCGGCAACGTCTCCGTCCGCGTCGGCGAAACGGTCCTGGTCACGCCGTCGGGCGTCCCCTACGACCGGCTCGCCCCGGACGATGTGACGGGCGTCGACCTCACCGGCCGCCAGGTCCTCGGCACACTCGTCCCGACCAGCGAGCTGCCCATGCATCTCGCGGTGTACCGCGCGACCGACGCCCGCGCGATCGTCCACACGCACGCCGTGCACGCGACGGCCGTCTCCACGCTCGTCGACGAACTCCCGCTGATCCACTACATGGCCGCAGCCCTCGGCGGCCCCGTCCGGGTTGCCCGCTATGCGACGTACGGCACGGACGAGTTGGCCGAGAACATGCTCCACGCCCTGACCGACCGCACAGGCTGCCTCCTCCAGAACCACGGCACGCTCACCTACGGCACGACCCTGCCCCAGGCCTACGACCGCACGGCCCAGCTGGAGTGGATGTGCAGAGTCTGGCTGACCGCGTCCGCGGTACCTGGCCGTTCGCCGAACCTGCTGTCGCTGGAGCAACTGGCCGAGGTGAGCGACCGGCTGCGGGGGTACGGGCAGCGGGGGTGAGGGCCGGTCGCCGAGGGCTGGCGGCTGATGAACGTTCGGGCGGTCCCGGTCCGTGGATGGCTCCGGTCGGGCGATGAATCTGGGCGGGTCCCGGTTCGTGGGTGACTCCGGGTCGGCCGATGAACCTGGGCGGGCCCCGGTTCCTGGACGACTCCGGGCAGGGCGATGAGGGGCGTGCGGCCTGCGCGGCGATTCGCGCGGCGGCCCTGACGTTCCCCCCTGGGCGGCTCGCCTGGCGTTCGCTCGGCGGCTCGCCCGGCGGTCCGCGCGGTGGTCCGGCGGCCCGCGTGGCGCTTCGTCCCCGGTCTGCGCGCCCAATCCGCCCAGCAGTCCGCGCGGAAGTTGGCTCGGCGGTCCGCCTGGCAGTCCGCTCGGCGGATCGCGCCGCGGTCCGCGCGCTGGGTCATGTCGCTTTGTCGTCATGGTGCCCCGTGCGGCAAACCGTCGTGGACGGACCCGAGGCGGGACCGGGGCCGTGTCACCCCCCGTGTGCTGCCCACTGGCCCGGGGGTCGGCGCGCCGGGACACTGGTGGGGTGCGCACTGTCAGAGCGACGGCCGCTGCCGTCTCCGCCGTGATAGGAGCCGGTGCCGCCGCCGTGGCCGCCGGCCGGCTCGCCAGCGACGCCGCCCTCAAGGCGCCCCCGGGCAGACCGCTGCCCACCGAACCCCGGCTCACCGTGCACGGCACCGCCGCCGGAGAGATCAGCCTCACCCGGGATCTCGCGGCACTGCGCCCCGGCCGCTACGGACTCGCCGGCGACGGTTCCCACGCGGTCGTCGGCCCCGTGCTGGCCGGTGCCTCCCACCCCGCCGACACCGTGGTGCGCCGCCTCGAACGGGTCACACACGGCACGCTGGAGCCCGGCGACCGGGCCTGGCTCGTGCCCAACCTGTACGTCGGCGACCCCGGCACCGCCCTCGGGCTGGACCACACCGACCTCCTCGTCCCCGGGGAGCTCGGCCCGCTGCCGGCCTGGTTCGTACCGGGCGCCCGGGGCACCTGGGTGATCGCGGTGCACGGCCTCGCCGCAACCCGGGAACACGCCATGAACCTCATGGAGTTCCTGCACGGCCACCGCTTCCCGGTCCTCGCCCTCGCCTACCGCGGCGACCAGGGCGCACCGCGCTCACCCGACGGCCTGCACCACTTCGGCGAGACCGAGTGGCACGACCTGGACGCCGCGATCCATTACGCCGTGGAGTCCGGCGCCCGCCAGCTCGTGCTGCTCGGCTGGTCCACCGGCGCGACCATGGCGCTGCGCGCCGCCGCACGCTCCGCCCTGCGGGAGCGCATCGCCGGGCTGGTCCTGGACTCGCCGGTGCTGAGCTGGGAGGCGACCCTGCGCGCCCTCGCCGCCGCCCGCCGCACCCCGAGCGCCTTGCTGCCGCTCGCGGTGCGCGCCGCCCAGGGCCGCACCGGTCTCTACGGCGACCGCGACCCCGACGCCGTCCACCTGGACCGCATCAGCATCCCGACGCACATCTTCCACGGCCCCGGCGACAGGGTGGCCCCCTGGGACCTCTCCCGCCGCCTGGCCGACGCCCACCCCAACACGGTCACCCTGCACCCGGTCACGGACGCCCCCCATGCCGCCATGTGGAACGCCGACCCGGAAGCCTACGAAGAGGCCCTCCGCCGCTTCCTCACCCCTCTCATGTGACCGGCCCACCGGCCCACCGGCACGCGGCGCTCCCGCCAGGCCACCTGTCCGTCCCGCGCCACTCTTTCCTCCGCGCCCGCGACGGCCTCGTCCCGCACCCTCGTCGCACCTCCTCCCGCTCTCCCCGCCGCCCTCACCATCCCCCGGACACGCCGAGTGGCGCCTGCCTCACCGACCGTCCCCCGGTGATTCCGGTTCGCGGTCGGCATATGGCTTGATCGTTCGCCTCCGCCGCACCCCCGGGCCCGTGCGTTGGCCCTCTCCGTAGCCCCTCGTGACATTCCGTTTGGGTTTTCGGACCGTCAACCGGAAGACTGCCCCCGTGACGTCCCGTATCCCGCGCGACTCCAGGCTTCGACTCGTCCGCCCGCGACCCCTGGCCGCCGCCCCCAGAGCGATGAACCACCGGCGCCCGCGCCGCCCCGCACCGCGCCCCCCGGAGGGCACGCCCGCACCCTCGGCGCTGGCCGGAATGGCACGTTCCCAGCTGGCCGGTGC
>NZ_JAOCQE010000317.1 GCF_025290915.1 Streptomyces sp. 15-116A | reverse complement strand
CCACCGTCCCCGCCGGCGCCCGCAACGTCGTGGCGACCGGCGCCGCCTCCCGCGCGTCGTGCACATACGGCTCAAGCCCGCCGCCCAGCGCGACCGCCCCCGCCCGCGTAGCCGCCGCGGCGCCCGCGTGCCGCGCCATCACCGCGTCGAGCCCCACCGCCTCGATCCGCTCCACACACGCCTCGAGCGCCAGCATCTCCACCTGCGCCGGAGCATGCAGCAGCGCCTTGCGGCCGCCGTCGATCCACCGCTCCTTCCAGTCCAGCAGCGACAGATACGACCGCCGCGGCGCCCGGGGATTCGCGGCCATCCGCGCCCACGCCCGCTCGCTCACCGACACCGCCGACACCCCGGCGGGCCCGCCCATCGCCTTCTGCGCCCCGATCACGCACAGATCCACGCCCCACGCGTCCGGCAGCACCGGCTCCGCGCCGATCGAGGCGACCGCGTCCAGATAGAACAGCGCCCCGTGCGCCCGTACCACCTCACCGATCTCCGCGACCGGGTTGGTGTTCCCGGTGGCCGCCTCCGCGTGCACCAGCGACACGAAGTCGATCGCGGGGTGCTCGGCGAACGCCTGCCGGATCTGCTCGGCCGTCACCGCCGTATGGAACGGGACGGTCAGATCGATCACCGTCGCCCCGCAGTCCCGCAGCCAGTCGCCGAAGGTCTGCCCGTAAGGGCCGGTGATGACGTTCAGCGCGGTCGTGCCGGGACCGGCGCACGCGCGGATCGCGCCCTCCAGCGGCAGCAGCGCCTCGCCCTGCATGATCACGACGTCCTGCTCGGTGCTCAGCAGACGCGCCACCCGGTCCTCGATCGAGGCGAAGTGCGCGGCGCTCAGCGGGGCCAGGTCGAGGAGGGGGTGGGTCACGGCGGTGCTCTCTCACTACGTGGGTCGGTCGACGCCCCTGAGGGTAACCACCCATAATCGGAACCTGTCCTTCCCCCCACTGGAGGCCCCCGTGAAGACGCTCTCCCGGCGCCGGACGCTCATCCCGGCCGCCCTCACCGCGACGGCCGGGCTGGTGCTCCTGACCGCCTGCACCTCCACCGACGACGGAGGAAGCGGCACCAAGACCGCCGCCGGTGGCGTCGAACTCGTCAAGGCGGGCCAACTCACCACCTGCACCCACCTGCCGTACCCGCCGTTCCAGTCGGAGATCGACGGCAAGGTGCAGGGCTTCGACGTGGCGCTGATCGACCTGGTCGCCGAGGACCTGGGCGTGAAGCAGCAGATCCTCGACACGCCGTTCGAGAACTTCAAGACCGGCGCCTTCCTCAACTCCGGCGAGTGCGACCTGGCCGCCGCCGGCATGACCATCACCGACGAGCGCAAGAAGAACGTCGACTTCTCCGACCCGTACTTCAACGCCACCCAGGCCGTCCTCGTCGACAAGGGCAGCGGCGTCGCCTCCCTCGCCGACGTGAAGTCGAAGAACATCAAGCTCGGCGCCCAGGCGCAGACCACCGGCGAGGACTACGCCAAGGGCCAGGGCTTCGAGCCGGTCTCCTTCGAGTCCTCCGACGCCGTCCTCAACGGCCTGCGCACCGGTCAGGTCAAGGCCGTCGTCATCGACTACCCGGTGGTCCAGGGCTGGCTGAAGGACAAGGCCAACGCCGACGCCTTCGAGGTCGCCGAGCAGATCAACACCGGCGAGCAGTACGGCTTCACGGTGAAGAAGGGCAACACGGCGCTGCGCGAGGCCATCAACAAGGCGCTCGCGGACGCCAAGGCCGACGGGACGTACAAGAAGCTCTACGAGCAGTGGATCGGCCCGTACGACGAGTCCGCGGCCTCCCCGTCCGCCTCATGAGTGAGCCGAAGCCCGACGCCGTACCCCGCCGCAAGGGGCTGACCCGGCGGCAGAAGCGGAGCCTGTCGCGCGGCATCCAGTACGCCGTGTTCGTCGCGCTCGTGATCCTCTTCGCCGTCTCGGCCGACTGGGACCGGCTGCAGAACCAGTTCGCGCAGGCCGACATCGCCGACCGGATGTTCCCGGACGTCATCACGCTGGCGCTGAAGAACACCGTGCTCTACACGGTGACCGGCTTCGCCGTCGGACTCGCGCTCGGCATGGTGATCGCGCTGATGCGGCTGTCGTCGGTCGGGCCCTACCGCTGGCTGGCCGGCATCTACATCGAGATCTTCCGCGGCCTGCCCGCCCTGCTGATCTTCATCTTCATCGGGGTGGCCGTACCGCTCGCCTTCCCCGGCACGGAGATCATCGGCGGCACGTACGGCAAGGTCGCCCTCGCGCTCGGCCTCGTGGCCGCCGCGTACATGGCGGAGACGATCCGCGCGGGCATCCAGGCCGTGCCCAAGGGGCAGATGGAGGCGGCCCGTTCGCTGGGCTTCTCGCCCGCCCGGGCCATGGTCTCGATCATCATTCCGCAGGCCTTCCGGATCATCCTGCCGCCGCTCACCAACGAACTCGTCCTGCTGTTCAAGGACTCCTCGCTGGTGCTGTTCCTCGGCGTCACCCTGGAGGAGCGGGAGCTGTCCAAGTACGGGCGGGACCTGGCCAGCCAGACCGCCAACTCCACGCCGATCCTGGTCGCCGGCCTGTGCTATCTGCTGGTCACCGTCCCGCTCGGCTTCGTCGTCCGCCGTATGGAGGCCAAGGCCCAGGAGGCCGTGAAATGAGCCGGCCCGAGATCCGCGTCAGCGCCCTGCACAAGTCGTTCGGCGGCAACGAGGTGCTGCGCGGTATCGACCTGGAGATCGGCCAGGGCGAGGTCGTCTGCGTCATCGGCCCGTCCGGCTCCGGCAAGTCGACCCTGCTGCGCTGCGTGAACCTCCTGGAGGAACCCACCAAGGGGCAGGTGTTCGTCGGCGGGATCGAACTCACCGACCCGGACGTCGACATCGACGCCGTACGCCGCCGTATCGGCATGGTCTTCCAGCAGTTCAACCTGTTCCCGCACCTCACCGTCACCGAGAACCTCACCCTGCCGCAGCGCCGCGTGCTGCGCCGGGACAAGGCGCGGGCGGCGAAGGTGGCCGCGGAGAACCTGGCCCGGGTCGGCCTGTCCGAGAAGGCGGACGCCTACCCGTCCTCCCTCTCCGGCGGGCAGCAGCAGCGCGTCGCCATCGCCCGTGCGCTGGCCATGGGCCCCGAGGTGATGCTCTTCGACGAGCCGACCTCGGCCCTCGACCCCGAGCTGGTCGGTGATGTCCTCGCCGTCATGCGCATGCTCGCCCAGGAGGGCATGACGATGATGGTCGTCACCCACGAGATGACCTTCGCCCGCGAGGTCGCCGACCGGGTCGTCTTCATGGACGGCGGAGTGATCGTCGAGGACGGCACCCCCGAGCAGGTCATCGGCAACCCGCGGCACGAACGCACCCGCCACTTCCTCTCCCGCCTCCTCGACCCGGCGATGGCCGAGGTGGAGGAGGAGATCTCGGACCAGGTGGGGAAGTCCGACTAGCGTCTGACTAGGGTGCCGGTATGAGCGAACGCGCGGTACTGCACGTGAAGGGGCGGGTGCTCGTGGGGCCGGACGAGGTCCGCGACGAGCTCTGGGTGGTCGACGGCCGTATCTCCTACGACCGTCCCGCCGGCGCCCGTGACCTCCGGACCGTCGACGGCTGGGTGCTGCCCGGGCTGGTCGACGCCCACTGCCACGTGGGCCTCGACCGGCACGGCGCGGTCCCCGAGGACGTCGCAGAGAAGCAGGCCCTCACCGACCGCGACGGCGGCGCCCTGTTGCTGCGGGACGCCGGCTCGCCCTCCGACACCCGCTGGATCGACGACCGCGAGGACCTCCCGAAGATCATCCGGGCGGGCCGGCACATCGCCCGCACCCGCCGCTACATCCGCAACTACGCCTGGGAGGTCGAGCCCGAGGACCTCGTCGCCTACGTCGCCCAGGAGGCCCGGCGCGGCGACGGCTGGGTGAAGCTGGTCGGCGACTGGATCGACCGCGACCTGGGCGACCTGTCGGCCTGCTGGCCGCGCGGCGCCGTCGAGGCGGCGATCGCCGAGGCGCACCGGCTCGGCGCCCGCGTCACCGCCCACTGCTTCGCCGAGGACTCCCTGCGGGACCTCGTCGAGGCCGGCATCGACTGCATCGAGCACGCCACGGGCCTGACCGACGACACCATCCCGCTGTTCGCCGAGCGGGGCGTGGCGATCGTGCCGACCCTCGTCAACATCGCCACCTTCCCGGAGCTCGCCGACGGCGGCGAGTCCAAGTTCCCGCAGTGGTCGGCCCATATGCGCCGGCTCCACGCCCGCCGCTACGACACCGTGCGCTCCGCCTACGACGCCGGCATCCCCGTCTTCGTCGGCACCGACGCCGGGGGCAGCCTGCCGCACGGGCTGGCGGCGGCGGAGGTCGGCGAGCTCGTCACGGCCGGCATCCCGCCGATCGACGCCCTCGCGGCGGGCACCTGGGCGGCCCGGAAGTGGCTCGGACGTCCCGGCCTGGAGGAGGGCGCACCGGCGGACCTGGTGGTCTACGACGCCGACCCGCGCGCGGACGTACGGGTGCTGGCGGATCCGCGCCGGGTGGTACTCAACGGGCGCGTGGTCGCGTAGGCGTCGATGCGCGCGCTCACCCGCGGGTGGGGCCGGAGGAGACGCCGGGGAACTGCTGTGCCCCGGGATTCGAAAACGTCGACGGACTCGCCACGATGGAGTGAAGTGTCCTCGGATCGCTGACGCCTCGCTCCGCGCGCGGACATTCTTTCCGGGTCCCACACATGTCTCATGGGGGTCCCACCACCTTGAACAGCACCAAGTTCCGTATGCCCGCACGCCGTTGGGCCGCCGTCACCACGGCCACCGTTCTCGCCGCGGGTCCCGCCGCGCTGGCCGGGGCGGGACCCGTCCACGCCACCGAGGAGAAGGGCAGCGCGGGGGCCGTCGTCCTGCGGACCGGGCTCGATGTGTCCCTGCTCAACAAGACCGTGCACGCACCGCTGTCCCTGACCCTGAACGAGGTCCGGGCGCCGGGGAGTGCGCGGAAGACCGCGCTCACCGCGAGCCTCGACGGGGTGGACGGGGGGAAGCCGTTCACCGTGCTGCGCGCGGAGGTCGCCGATGCCCAGGCCACGGTGGAGGGAGGCCGGGCGGAGTCGTCCGCGACGCTGGCGAAGGCCCGGGTGCATGTTCCCGGGCTGCCGCTGCTGGGGCTCATCGAGCTCGAGAAGATCAGCTCCAAGGCGGTCTGCGAGGCCGGGCGGACGCCGCTGGCCTCGGCGACGCTGCCGGGTTCGGTGACCGTGCTGGGGAAGCGCGTGAAGCTGACGTCCGGCGGGCCGAGCGAGGTGAAGGTGCCGGGGGTCGGTGAGGTGCGGCTGGATCTGTCGAAGACGGAGACGACGTCGCGTACGGCCGCTGCGACCGCGTTGGAGTTGAAGGTGTCGGTCGATCCGTTGAAGCTGAACGTTGCCGAGGTGGAGGGGACGGTGACGTTGGCGGAGGCGACGTGTGAGGCGCCGGCGCCGGTGCCGGTGCCGGTGCAGGGTGTCGAGGTGGAGCCGCAGGGGGCGCGGGCCGAACAGGTTGCCGGGCCCCGGGAGGAGGCGAACCTCGCCGAGACCGGGGGTGACTCCATGACGCCGTACCTTGCGGCGGGGGCGGTCGTGCTGCTGGGGGTGGGTGGGGGAGCGGTGCTGCTGTCCCGTCGGCGGCGGAGCTGACGGGGCTTCTCGTGCCGTACCAGGGGGCTCTGCCCCCTGGACCCCCGGGCCTATGCCCACCCACCACCCGACTCGCGAGTTTCAAAGGGCCCTTGCCAGCGCCCTCAAGAACCCGTCCGTCGTCTCCCGGTCCCGCACCGCCAGGCGGAGCCAGCTGTCGTCGAGGCCCGGGAACGTGTCGCCGCGGCGGACCGCGTAGCCGAGGGTGCGGAGGCGGCTTCGTACTCCTGCCGCCTGGGGGAGGTGGAGCAGGATGAACGGGCCCTCGGCCGGTTCCGCCACCCCTAGGCCATGGGAAGCGAACTCCCGCAGACCCGCGATCAGATGGGCGCGGTCCGCCGCGATGCGGTGGGCCGCGTGGGCCGCCTCGGCCAGGGCCCTGGTCTCCATGCACGCCTCCGCCGCCGCGAGGGCCGGGGTGGAGACCGGCCACAGGGGCTGGGCGCGTTCGAGCTGCGCGATGATGTCGGGGGCGGCGAGGACGTAGCCGATGCGCAGGCCCGCCAGGCCCCACGTCTTGGTGAGGCTGCGCAGGACCACCAGGCCCGGGACGTCCGTGCGGTCGGCGAGGGCCTCCCGTTCGCCCGGGACCGCGTCCATGAACGCCTCGTCCACCACCAGCGTGCGCCTGGGGCGGGCCAGGCGGGCGAGGGTCGCGGCCGGGTGCAGGACCGACGTCGGGTTCGTCGGATTGCCGATCACCACCAGGTCGGCGTCGTCCGGGACCGCCGCCGGGTCCAGGCGGAAGCCGTCCGTCTCCCGCAGCAGCACACGGTCCACGGAGTGGCCCGCGTCGCGCAGCGCCGCCTCCGGCTCCGTGAACTGGGGATGCACCACCACCGGCCGGCTCACCTTCAGCGCCCGTGCCAGCAGCACGAACGCCTCCGCCGCGCCCGCGGTGAGCAGCACCCGTTCCACCGGCAGCCCGTGCCGCGCCGCCACC
>NZ_JAOCQE010000316.1 GCF_025290915.1 Streptomyces sp. 15-116A | reverse complement strand
CGGACCTGCCGCATCACGCGGGCGCTCTCGGGCTGCGCGCTCGCGCTGCCGCGTCCGTAGCGGCCGCCGCGGTTGTCGTCGGACCATGCCTCGGGCCAATCGTTCATGGGCCCCAGTGTGCAGGTCCGGGCGCTGTGCCATACAAGGGTCGTCGGAAAATAGGGGCGCCGCTGTTGCGAAGCTGACACAAATCACACGCATGTCACCTCGGCATAAGGTGGAGGCCATGACAGACCAGGCCCCAGCCGCACCGACGGAGACTCCCGACATCCCGGGCAAGCCCACCTCAGCGTCCCGTACGACCCTCAGCCACATCATGACCCACAGCGACACCAACCTTCTGGGCACGGTGCACGGCGGTGTGATCATGAAACTGGTCGACGACGCGGCGGGCGCGGTCGCCGGGCGGCACTCCGGCGGGCCCGCGGTCACCGCGTCCATGGACGAGATGGCCTTCCTGGAGCCGGTCCGCGTCGGTGACCTCGTCCATGTGAAGGCACAGGTCAACTGGACCGGGCGGACCTCGATGGAGGTCGGCGTGCGCGTGCTGGCCGAACGCTGGAACGAGTCCGCACCGCCCACCCAGGTCGGCTCGGCGTACCTGGTGTTCGCCGCCGTCGACGCGGACGGCAAGCCGCGCCGCGTACCGCCGGTGATACCGGAGACCGACCGGGACCGGCGCCGCTACCAGGAGGCCCAGATCCGCCGCACCCACCGCCTGGCCCGCCGCCGCGCGATCATGGAACTGCGGGAGAAGCGGGCGGCGGAGGGCTACGAGGACTGACGCCCAGCTCCCTCGTCCGCTACGACCCGCACCCCACCTCGTCGCCGCGCACGACCCCGAACTCGCCGCGGCCCGGGTCCTCGGCGCGGACCTTGCGGGCCTTCACGAAGTCCGCGCCCGCGATGACCTTCAGGGTCGCGCCCTGGCCCTTGACCGCGCGCAACTGGCTGCCCGGCAGCGCCGCCGCCAGGGACTTCGCGGAACGGTCCCAGCGGGGGTCGTAGGCGACGACAGTCCGCTTCACATCGCGCTGTGCCGCGTTGACGGGGGCCTTGGTGGTGGCGAAGCCGGTCGCCGCCAGGGCCGCGTCGACGCGGCGGCCGAGGCCGGCGGTCGCGGTGCCGTTCTCCACCTGCACGCGGATCTGCTTGGGGTCCACCGGGACACGCAGCGCGGCGTCGCGCGGGCGGTGCACGGAGAGCGGCTGGTCCCGGCGCAGCGCCTCGAAGATCCGCTCGGACTTCTCGGGGTCCCACTTCAGGGTCGAACCGACGCCCTTCACGGCGTACCCCATCCTCCCGATGGGCACGGTGGTGAACTCCGACGACGACGGCGAGAAGTTCCGCATCGCCCGGCCCAGGTCCAGCAGCTCGTCCGTGCCGAAGCCCTTGTCGGCGCGGACCGAGCCAAGGACGGCGAGGGTGACGTCGCGGAACTTCATCGGGTTCAGCAGGATCCCGGAGGACGTGACCCGGTCGACGAGGGCGGCCATGAAGCGCTGCTGGCGCTGCATCCTGCCGAGGTCGGAAGCGCCGTCGACATGGCGGGCGCGGACGTACTGCAGGGCCTGGCCGCCCTTGAGGGTGTGCCGGCCGGCGGGCAGGTCGAGTCCGGAGTGGCTGTCCTTGAGGTGCCGGTCGGTGCAGACCTCGACGCCGCCGACCACGTCGACGGTCTTCATGAAGCTGGTGAAGTCGACCTCCAGGTAGTGGTCGATCTTCACCCGGGTCATCTTCTCGACCGTGCGCACGGTCAGCTGCGGCCCGCCCTCGGCGTAGGCCGCGTTGAGCTTCACGGGGTGGCCCTTGTGCTCTTCGCCACTCACCCGGTCGGTGTGCGGGGGCGTCATGGCGTAGGAGTCGCGCGGCAGGCTCACCACACTGGCCCGCTCCCGGTCCTCCGAGATGTGCACGATCATGATCGTGTCGGTGCAGTGGCAGGGTGCGCCGCCCAGCCGGTACGCCCTGCGCTGCTCCTCGCTGAGCTTCTCCCGGCCGTCGGTGCCGACGAGCAGCACGTTCATGCCGTCACCGGCCTCCGGCCGGTTCTTCATGTCGCGGAACGGGTCGACGCGGTCGATCTCCGCGTCGAGGCTGGTGACGACCGTGTGCCCGATGCCGGCGGAGGCGAGCACCACCACGGACAGCGTCGTCACCGCCCGCATCACCCAGCGCGGCTTCCGGCGCGCGGGCGGACGCGGCCCGCCCCGGCGCTGCGCGGGCGGGCGGCGCTGAGGGGCGGTGCGGGGCCGGGGGGAGCGCGGCGGCGTGGGCAAGGGGGAACACCTCCGGACGACGGCCGTACGCGGGATCGTGAGCACGGTAGGCCGATACGATCTCCGGCCCGGCGTATCGCCCCCGGCGCGCGCGGCGGTGTCCCCCGTTCGCGGTAACGTGATGCCCCTATGAACGCCAATCCCGACGTGCGGCCCCCGGCCGTTTCCGTGATCATGCCCGTCCTCAACGAGGAGCGGCACCTGCGTGGCGCGGTCCGCGCGATCCTCGCCCAGGAGTACGCCGGCGAGATGGAGGTCGTGATCGCCCTCGGTCCGTCCACGGACCGCACGGACGAGATCGCCGCCGAGCTCGTCGCCGAGGATCCGCGGGTGCACACCGTGCCCAACCCGACCGGCCGCACCCCGGCCGCCCTCAACGCCGCGATCAAGGCCTCCCGCCATCCGATCGTCGTCCGCGTCGACGGGCACGGAATGCTCTCCCCGAACTACATCGCCACCGCCGTACGGCTCCTTGAGGAGACCGGCGCGCAGAACGTCGGCGGCATCATGCACGCCGAGGGCGAGAACGACTGGGAGCACGCGGTCGCCGCCGCCATGACCTCGCGCATCGGGGTCGGCAACGCCGCCTTCCACACCGGTGGCGAGGCCGGTCCCGCCGAGACCGTCTACCTCGGGGTCTTCCGGCGCGAGGCGCTGGAGCAGCAGGGCGGCTACAACGTGGAGTTCATCCGCGCCCAGGACTGGGAGCTGAACTTCCGCATCCGTGAGGCCGGCGGGCTGATCTGGTTCTCGCCGGAGCTGAAGGTGTCGTACCGGCCGCGGCCGAGCGTGCGGGCGCTGGCCAAGCAGTACAAGGACTACGGCCGCTGGCGGCACGTCGTGGCCCGCTACCACTCCGGCTCCATCAACCTGCGCTACCTCGCCCCGCCGACCGCCGTGTGCGCGATCGCGGCCGGGGCGGTCGTGGGCGCGCTGCTCACCCCGTGGGGCTTCGTGCTCCCGGGCGGCTACCTCGCGGCGATCCTGCTCGGCTCGATACCGGCCGGCAAGGGCCTGCCGCTGAAGGCCCGCCTGCAGATCCCGGTGGCGCTGGCCACCATGCACATGTCCTGGGGCTGGGGCTTCCTGACCAGCCCTCGCTCCCTGGCGAAGAAGGTCATCGCCTCGCGGCGTCCGGCCGTGCAGGCGGACAGCACACAGGCCGCCTGAACCAGGCACACAGCGAAAAGGGCGCTCGGCATCGAGCGCCCTTTTCACTGCGTCGACAGGGGGTTTTACGGCAGGTTGCGCGCCATGACGATCCGCTGGATCTGGTTGGTCCCCTCGTACACCTGCGTGATCTTGGCGTCCCGCATCATGCGCTCCACCGGGTAGTCACGGGTGTAGCCGTAGCCGCCGAGGAGCTGGACCGCGTCCGTGGTGACCTCCATGGCCACGTCCGAGGCGAAGCACTTCGCCGCCGCGCCCAGGTACGTCAGGTCCGCGTCCCCGCGTTCCGAGGCCGCCGCGGCCTGGTACGTGAGGGCGCGGGCCGCGGAGATCTTCATGGCCATGTCGGCGAGCATGAACTGGATGCCCTGGAAGTCGGCGATCGGCTTGCCGAACTGCTTGCGCTCCTGGACGTAGCCCTTGGCGTAGTCGAGGGCGCCCTGGGCGATGCCGAGGGCCTGGGCGGCGATGGTGATGCGGGTGTGGTCCAGGGTCTTCATCGCGGTGGCGAAGCCCGTGCCCTCCTCGCCGATCATGCGGTCGGCGGGGATGCGGACGTTGTCGAGGTAGACCTCGCGGGTCGGGGAGCCCTTGATGCCGAGCTTCCTCTCCGGGGCGCCGAAGGAGACGCCCTCGTCGGACTTCTCGACGACGAAGGCGGAGATGCCCTTGGAGCGCTTGGTGGGGTCGGTGACCGCCATGACCGTGTAGTACTCGGAGACGCCCGCGTTGGTGATCCAGCGCTTGACGCCGTTGAGGACGTAGTGGTCGCCGTCGCGGACAGCCTTGGTCTTCATGCCGGCCGCGTCGGAGCCGGCGTCGGGCTCGGAGAGGCAGTACGAGAACATGCCCTCGCCCTTGGCGAGCGGGGCCATGTAGCGCTTCTTGAGGTCCTCGGAGCCGGAGAGGATCACCGGGAGGGAGCCGAGCTTGTTCACGGCCGGGATCAGGGAGGAGGAGGCGCAGACGCGGGCGACCTCCTCGATCACGATGACGGTGGCGAGCGCGTCGGCGCCGGCGCCGCCGTACTCCTCGGGTACGTGGACGGCGTGCAGGTCGTTCGCGACCAGCGCGTCGAGGGCCTCCTGGGGGAAGCGGGCCTCCTCGTCCACCGCGGCGGCGTAGGGCGCGATCTTCGCCTCGGCCAGTGCGCGGACGGCGTCGCGGAGCATGTCGTGCTCTTCGGACGGGCGGTACAGGTCGAAGTCAGCCGATCCGGCCAAGGTCTCTCACGCTCCAAAACGCTGTGATGCTGGCGCTAACTACCGTTAAGTAACTCAAATTTTAGAACTTCACCCACGTCCGTGGATAGGTGAGCTTGACGACAGCACGGCGGATCGGGCGGTGGGTCCGCCCAGGCACCCCGGTTATGCTCGGGCCCGCACTTCCTGCCGTATACCTCTGGAGCACCCCCATGGCCCTCAAGATCACCGTGATCGGCACCGGTTATCTCGGCGCGACGCACGCGGCGGCCATGGCGGAGCTGGGATTCGAGGTGCTGGGCCTCGATGTCGTCCCGGAGAAGATCGACAAGCTGCGGCGCGGCGAGGTCCCGATGTACGAGCCGGGGCTCGAGGAACTGCTGCGCCGGCATGTGGCGGGCATCGAGGGGTCGACCGGGCGGCTGCGGTTCACGATGGACTTCGCCGAGCTGGGCGAGTTCGGCGATGTGCACTTCCTGTGCGTGAACACTCCGCAGCGGCACGGCGAGTACGCCTGTGACATGTCGTACGTCGACTCGGCGCTCGCCTCGCTGGCCCCGCATCTGAAGGGCCCTGCGCTGGTGGTGGGCAAGTCGACGGTGCCCGTGGGGTCGGCGGACCGGCTGGCCGCGTATCTGGCCGAGCACGCGCCGGCCAGTGAGGACGCCGAGCTGGCCTGGAACCCGGAGTTCCTGCGGGAGGGTTTCGCGGTGCAGGACACGCTGCACCCGGACCGGATCGTGGTGGGGGTCAGGAGCGAGCGGGCGGAGAAGCTGCTGCGCGAGGTGTACGCCACGCCGATCGCGGAGGGCTCGCCGTTCGTGGTGACCGACTTCCCCACCGCGGAGCTGGTGAAGACGTCCGCGAACTCGTTCCTCGCGACGAAGATCTCCTTCATCAACGCGATGGCCGAGGTGTGCGAGACCGCCGGCGGCGATGTCGCCAAGCTGGCGGAGGCCATCGGGTACGACGACCGGATCGGCAAGAAGTTCCTGCGCGCCGGGATCGGCTTCGGCGGCGGGTGTCTGCCGAAGGACATCCGGGCGTTCATGGCGCGCGCCGGTGAGCTGGGCGCGGATCAGGCGCTGACGTTCCTGCGGGAGATCGACTCGATCAACATGCGCCAGCGCGGCCGGATGGTGGAGCTGACCCGGCAGGCGCTGGGCGGCGGGCCGTTCCTGGGCAAGCGGGTGGCGGTGCTGGGCGCGACGTTCAAGCCGGACTCGGACGACGTGCGGGACTCGCCGGCGCTGAACGTGGCCGGGCAGATCCATCTCCAGGGCGGCCAGGTCACGGTCTACGACCCGAAGGGCATGGACAACGCCCGCAGCATCTTCCCGACGCTCGGTTACGCCGACTCGGCCCTGGAGGCCGTGCGGGGCGCGGACGTGGTGCTGCATCTGACGGAGTGGCGGGAGTTCCGGGAGCTGGATCCGGCGGCGCTGGGTGAGGTCGCGGCGGAGCGGCTGATCCTCGACGGGCGTAACGCGCTCGACCCGGAGGTGTGGCGTAAGGCCGGGTGGCGCTATCGGGCGATGGGGCGGCCCACCGCCTGAGAGTCCTGCCCTGTGAACGGGTGACGCCGGTTCGGCCGAGGCTCAGTCGGCCGAACCGGCGTCTTGTTGCATTCTGCACCACCGGGCGCGGGCGTGGTGCGGGGTCCTGCTGAGTCCTTCGGCTCCCGCTATCCCTTTCGCTCCTTCGGCGCCTTCGGCTCCTTCGCGCGGTAGCGGCGCATCTTCGCGCGGGCGCCGCAGACCTGCATCGAGCACCAGCGGCCGCGGCCTGCGGGGCTGCGGTCGTAGTAGGCCCAGTGGCAGTCGGCGGCCTCGCAGGCCTTGAGGCGGGTCCAGGTGCCCGCGGTGACCGCCTCGGCCACGGCCGCGGCCACGCGGGAGAGCAGGGGTCCGTCGTCGACGGGCGCGAGGGCGGCGGTGCCGTCGGCCGGGTCGACGGTGATCACCAGCGGGGCGCCCGCGAGCAGCTCGCCCAGCGGGGTGACCGCGCGGTGCGGCGGGTGCCCGGC
>NZ_JAOCQE010000315.1 GCF_025290915.1 Streptomyces sp. 15-116A | reverse complement strand
GGCGCGGCCGGCCGCAACGCCGACCGGGATCTCGACGCCGTGTGCGCGCTGTTCGCGACCGCCGCCCGCGCGGAGGAGCGGACCGGTGGCCGCGGCGCCCTGAACTTCCTCGAGGAGATCGAGGCCGAGGACATCGCCGCCGACACCCTCACGCGGCGCGCCGCCCGGCCCGACGCCGTACGCCTGATGACCGCACACCGCTCGAAGGGCCTGGAGTGGCACCTGGTCGTCGTGGCCGGAGTCCAGGAGGGGCTGTGGCCGGACCTGCGCCGCCGCGGCTCCCTGCTGGAAGCCGACCGCATCGGCCGCGACGGACTCGCCGAACCCCTCACCCCCGGCGCGCTGCTCGCCGAGGAGCGCCGCCTGTTCTACGTGGCCGCCACGCGCGCGCGTGAGCGTCTGGTCGTCACCGCCGTGAAGGCGCCGGCCGACGACGGTGACCAGCCCTCCCGGTTCCTCACCGAGCTCGGCGTCGAGCCCAAGGACGTCACCGGGCGTCCGCGCCGCCCGCTGTCGGTGGCCGCGCTCGTCGCCGAGCTGCGGGCCACGACCGTGGACCCGCGCGTCTCCGGCGCCCTCAGGGAGGCCGCCGCCCGCCGGCTGGCCCGGCTCGCCGCGCTCGCCGACGAGGACGGCCGCCCGCTGGTGCCGGCCGCCCACCCCTACCGCTGGTGGGGCATGTTCGAACCGACCGAGTCCAAGGTGCCGCTGCGCGACCGCGACCAGCCCGTCGTGCTCTCCGGCAGTGCCCTCGACCAGCTCGCCAACACCTGCGCCCTCCAGTGGTTCCTGGGCCGCGAGGTGAAGGCCGACGCACCCGCCACCGCCGCCCAGGGCTTCGGCAACGTGGTGCACGTCCTCGCCGACGAGGTGGCCTCCGGACGCACCCCCGCCGATCTCGACGTGCTCATGGAGCGCCTCGACTCTGTGTGGAACGCGCTCGCCTTCGACGCGCCGTGGAAGTCGGCCCAGGAGAAGGAGAACGCGCGCGTGGCGCTCGAACGCTTCCTGAAGTGGCACGTCGACTCCAACGGCGCCCGCACCGGACGCACCCCCGTGGCCAGTGAGCACGACTTCGACGTCACCCTGGAGGCGGGGGACTACCAGGTCCGCATCCGGGGCCAGATGGACCGCGTCGAGGCCGACGGCGACGGCCGCGCGTACGTCGTCGACTTCAAGACCGGAAAGCAGGCCCCGACCGCCAAAGAGGTCGAACGGCATCCGCAGCTCGCCGTCTACCAGCTCGCCGTCCGTGAGGGCGCCGTCGACGACGTCTTCGACGGAGTACGCCCCGAGCCGGGCGGCGCCGAGCTGGTCCAGCTGCGGCAGGGGGCGGCCCAGCGGGACGGCGGCGAGACGCTGCCCAAGGTGCAGGCGCAGCAGCCGCTAGAGGGGGAGTGGGTCGGCGACCTGCTGGCCACCGCCGCCGGGAAGGTCCTCGACGAACGGTTCACCCCGAGCGCCGGCCAGCACTGCACCCACTGCGCCTTCCGCGCCTCCTGCAGCGCCCGGCCGGAGGGACGGCAGGTGGTCGAGTGAACGGCACGTGGTCGAGTGACGGCCCGCCGAAGCCCGCTCGCGAGACCGGCGTGACGCATCGCACCACCTGTGCCGACCTGCGGTTCTCCGCCCCACCGGATGCCTTCCGGCCTCCGTTGTCAGTGCCCGCCGCTAGCCTTCCTCGATGTGCCCGCACGTATCACCGACCCCGAGCAGCTCAAGGAGCTCCTCGGCATCCCGTTCACCCCGGAGCAGACGGCCTGCATCACCGCGCCGCCCGCCCCGCAGGTGATCGTGGCCGGAGCCGGGTCGGGCAAGACCACGGTGATGGCGGCACGCGTGGTCTGGCTGGTCGGCACCGGCCAGGTCGCCCCCGAACAGGTGCTCGGTCTCACCTTCACCAACAAGGCCGCCGGTGAACTCGCCGAACGCGTCCGCAAGGCGCTGATCAAGGCCGGCGTCACCGACCCGGACGCCATCGACCCGGACAACCCGCCGGGCGAGCCCGTGATCTCCACGTACCACGCGTTCGCGGGCCGCCTGCTGACCGACCACGGCCTGCGCATCGGCCTGGAGCCCACCTCCCGGCTGCTCGCCGACGCCACCCGCTACCAGCTCGCCGCGCGCGTACTGCGCGAGGCCCCCGGCCCCTACCCGGCCCTCACCCGCTCCTTCCCGGACCTGGTCGGCGATCTGCTCACCCTCGACGGCGAGCTGTCCGAGCACCTCGTACGCCCCGAGGACCTGCGCGCGTACGACACCGAACTGCTGCGCACCCTCGAGCACACCAAGCTCACCAACGCCGACCTGCGCAAGGTCCCCGAAGCGGCCGCCGCGCGACGTGAACTCGCCGAGCTGGTGCTGCGCTACCGCGCCGCCAAGCGCGAACGCGATCTGCTCGACTTCGGCGACCAGATCGCCCTGTCGGCCCGGCTCGCCGCCATCCCCGAGGTCGGCCGGATCCTGCGCGACGAGTTCCGCGTGGTGCTGCTCGACGAGTACCAGGACACCTCCGTCGCCCAGCGCGTCCTGCTCGCCGGACTCTTCGGCGGCGGCACCGGCCACCCCGTGACCGCCGTCGGCGACCCCTGCCAGGCGATCTACGGCTGGCGCGGCGCCTCCGTCGCCAACCTCGACGACTTCCCCGAGCACTTCCCGCACGCCGACGGCCGCCCCGCCACCCGTCAGTCGCTCAGCGAGAACCGCCGCAGCGGCGGCCGTCTGCTGGACCTCGCCAACGGCCTCGCCGAACCCCTGCGCGCCCTGCACGCGGGCGTGGAGGCCCTGCGCCCGGCCCCCGGCGCCGAACGCGACGGCACGGTGCGCTGCGCCCTGCTGCGCACCCACGCCGAGGAACTCGACTGGATCGCCGACTCCATCGCCCACCTGGTGCGCACGGGGAAGGCACCCGGCGAGATCGCCGTGCTGTGCCGCACCGCCACCGACTTCGCCGAGATCCAGGGCGCCCTCGTCGCGCGGGACGTGCCCGTGGAGGTCGTCGGCCTGTCCGGGCTGCTGCACCTGCCGGAGATCGCCGACCTGGTCGCCGTCTGCGAGGTGCTCCAGGACCCCGGCGCCAACGCCTCCCTGGTGCGGCTGCTGACCGGTCCGCGCTGGCGCATCGGCCCGCGCGACCTCGCCCTGCTGGGGCGCCGCGCCCGCCTGCTCGTGTCGCACGCGCGCGTGGAGGACGACGACGATCCCGACCGGCGTCTCGCCGAGGCTGTCGAAGGCGTCGACCCGGCCGAGGTGATCTCGCTCGCCGACGCCCTCGACACCTTCCTGGAGACCCCGCTGGACGGCCACGGGGACGACGACGGGCTGCCCTTCTCGCCCGACGCGCGCGTGCGCTTCGCCCGCCTCGCCGCCGAGCTGCGCGACCTGCGCCGGTCCCTGGCCGACCCGCTGATGGACGTCCTGCACCGCGTCCTCGCCGTCACCGGCCTCGAGGTCGAACTGTCGGCGTCCCCGCACGCGCTCGCCGCCCGCCGCCGCGAGACCCTGTCCAACTTCCTCGACATCGCCGCCTCCTTCGCCGCCGGCGACAGCGAGGCGACCCTGCTCGCCTTCCTCGGCTTCCTGCGCACCGCCGCCCAGTACGAGAAGGGCCTCGACAACGCGCTGCCCGGCGGCGAGAACACCGTGAAGGTGCTCACGGCGCACAAGTCCAAGGGCCTGGAGTGGGACGTCGTGGCCGTCCCCGGCCTGGTCACTGGCACCTTCCCCAGCAGCCAGGGCCGCGAGAAGTGGACCGCCCAGGGCAAGGTGCTGCCGCACGAGCTGCGCGGCGACGCCGACACCCTGCCCGACGTGGCCTCCTGGGACTCCCGCGGCCTGAAGGCCTTCCACGAGGCCATGAAGGATCACCAGCACACCGAGGAGCTGCGCCTCGGCTACGTCACCTTCACCCGGCCCCGCTCCCTGCTGCTCGGCTCCGGTCACTGGTGGGGGCCCTCCCAGAAGAAGCCGCGAGGCCCCTCCGCCTTTCTCCAGGCCCTCTACGAGCACTGCGCCGCCGGGTACGGCGAGATCGAGGCGTGGGCGGACGAGCCCGCCGAGGACGAGGAGAACCCCGCGCTGCACCGGCCCGCCGACGACCAGGTGTGGCCCCTGCCCCTCGACGACGCCGCGCTCGCCCGGCGCCGGGCCGCGGCCGAGACGGTCCTGGCCCACCTCGACGACCTCGCTCGCAGTGAGAACGGCCACCCCGCAGCCGTACACGATCCGGACACCTACGACGACCCGGACTGGCCACCGCCGCCGGACGACGACGAATTTCTCCCCGAGGAGGAAGACCCGTTCGCTGGGGAGGACGACCCCTCCCTGACCGAGGGCGAGCCTCTCCCGGACGACATGGCGGACACCCAGGACGACTGGGACTCCTTCAGCACGGACCGGCCCGCCGTCCCGCACCAGGCCGGCTCACCGGAGGCCACCGGCCACCGGAGGCCCGAGCGCCGCCTCACGCCGGAAGAGGCCCGCACCATCGCCTCCTGGGACCGCGATCTCGACGCCCTCACCGGAGAGCTGCTGCGCGCCCGTGAGAGCGTCACCGAGGTCGTACTGCCCGCCTCGCTCACCGCGTCGCAGCTGCTGCGCCTGGCCGCCGACCCGGACGGCTTCGCCCGGGAACTGGCCCGCCCCATGCCCCGCCCGCCCCAGCCCGCCGCCCGCCGCGGCACCCGTTTCCACGCCTGGGTCGAGTCCCGTTTCGAGGAACTGACCCTGCCCATGCTGGAGCCGGAAGAGCTGCCCGGCAGCGAGGCCGAGATCGCCGACGAACGCGATCTCCAGGCCCTCAAGGACGCCTTCGAACGCACCGAGTACGCCCACCGCACACCCCACCGCGTGGAGGCCCCCTTCCAGCTCGCCATCGCCGGACGCGTCATCCGGGGCCGCATCGACGCCGTCTACAAGACCGGCGAGGGCGAGCAGGCCACGTACGAGATCGTCGACTGGAAGACCAACCGCGCGCCCACCGCCGACCCCCTCCAGCTCGCCGTCTACCGGCTGGCCTGGGCCGAGCAGCAGGGCGTGCCGCCGGAGTCCGTCACGGCCGCGTTCCTGTACGTGCGCACCGGCGAGGTCGTACGCCCCGACGCGCTGCCGGACCGCGCCGCACTGGAGCGGCTGCTGCTGGGGGAGCCGGCCGGTGAGATACCGCACGCCGAGGATGTCGGTGCGGGCCGATAGGCTCGTGACCATGAGCCAGCCCGTTGACAGTGCCGTCAGCGCCGTCCGTACGTACATCGAGCAGCACCGCGCCGCCTTCCTCGACGACCTCGCCGCGTGGCTGCGCATCCCCTCCGTGTCGGCCCAGCCCGAACACGCCCCCGACGTGCACCGCAGCGCCGAATGGCTCGCCGCCAAACTCAAGGAGACCGGCTTCCCGACCGCCGAGGTCTGGCCGACCCCCGGCGCCCCGGCCGTCTACGCCGAGTGGCCCTCCGCCGACCCCGAGGCGCCCACGGTGCTGGTCTACGGCCACCACGACGTGCAGCCAGCCGCCCGCGCGGACGGCTGGGACAGCGAGCCCTTCGAGCCCGTAGTCAGGGGAAACCGCCTCTACGCGCGCGGGGCGGCCGACGACAAGGGGCAGGTGTTCTTCCACACCCTCGGTGTGCGCGCCCACCTCGCCGCCACCGGGCGCACCACCCCGGCCGTGCATCTGAAGCTGCTGATCGAGGGTGAGGAGGAGTCCGGCTCACCGCACTTCCGGTCGCTCGTCGAGCGGCACGCGGAGCGGCTCGCCGCCGACGCCGTGATCGTCTCGGACACCGGCATGTGGTCCGAGGACACCCCCACCGTGTGCACCGGCATGCGCGGCCTCGCCGAGTGCGAGATCCGGCTGTACGGCCCCGACCAGGACATCCACTCCGGATCCTTCGGCGGCGCGGTGCCCAACCCGGCCACCGCCGTCGGCCGCCTGGTCGCCGCCCTGCACGACGAGCACGCGCGCGTGGCGATCCCCGGCTTCTACGACGGCGTGATCGAGCTCACCGACCGCGAGCGGGAACTCTTCGCCGAGCTGCCCTTCGACGAGCGGCAGTGGCTCACCACCGCCAAGTCCCACGGCACCGCGGGGGAGGCCGGATACAGCACCCTCGAGCGCGTCTGGGCCCGCCCGACCGCGGAGGTCAACGGCATCGGCGGCGGTTACCAGGGCGCCGGCAGCAAGACGATCATCCCGTCCTCCGCCCTGGTGAAGCTGTCCTTCCGGCTGGTCGCGGGGCAGGACCCGGGGCACATCGAGAAGGCCGTCCGCGACTGGGCGGTGGCCCAGGTCCCCGACGGCATCCGTTGCGAGATCACCTTCAGCTCCGCCACGCGCCCGTGCCTGACGCCGCTGGACCACCCGGCGCTGCAGTCCGTCGTCCGCGCGATGGGCAGAGCCTTCGAGCAACCGGTCCGCTTCACGCGCGAGGGCGGCTCCGGTCCCGCCGCCGACCTCCAGGACGTCCTCGGAGCACCCGTGCTGTTCCTCGGCATCTCCGTCCCGTCCGACGGCTGGCACGCGCCCAACGAGAAGGTCGAGCTCGATCTGCTCCTCAAGGGCGTCGAGACCTCCGCCTACCTGTGGGGCGACCTCGCCGAGCACTGGCGGCACGCGCCCTGAGCCCCGACCGGCCCCCGAGGCCCCGACCGGCCCGGCCCCGATGGGCCCCGAGCGCCCGACCGGCG
>NZ_JAOCQE010000314.1 GCF_025290915.1 Streptomyces sp. 15-116A | reverse complement strand
GACGGCCCCGCCTACGGCAACGCCGTCGTCATCAAGCACGGCAACGGCACGTACTCCCAGTACGCCCACCTGTCGCAGGTCAACGTGAAGATCGGCCAGATCGTCAAGACCGGCCAGAAGATAGCCCTGTCCGGCAACACCGGTAACTCCAGCGGCCCGCACCTGCACTTCGAGATCCGCACCACCCCGAACTACGGCTCGGCCATCGACCCGATGAAGTTCCTCCGCGCCCACGGCGCCTGACCGGCCCCGTAAGGCTCCGCCCCCGGGCCACTGAAGGGCCCACGGCCACCATGGCTGACGAGACGAACGACACAGAGCCCGCCGTTCCCGAATCGGTGGTCATCGACCTGGCCACGGTAAGGAATGCCGAGGAACTGCACCGCCTGCTCCAGCGACGGCTGCAGTTCCCGGATTTCTACGGCCGGAACTGGAACGCGTTCTGGGATGCGATCACCGGACTCGTCGATCTCCCGCACGAGCTGATCTTCACCGGTTGGTCCGCTTTCTCGGCGGCTCTTCCGGCCGAAGCCCACAAGCTGCGGGCCCTCCTCGACGACTATCTGGGTGAATACGGCCAGTACTTCGCCGTGCCACGCCGCATCCACTACCGATAGCACCGGTCCACGCCACCTGGTTGGTGCCGCCCACACCCGCGGGGACGGTAAGGAACCACCAGACACAACAGCGGGGCTCCCTCGCCTCCCTTTTGGCCCTCGAGTGAAATCACCGACAGGTCGACGGGGCGGGCCCCCTTCATTTCACCCACGAGGCGCTTGGGTTGTGGCGATACGTCACCCCTCGGACGCAAGCTGCACGAAGTTCGCCCATGCTTCGGGCGTCACGGCGAGGCGGGGGCCTTCGGTGGCCTTGGAGTCGCGGATGTGGACGGTGCCGGGGGTGAGGGCGAGTTCGACGCAGGATTCGCCGTCGTTGCCGCCGCTGTAGCTGCTCTTGAACCAGGCCAGTTCCGAGTCGCCCATCATGTCTCTCCCAGCAGTCTCTCGATGAAGGCCAGCGACTCCCTTGGCGAGAGCGCCTGAGCCCGGATCGTGCCATACCGCAGTTCGAGGATGCGTAGGTGTTTGGGATCCGGGGTCGGACGGCCGTTGAACGCACCGTCTGAGCGGCCCACCGCCGTGCCGTCCGCGAACTTCAGCAGCTCGATCCTGCCGTCCAGGCCGGAGTGGGTCTCGCAGTCCATCGGCATGACCTGGAGCACGACGTTGTGCAACCGCCCTACCTCCAACAGGCGTTCGAGCTGCTGGCGCCACACCATTCTGCCCCCGATGGGACGTCGCAACGCGCCCTCTTCCAGGACGAAACTGAGCGCCGGAGCCGGATCCCGCGCGAAGACCGACTGCCGGGCCAGTCGCGCGGCCACCATGCGCTCCACGTCATCCGGTGAATACGGCGGCTGCGCCGCGCCGATGACGGTCCGCGCGTGATCCGGTGTCTGCAACAGCCCAGCGATGATGTTGCACTCGTAGACACCGATCTCGACGGCCCTTCCCTCCAGCTTCCCCAGCTCCCGGACCTTCTTCGGATACCGGACCTTCTTGACGTCCTCCCACGTCGCCGAGATGAGCCCATCGGCCCCCAACACCTCGTCGGACCGGTCGAGATATTCCTTCCGAGGAATTCGCTTGCCGCCCTCGACCTTGCGGACCAGGTCCTCCCCGTACCCGATCGCCGCCCCGAACTCGGCGACCCGCATCCCCGCCGCCTCGCGCCGCAGCTTCAGCTGCCGACCCACCGTCGCGATGACCGCGACACCCCACTCGTCGTCCGGGTCCACCTCCCAACCCGGCTCGTCCGCCTCGCTCTTGAGCCGACCCGTCTCCGCCTCGACCGTCATACCGCGCCCTCCGTCGTACTCGCCGTGCCGCCCACAGCGCCCTACCCGTACGAACCGCCCTGACAGCCCCGACAGCACCGGACAGACTCCGGACAGTCACCGCACGTACCCGCTGAGTCTCTCCACGACGTCAGTGTCCGGCACTCACTCGCACGGGTGAACATCACGGGATCAACCGGAAATCGGACCGCTCAACACGCCTACGCTCGGCGCACGTTCCGCAGGGATATGCAAGGCGCACCACACCGCATGGTCAGTCCGCCCCACGAGGCGATGCATCGCATCTTCCAGCACGACCCCGGCCTGTTCAGCCGCGTCTCACGCTTCCTCGGCGTCGACATGCCGCCCCCGGTGAACGCCGCGGTCCTGCCGACCGACCTCACCGAGACCGCGCCCGTCGAACGCCGCGTGGACACGCTGCTGCGTCTGGAGACCGCCGAGCAGGGCGCGTTCCTGCTGGCCGTCGAGGCCCAGGGCAAGAAGCACCCGGACAAACCGTCGGCCTGGGCGTACTACGCCGCCCACCTCTGGACGAAGTACAAGCTCCCCACGGCCCTCCTGGTCGTCTGCCAGGACTACGCCACCGCCAAGTGGGCCCAGCAGCCCGTCAGTAGCGGTCCGCCCCAAATGCCCACGCTCACCCTCCAGCCACTGGTCGCCGGGCCGCACAACATGCCGGTGATCACCGACCCTGAAGAGGCCCGCGCGGACCTGGTGCTGGCCAGCCTGGCGGCCATTACTCACGCCACCGAACCGGTCATCAATGGGATACTGAAGGCCCTGTCCACCGCGTTGCGGGACACACCGGAAGCCATCACAGACCCCATCATCGAATTCACCGCCCAAGGCCTGGCCAAGAGCCCGGCCAAGCAGCTCTGGAGGAACCTGGTGGCCGTGGACCTCTCCTTCTACAAGTCGTACATCGCCGAAGAGATCCGCGAGGAAGGCCGTGAGCAAGGCGTCGAACTGGGGCATGCCGAGCGCGGCGCCCAAGACGTCCTGCTCGTGCTGGAGCGGCGCGGACTGGACATTTCCGAAGCCGTCCGCAGCCGCATCACGGAATGCCACGACCCTGAGATCTTGAGCCATTGGCTCGCTCTCGCCGTCACCGTGCCCAAGGCCGAAGACATCTTCGAGGCGAGCGACCCTGACGGTGCGTAGGAGCGTGGACCGCTCCTTCCACACATCCTGGCGCGCCGAAGAGATCCGCGAAGAAGCTCGCAGCCAGGCCCGCGAGGAAGGCCGTGCTCAAGGTTTTGGGGAGGTTGTTCCGCTGGTCCTCGCGAAGCGGCAGCTCGAGGTCTCCGAGGAGGTCCGCCGACGGGTCACCGACTGCAGGGAACTCGACGTGCTGGACCTCTGGCTCGGCCGGGCCATCACCGCGGCCGCGGCCGAAGAGATCTTCGACGACGAGTAAGCGCCCCCGGCCTCGGCCCTCCGGCCCCTCCTCAGGAGTGCCCCAGCTCCGCCGACGACGCGTCCTCGACCGCCGGGACCGAACCCGAGTCGGGGGACGGACGGAGCGGGAAGGGGTCGACGCGGGTCTCGTCGATGACCGGCGGGGCCGGCTGCGGGGGCTTCGGCATGACCGCTGCCTCCGAGTGGCCGCCGCAGCCGTACGCCAGGGAGACCACGCGGCCGTCCGCCGGGGAGAACTCGTTGGCGCAGACGCCGAAGGCCTGGCCGAGCGAGCCGCCGATCGGGACGAGGAAGCCGCAGGTCACGCAGGAGGCAGGCGCCGCCTGGGCCATCGGGGTCTTCGCGCCGAACGCCTCCTCCCAGCGGTCTGCCGCGCTGTGCAGGCCGTAGCGGGACAGAACGCGGGCGCGGCGCATGCCCAGTTCCTCGGCGACCGCGGCGATCGAGCCACGCGCGGGCGCGGTGAGGTGCGCGGGCGCGCCCGGGGTGACCTCGGCGTCCTCCGCCTCCGCCAGGTCGGCGAACTCCTCGGAGAGCGCAGAGTTCGGCGGGAGCTCGTCCTCGCCCGAGTAGCCGGGCTCCAGGCGCAGATCCTCCGCGTCCGTGGGGAGCAGATCCCCCGGTCCCATGTCCCCGGGGCGCAGCCGCTCGCTCCACGGCACCCACTCCGGGGCGAGCACCGCGTCGGGGCCGGGCAGCAGTACCGCCTCGTCCACGGTGACGATCTTGGCGCGGGAGGCGCGGGCGACGGTGACGGCCCAGCGCCAGCCGCGATAGCCGAGCTCCTTGCACTCGAAGAAGTGCGTGACGACGCGGTCGCCCTCGGAGACCAGCCCCTCGTGCTCGCCGACCACCCCCGGCGCGGCGGCCTCCTCGGCTGCGGCGCGGGCGAGGTCGACCGCCTCGGCGCACAGACGGTCGGGGGTCCGGCTTCGCGTTGCTGCGCTCACAGGTATCGCTTCTCTCCTACGCCGTCTCACGAGTGCGCCACCGCGCGGGGGCGGACGGAGCGGACCGGGGGACCGCGTCGACGTCCGCGCCGAATCGTGCTCGGGCGCGCCTCCATCCATTCTGCGGGATGGCTGAGATACGCACGCTACCTTCTCGCGTCCGCTGGGCCTACACCGACGGTTGTTCTCACCTCCGCGCGCCGCCCGCCCGCACCCTTCGCCGTTGCGCCGGACAGACCCACCCGCGCCGCGTCCCTCCCGATACGGCACTACACACCCCGTTCTCGGGGCACTATGGCGTCGTGGCTACCGCGAGGACACCCCAGGGCGCCACCGGGAGCGGTGGGCCGAAAGGGGTCAAGGGGAGGAGCGGCCGACGCGTCCGGACGGGCCGGGCGGGCGGCCGTCTTCGTGCCGTCGGCCGTGCGCTGCACTTCCCGGTGACCGGCGCCGCACGCGGCATCCGCAAGGCGACCCACGCGCACGGCGCCGGTGAGTCAGGGCTCGGCAAGCTGATCGAGCTGCACGGCGTGAACGGCGCCGGCGACGTCATGATCACCGTCGCGCTCGCCTCGACCGTGTTCTTCTCGGTGCCGACCGACGAGGCCCGCGGGCGCGTCGCGCTCTACCTCGCCATCACCATGGCGCCCTTCACCCTCCTCGCCCCCGTCGTCGGCCCCCTCCTCGACCGCCTCCCGCACGGCCGCCGCGCCGCGATGGCGGGCGCGATGTTCGCCCGCGCGCTCCTCGCGCTCGTCCTGTCCGGCGCGGTCGTCACCGGCAGCCTCCAGCTGTATCCGGCCGCCCTCGGCGTGCTGGTCGCCTCGAAGGCGTACGGCGTGGTCAGGAGCGCGGTGGTGCCGCGGCTGCTGCCGCCCACGTTCTCCCTGGTCAAGGCGAACTCACGGGTGACGCTCGGCGGGCTGCTCGCCACCGGGATCGCCGCGCCCATCGGCGCCGGGCTCCAGCAGATCGGGCCCCGCTGGCCGCTCTACGGCGCGTTTGTGATCTTCGTCGCGGGGACGGTGCTGTCCTTCACCCTGCCGCCGAAGGTGGACTCCGCGAAGGGCGAGGACACCGCGCTGCTCGCCGCCGACGAACAGCATCTGCACGGCCCGCACCGTAAGCCGGTCAAGCGGCCGGGGCTGCGCACGGTCGGCCCGGCCGTGACGAACGCGCTCGGCGCCAACGCCTCCATCCGCTGCCTGACCGGCTTCCTGATCTTCTTCCTGGCGTTCCTGCTGCGCGAACACCCCATGACCGGCCAGAGCGCCGCGGTGTCGCTGGGGATAGTGGGCGTGGCGGCGGGCACCGGCAACGCGCTGGGTACGGCGGTCGGCGCCTGGCTGAGATCCCGCGCCCCGGAGATCATCATCGTCACGGTCGTGGCCTGTGTGGCGGGCGCCGCCGTCACCGCCGCCGTGTTCTTCGGCGCCGTCCTCGTCGCCTGTCTCGCCGCGGTCGCCGGGTTCGCGCAGGCCCTGGCCAAGCTGTCGCTGGACGCGCTGATCCAGCGGGACGTGCCGGAGCTGGTCCGTACGTCGGCGTTCGCCCGGTCCGAGACGCTGCTGCAGATGTCGTGGGTGCTGGGCGGCGCCGTCGGCATCGCGATGCCGCTGATCGGGCCGCTGGGGCTGGCCGTGGGCGCCGGGATCGTCGGCACCGGCTGGCTGCTCACGGTCCGCGCGCTGATCGGTTCGGCCCGGCACGGGGGCACGGGGCGGGCGCGAGTGGCGTAACGCTCCGGCCACGCCGTACCCCCACATGGGAGGCGGACCGGGCCCGCCCTATAGCCTTCGTGCCATGACCACGTTGCAATCCGCTGTGCGACGCCGCCGCGCCGTCGCCGCCGCCGGCGCCGTATCCGCCGGACTGCTCGTCCTGTCGGCCTGTGACAAGCCGACGCCGATGGCCACGATCACCGTGGGCAGCTCCTCGGTGAGCTCCGAGGCCACCTGCGGCGGCGAGGGCGAGGCCCTGAAGGCCGCCGACATCAACAAGTGCCTGAAGGACAAGGGCGTCGACGAGATCAAGGTCGACCCGGACGCCACCGTGCGCTTCGGTGTGGACCCGGAGATCGCCGACGAGGGCTGGACGATCCTGATGAACGGCCAGCCGCTGACCGACTCCAGCACGAAGACGTACCGCACCATCCCGGGCAGCGTGTTCTTCAACGAGCAGTACGGCGCCCAGGGCGACTCGACCCTCGTGTCGATCAAGGGCGGCGAGACCGACGCGACGGGTCTGTGGTCCTTCAGGCTGAAGAAGGACGCCTGATCACGTCGTCCGCACGCATCCTCGTGGCCACCGCGGTCCCCGCCGAACGGGACGCGGTGGCCCGGGCGTTCCCGGGGCCCGTGACCGAGACCCCCCTCCCCGGTGCGGTCCTGCACCGGGTCACCGGCGGCCCCGACCTCCTCGCCGCCGGGGTCGGCCCGGCCCTCGCCGCCGCCTCCACG
>NZ_JAOCQE010000313.1 GCF_025290915.1 Streptomyces sp. 15-116A | reverse complement strand
CGTCGGCGACATGGTCGCGCACCTTCGCGGAGGCCAGTACCAGCGAGACGGCCGCCGCGAGCCGCGCGCCCTCGCCGTGCGCGACGGACGCGGTGCGCATCCCGCGCAGCGGACAGGGTCCCGCCGTGCGCCGTCCGGCCTCGGCCGACCCGGCCTGAGCCTCCGTCAGAACCGAGATGAGCAGCCCGTCGTAGTTGGTGACGACGCGGGCGAGCTGCCCGTGGTCGCCGCGCAGCGCGAGGCAGAGCCCGCACAGATGCGCCATCCACTGGGCCGTGAGCTTTTCCCCGAGCCGATGCCGGCAGGGCCGGACCATTCCGAACACAACATCCCCCGTTGCGGTAGTACAAGCTGAGCGGCGGCATCGTATCGGCCCTCTCGTTCACCCGTACGCACCGCTCATCACCCGTACGCCGCGAAGAGTCATATTTCACTCACAGTCAGCAGCCGTTTACATCAAGACCCTTGGGAAACACGGACTCTCGACGGATCGGTCGTGCACCAGTACCGTCACAAACCCCCCGTGCGGCGTCTATCCACTTGGCGCGCCATCCGCATCATGGACGACCATAGGGGTGCGGAAAGCAAGCAAGACCGCTGTGAGAGGAGGCGTCCATGGGATCGGTACGCAAGGCAAGTGCCTGGCTGGGCCTCGTCGACGACAACGAAGACGAGCGTTACTACGACGACGACTACTCCGACGGGGCCGAGTCCGGGGATGCCTGGGTCACCGATCCGCGGGTCAAGGTGGCCGCGGACGTCGCCGAGGAGAAGGGCCGCCGCATCGGCACCATCACTCCGGACAGCTTCCGGGACGCCCGCGCGATCGGCGAGCTGTTCCGGGACGGGGTGCCCGTCATCATGAACCTCACCGCGATGGAGGCCACCGACGCCAAGCGCGTGGTGGACTTCGCCGCCGGGCTGATCTTCGGTCTGCGCGGCTCCATCGAGCGGGTGTCCAACCGTGTGTTCCTGCTGAGCCCGGCCGACACCGAGGTGGTCAGCGGGGAGCCGGCCGCGCACCGGTCGGACGGCTTCTTCAACCAGAGCTGAGGCGGGGCCGCTCACCGGCCCTGCCTCCTCCCCTGGTTCCGGCCGGATCTACCGGAACGCGTCGGTCGATCTACCGGAACGCGTCGATCCCGGTGAGCGCCTTGCCCAGCACCAGCTGGTGCATCTCGACGGTGCCCTCGTAGGTGAGCACCGACTCGAGGTTCGTCGCGTGCCGCATCACGGGATATTCGAGCGAGATCCCGTTGGCGCCGAGAATGGTGCGGGCCGTACGGCAGATGTCGATGGCCTCGCGAACGTTGTTGAGCTTGCCGAAGCTGACCTGCTCGGGACGCAGGCGGCCGGCGTCCATGCGCCGCCCCAGATGATGGGCGAGCAGAATCCCCTTGTGCAGTTCGACCGCCATGTCGGCGAGCTTGGCCTGGGTCAGCTGGAATCCGCCGATGGGCCGCCCGAACTGCTCCCTCGACTTCGCGTAGTCGACCGCCGCCTCGAAGCAGCTGCGCGCGGCACCCATGGCGCCCCAGACGATCCCGTAGCGCGCGTGCGACAGACAGCTCAGCGGGCCGCGCAGCCCGGTGACCTCCGGCAGTACGGCATCGGCGGGCAGCCGTACGTCGTCCATGACCAGCTCGCTGGTGACGGAGGCGCGCAGCGACCACTTGTGCTTGATCTCGGGGGCGGAGAAACCGGGGACGTCGGTCGGCACGGCGAAGCCGCGAATGCCGTCGTCGGTCTGCGCCCACACGACCGCGACTCCCGCCACGGAGCCGTTGGTGATCCACATCTTGCGGCCGTTGAGGAGCCAGTCGGAGCCGTCCCGCTTGGCGTAGGTGCGCATCGAGGCCGGGTCGGAGCCGTGGTCGGGTTCGGTGAGCCCGAAGCAGCCGATGACCTCGCCGGCGGCCATCCGCGGCAGCCACCGCTGCTTCTGCTCCTCACTGCCGAAGCGGTGGATGGCGTACATCGCGAGGGAGCCCTGCACGGAGACCAGGGAGCGGATCCCGGAGTCGGCCGCCTCCAGCTCCAGACAGGCGAGCCCGTACTGCACGGCGCTCGCGCCCGCGCACCCGTAGCCGTCGAGGGACATGCCGAGCGCGCCGATCCCGCCGAGCTCCCGGGCCAGCTCGCGGATGCCGGGCAGCTCGCCCTTCTCGTACCAGTCGGCGACGTACGGCAGCACCCGGTCCGCGGCCCAGCCGCGCACGGTGTCCCGGATCGCCAGGTCCTCCGGCTCCAGCAGATCGTCGAGGCCGAGCGGGTCGGCGGGATCGAAGGGGGGCAGCTTCGAGGACTTCGACGGGGACGACATGGGGGCACCCTCCGGGGCGATTTAACTAGCGTCGCTAGTCAGTCGGTCGGGGCGACGTTACGACGCAGTGTGCCCCACGTCCACCCCGGCCAGGGGCCCGGTGGGCGCGCCTCACACTTTCAACCCGGAGACCCGCGGCTCCGCGGCCTCCCGTGGCGCGGGCAGGTCCACGGCGGCGGCCGGCTCGCACTGCATCACACGGGGCAGCCGGAGCGCCATCGCCGCGCCGAGCAGCAGCAGACCGGCACTGACCAGCAGGGTCACGTGCAGACCGTGCACGAAGGAGTGGCGGGCGGCGTGCCGCAGGGCGGCTCCGGCGGGGCCGCCGAGCTGCGCCGCGACCTCGTAGGCCTCGCCCAGCGAGTGCGACGCAGCGGTGGACGCCCGCGCCGGGACTCCGGGCACGCCGCTGAGGCCGGGCGCGTAGGCCGCGTTCATGACGCTGCCGAGGAGGGCGATGCCGATTCCGGCGCCGAGCTGGTAGGAGGTCTCCCCTATCGCGGCCGCGCCGCCCGCCTGCTCCGGGGGCGCCTCGCTCAGCATCGACTCGTACGCCCCGAACAGGGTGGTCTCCAGTCCGAAGCCGAGCAGGACGAAGCCGGTCAGCAGCAGGGCGCAGTTGTCCTTGCCGCCCATCGCGGTGAGCGCCACGACGGCGGCGGCGGTCAGGCAGAAGCCCGCGCAGACCATCCGGCGCGGCCCGAACCGGCGCAGCATCCTGGCGCCGGCGAGGCCCGCCGCCATCGCCGCGAAGGTCAGCGGCAGCAGCCGCAGGCCGGTCTCCAGCGGGGACAGCCCGAGCACCAGCTGGAGGTACTGCGCCGCGATCAGCTCCAGGCCGACCAGCGCGAGCATGGCCAGCACGATGCAGCCCACCGAGGTGCTGAACGCGGGCCGGGCGAACATCTTCAGGTCGATCAGGGGGTGCGCCCGGCGCCGCTGCCTGCGGACGAAGGCGGCGATCAGGGCGGCCCCGGCGAGCAGCGGGAGCACCGTCGCCGGGCCGGTGACGTCCTCGCCGCTGCCGAGCCGCTTCACACCGAAGACGACGGCGAACAGTCCGGCCGCCGCCATCAGCGCGCCGACCACGTCCCAGGGGCCCCGGCCGTCGCCCTTCGACTCCGGCAGCAGGATCCGGCCCACCGGGAGGCTGACGAGCATCAGCGGGATGTTGACGAGGAAGACCGAGCCCCACCAGAAGTGCTCCAGCAGGAAGCCGCCGAGCAGCGGCCCGACGGCCGCGCCCACTGCGGCGACCGCGCTCCACACGCCGATGGCGAGCGCGCGCTCGCGCCGGTCCGGGAAGACCTGGCGGAGGATCGACAGCGTGGCGGGCATGATCATCGCGCCGCCGACGCCGAGCATCGCCCGCGCCACGATGAGCACCTGGGCGTTGTCGGCGAGGGCTGCCATGCCGGAGGCGACGCCGAAGAGGGCGTAGCCGAGCAGGAGGACGCGTCTGCGGCCGACCCGGTCGCCCAGCGTGCCGAAGAGGATCAGCAGCGAGGCGCACACGAGTGGATAGGCGTCGACGATCCAGAGCAGCTCCATCGCGCCGGGCCTGAGGTCCTCGGTGACGGCGGGGACCGCCACGTGCAGCACGGTGGCGTCGACGGCGACCAGCAGCAGGCTGACGCAGAGGACGACGAGCACCACCCAGCGGTTGGCACCGGCCCCGGCCGCCCGACGGCGCAGCGCGGCGGCGGCCGTGGTCGTCCCGGACATGTACGTACCTCCCAGATGTTCCCTCGCGTTCGGCGGGCTCGCGGGGGTGGGGAGTTCCCCGCGACTCGGCCGGAGAGGAGCGGTGTCCCCGGCCCGCGCAACGACATGGCGAGTGACACGTCAGCGTACGCGAGTGAGCGCCGGGGTCGAGTGGTGGGCCTCTCACACATGTCCGGGATCGATGTGGTGTGCGCCACTCACCCGTGGTCCGCGCACGCCCTGCCGGACGGGCCGGTCCCCACCCCGGTCGATAATCGGGCACGTGACCGATCTTGTGCCGCGTGCGGCGGCCCGCCCCTTCCCGCTCCTGCGCCGGGCCGCCCCCGCGCTCCTCGGGTACGCCGCCGTGCGTGCCCTGGGCCTGGCGGTGCTGGTCCTGTGGAGCGAGGCGCGCGGCAAGAGCGCGTACACCTTGCTGACCGCCCGCTGGGACGCCCTCTGGTACACCCGCGTCGCCGAGCTGGGGTACGGCTACGAGGTGCGCCTGCCGAACGGCGACGTGCACTCGAACCTGGCGTTCTTCCCGCTGCTGCCCTGGCTGGAGCGGCTGGTGGCGGCGGTGTCGCCGCTGTCGTACGCCGACGGCGGCTTCGTCGTCAGCCTGCTCGCCTCGCTCGCCGCAGCGTGGGGGATCTTCGCGGTCGCGGACCATCTGTACGGGCGCCGGGCGGGCGTGTGCGCGGTCCTGCTGTGGGCGGTGCTGCCGGTCGGCGTCGTGCAGTCGATGGCGTACAGCGAGTCCCTGTTCACGGCCCTGGCGGCCTGGTCCCTGTACGCGGTGCTCACGGACCGCTGGGTGACAGCGGGCACGCTGGCGGCCCTGGCGGGCCTGACCCGCCCGGTGGGCATGGCGGTGGTGGCGGCGGTGTGGACAGCGGGCGTGGTCACGTTGCTGAGGCACCGCAGGGCGGCGCGGGGACCCGCCGCTCCCACCGGCCTTCCCGACCGCCCGCAAGCCTCCGGCGAGGCATCAGCCGCCCCCGGCACCCGCCCTCGCCTCGCCGCCGCACTTGGTTTCCCTGCCACGTCCCTCGTCCGGCTGCTCCTCGGTATGGCCCTCGCGCCCCTCGGTGTCGCCGGCTACGTGCTGTGGGTCGGGTGGCGGACCGGGGGCGGGGTGTTCGGGTATCTGGAGGTGCAGGCGGGCTGGCGGAACGGGTTCGACGGGGGGTTCGCCTTCGCCCGGTTCGTCGCCGCGAAGTTCGGCTCGTTCCCCTCGGCGCTCGCCGGGCTCGGCCTGGTCGTCGGGGTCGCGCTGCTGGTGTGGCTGTACGTGATCTGCGTACGGCAGCGCCAGCCGCTCCCGCTGCTGGTGTACGCCGGGGTCGTCACCGCGCTCGCCCTGTGCGCGTCGAGCTACTTCGGCTCGAAGCCGCGCCTGCTGCTGCCGGCCTTCCCGCTGCTGCTGCCCCCTGCCATGGCCCTGGCGAAACGGGGTATCCGCAGGGCAGCCCTGGTCATCGGCCCGGTCGCGGTGGCGTCGGCGGTGTACGGCGCCTTCTGGCTGAACGGCTCGGGACCGCCCTGAGCCCGTCCGGGCTGCCCGGACGGACGATGAGCGCCGGGAAAATTTCCGGCCAGGCCCGGGTGAACGAAATGGGACGCCGCATAAATCACCGACCGGAATGATCAAAAGAATTGAAGGCCGGGGCCTCCGGAGATTACGGAATCGCCGGAATTAAAGGCCCTCCTGAGAGGAATGCCACATCACATCGTCATCACAAAGCCGCTGATTCGACGGGGTTCCGCGCTCACTCGCTGTAACGTCGATTGGGTGCGTACCGAACGGAAGCCCACCCGTCTGGACCGGGTGTTCGCGAGGCTGGATCGTGAGCCGGAACGACCGGCTCACATCGATGTGCCGCGGATGAGCCGGCACCGGGTGGTGCTCTTCGGCGCCACTCTGGCCTTCTACCTGGCGATCGTGTGGGCCGTAGTGATCACCTCCTGGCTGGTCCGGCTGGACTGGCGGGTGATGTTCTTCCGCCCCTACGAGCAGTGGTCCGAGCTGCACGCCTTCGTCGACTACTACGTCGTCCTCGGTCAGCGCGGTCCCACCGCCGTGATGGTCGCGGCCTGGCTGGGCTGGCGCTCCTGGCGGCAGCACACGCTGCGCCCGATGCTCGCGCTCGGGGTCTCCCTGTTGTTGCTGAACGTGACCGTCGGCGCCGCGAAGTACGGCATGGGGCGCCTCGGACCACATTACGCGACGGAGATCGGCTCGAACGAGATGTGGCTCGGCGGGGATATATTTCCCAGCGGCCACACCGCGAACGCCGTGGTGACCTGGGGAATCCTGGCCTATCTGGCCTCCACGCCGAGAGCGCGGCGCTGGTTGTCCGCGGTGTCCGCGGTGACCTCGCTCGGTGTCGGTCTGGCCACCGTCTACCTGGGCACGCACTGGCTGAGCGATGTGCTCCTCGGCTGGGCAGCGGGCCTGCTGATCCTGCTGGCGCTGCCCTGGTTCGAGCCGCTGATCGCCCGCGCCGAGGACCGGATCTTCGATCTGCGGGACAGCTGGCGGGACCGCCGGCGGCGTCCCTCGCAGACCCGTCCCGCCGGTGCCCCGGTGGTGCTCTCGCCGCTCACCGGCCGCGACGACGCCCCGGCGCCGGAACCGGTCGGCGCGGGCCGCTCGGGCGGGCGGACG
>NZ_JAOCQE010000312.1 GCF_025290915.1 Streptomyces sp. 15-116A | reverse complement strand
CCGGCGTACTGGTTGTACGTGGTCGGCGCCCGGTGCGGCGAGTGGGGGCACCTCCCACGCCCTTAAGGCAGTGGGGGAGCGTGCATGGCGTCGCCAGGCAGGCGGGAATTTGACGACAGGGCCTAGGGGGTTGTTCAACTGGTGTTCAGATGTGGGCGGGAGCGTGGCGGCGCATCAGGTCGCCGGCCTCGACAGGAGACAGCCATGTCGTTCACCCGCAGGGACTTCGCCAGGACGTCTGTGATCGCCGGGGCCGGGGTCGCGTTGGCGGGGAGTGTGGGGGCCCTCGGCTCCGCGCCCCACGCTCTCGCGACCGCCGAGACGGAGACCGTGGGAGACGACAAGGCCGAAGGACTCGGCTACGGGCCGCTGCTGCCCGACCCGAACGGACTGCTCGCGCTGCCGGCCGGCTTCACCTACCGCGTCCTCACGCACGCGGGCAAGACGAAGCTCGAGTCCGGGGAGTTCACGCCCGGCTCGCACGACGGCACCGCCGCCTTCGAAGGGCCCCGGGGCAGCACCCTGCTGGTGAACAACCACGAGATGGACGGGCCCCGCGCCGACTCCGAGTACCCGGTGCCGCTCGCCGAGGGGCTCGTCTACGACCCGGCCGCGCCCGGTGGCTGCACGGTCGTCGAGGTGCGCCGGGACGGTCATGTCGCCGAGTGGGTCGGGATCGCCGGCACCGCCAACAACTGCGCCGGCGGCAGCACGCCGTGGGGGACCTGGCTCACCTGCGAGGAGAACGCCGACCGGGCCGGTGAGAACGGCATGACCAAGGACCACGGCTATGTGTTCGAGGTCGACCCGGCCGACCGGCGCGCCAACCGCGACCCCAAGCCACTGAAGTTCTTCGGCCGTTACGAGCACGAGGCCGTCGTCATCGACCCCAAGCGCGGCCACGCCTACCTCACCGAGGACGCCGACGAGCCCAACGGCCTGTTCTACCGCTGGACCCCGCCCCACGGCTTCCGCCACGGCCCCGGACGCTTCCGCACCCTCGCCGACGACGCGGGTGTGCTCCAGGCGCCCAAGTGCTACGACTCCGGCGGCCGTTTCGTCGACGACCTCTCGCGCGCCACCAGGCCCGGCACGGTGTACGGCGTCGACTGGGTCGACGTACCCGACCGCGACGCCCGGACGACATCGGTGCGCGAGCAGTTCGGGGACGGCGAGGTCACCCGCGCGCGCAAGCTGGAGGGCATGTGGTGGGGCGACGGCGGGGCGTACCTCGTCTCGTCCTACGCCCGTGAGGAGAGCCCCGTCCAGCACGACGGGCAGGTGTGGTTCTACGACCCCAAGCGGCGCACGCTGACCCTGAAGGTGCGGTTCGGCGTCAACGCGGACCCGTCGAAGGACGGGGCGCTGGACGGACCCGACAACATCACCGTCTCCCCGTACGGCGGCCTGGTCATCGCCGAGGACGGCGAGGGCGTCCAGCACCTGTTCGGCGCCACCGACAGCGGGCGCACCTATCCGATCGCCCGGAACGAGCTGAACATCGGCAGCGAGGAGGAGCCCGAGTTCAGCGAATTCACCGGCGTCACCTTCTCGCCCGACGGAAAGACCCTGTACGCCAACATCCAGGACCCGGGCATCATGCTCGCCATCACCGGGCCGTGGAAGCGACAGAAGCGGCACTGAGTTAATTCGCTCGCTCGTCCCGAGGCCGCCCTTCTAGAGTGATGAACGTCCAGGTGCGAAGGCAGGACCTACTTCCACTCATCATGGGGCGGCCGCGGGTTCGAGTCCCGCCACCGGCACAACGCGCCGGTGTAGCTCAGGGGTTAGAGCACCTTGTCGGTTCCGCCGACCTCGATCTCTGGACACCAGTACGTCACGCACCTCCCGGTGCGCGGGCTGCGGCTCCTTCCTTCTCACGGATTCCCTGCCGCCGCCGACTTGATCTCGGGAGGCGCGGTACAACGTGGGTGCCCGGTGCAATCTTTGAAGAGGCGTCCGGCATTTCTCCGCCGCCGGCTTTCGTTCTCGGACACCCTCCTTGTGCTGCGCCTCCCTCCGAAAGAATTCGGGGGAATTCACCATGGCGCGATTCAACACCAAGGCCGCGAAGGCGCAGCCCGCCTCGCGGGTGACGTCCACCGGCCGTGTGCTGCGTACCTACGAGGGCGGCCGGGGCCGGGAGCGCGACGCGCGCTCCGAGCTCTTCCTGCTCGCCGTGTCCCATCTCATGACCCAGCAGACCTTCTACGAGACCGGCGCCGACCGCGACGACCGGTTCACCCGGCTCGTCCGCGAGCTCGCCGTCACCGACCCGGCCTGGACCGCGGGCCTGCTCGGCTGGCTGCGCGGCGAGGGCAACCTGCGCACCGCGTCCGTCGTGGGCGCCGCCGAGTACATCAAGGCCCGCCTCGACGCCGGCGTGACGGAGGGCCCGTCCAACCGGCAGGTCGTCGACTCCGTGCTGCGGCGGCCCGACGAGCCCGGTGAGCTGCTCGCCTACTGGACCTCGCAGTACGGGCGCGCCGTCCCCAAGCCCGTCAAGCGCGGCATCGCCGACGCCGTACGGCGGCTCTACAACGGCAAGGCGCTGCTGAAGTACGACACCGCCTCCAAGGGCTACCGCTTCGGCGACATCCTCAACCTGGTGCACGCCGCGCCCGACCCGGACAAGCCGTGGCAGGGCGAGCTGTTCCGCTACGCCCTCGACCGCCGGCACAACCCGGACACCGCGGTACCGCCCGCCTCGGACCGTGTCCTCACCGCACACCGTGAGCTGATGGCGCTGCCCGTCGCTGAGCGGCGCGCGGTGATCACCGCCGAGGGCGGGGCCGAGCGGCTCGCGGCGGCCGGGATGACCTGGGAGGCGCTGGCCGGCTGGCTGCAGGGGCCGATGGACAAGGCGGCCTGGGAGGCCGTCATCCCGTCCATGGGCGCGATGGCACTCGTGCGCAACCTGCGGAACTTCGACGAGGCTGGCGTCTCGGACGAGGTCGCGGCCCAGGTCGCCGCCCGGATCAGCGACCCGGCGGAGGTGGCACGCTCGCGGCAGTTCCCCTTCCGGTACCTCGCCGCGTACCGGCACGCGCCGTCGCTGCGCTGGTCGTACCCGCTGGAGCAGGCGCTCGGCCACTCGCTGGCCAACGTGCCCGCGCTGCCGGGACGCACGCTGGTGCTCGTCGACCGTTCGGGCTCGATGTTCTTCTCGCGGGTGTCCGACCGCTCGGAGCTCACCCGCGCGGACGCCGCGGCGGTCTTCGGCACGGCGCTCGCGCTGCGGGCGGAGAAGGCGGACCTGGTCGAGTTCGGCAGCAGCAGCCAGACGGTGCGGTTCCGCAAGGGCGAGTCGGTGCTGAAGATCCTCGGCCGCTTCGGCGACCTGGGCGGCACCGACACCACCGAGGCGGTGCGCCGGCACTACAAGCGGCACGACCGGGTGCTGATCGTCACCGACGAGCAGTACGCCTACAGCCACCACGGCGACCCGACCGCGCAGGTCCCCGCCGACGTGCCGGTCTACACCTGGAACCTCGCCGGCTACCGGGCGGGCCACGGCCCGTCGGGGACCGGGAACCGGCACACGTTCGGCGGTCTCTCGGACGCTGCCTTCCGCATGGTTCCGCTGCTGGAGGCCGGACGGGACGCCGACTGGCCCTGGGCCGCCTGAGGGGACCCCGGTCCGCACGTCGATGCGGCCGGGGTCTTCTCGTCGGACAAAGTGACATCTAACATTTCAGTTCATGGAGGCCATCCAGCCCGTGCGCCGCACCCTGCTCAGAGAGCGCGCCTACGAGGCGATCAGAGACGCCATCGTGGCCGGGGAGCTCGAGCCCGGCGAGGTGGTGCGGGACGCCGAGCTCGCGGAGCGGCTGGGGCTGTCCCGGGCGCCGGTGCGGGAGGCGTTCGCGCGGCTCGTGGACGACGGGCTGCTGGAGAGCAAGCCCCAGAGCTATACGCGGGTGACGCCGCTCGTCGCCGCCGACGTCCGGGACGCCGCCGCCGTGGTCGGCGCCCTGCACGAACTGGTCACCCGGGTCGCCGTGCCGCGGCTGTTCGCCGCCGACATCGAGGCGATGCGCACCGCCAACGAGCGGTTCGCGGCGGCTGTCGGAGCCGGTGACGTGGACGGGGCCCTGCGCGCGGACGACGCGCTGCACGACGTGCTGGTCCGGGTCAGCGGCAACCGGGCCGCCGCCGCGACCGTCGCCCGCTACACGCCCCTCATCCGCCGCCTGGAGCGCCGGCGCTTCGGCGAGGGCGGCAGCTGCCGTTCGGCGGGACTGCACGAGCGGCTGATCGAGGCCTGCGCGGCCGGTGACGTGGACGAGGCGGTCCGGGTCACGGCGGAGATCTGGCGGGGGCTCGAAGCACTCGCCGACTGAGAACCCATCCCGGGAGGACCCATGTCCCCGTCCCCTTCGACCTCGTCATCCCCTTCTCTTTCCTCGTACGAGCGGTACCCGCTGCTCTTCGGGCCCTCGCCCGTGCATCCGCTGGAGCGGCTGACCGGCCGTCTCGGCGGGGCCTCGCTGTGGGCCAAGCGGGAGGACTGCAACTCCGGGGTGGCGTACGGCGGGAACAAGACCCGCAAGCTGGAGTACCTGGTCGCCGACGCGCTCGCGCAGGGCTGCGACACCCTCGTCTCCATCGGCGGGGTGCAGTCCAACCACACCCGTCAGGTCGCCGCCGTCGCTGCCCGTGCGGGGCTCAAGTGCGTGCTCGTACAGGAGAGTTGGGTGAACTGGCCGGACTCGGTGTACGACAGGGTCGGCAACATTCTCATCAGCCGGCTGGCCGGGGCCGATGTGCGGCTGGTGCGGGCCGGCTTCGGCATCGGGTTCAAGGAGAGCTGGGAGCAGGCGCTGCGCGAGGTCGAGGAGTCAGGCGGCACGCCATACGCCATCCCGGCCGGCGCCTCCGACCATCCGCTCGGCGGGCTCGGGTTCGCGCGGTGGGCGTACGAGGTCGCCGAGCAGGAGCGGGAGCTGGGCGTCTTCTTCGACACCGTGATCGTCTGCTCGGTGACCGGATCCACGCAGGCCGGGATGGTGGCCGGGTTCCGCGCGCTGGAGGAGGCGGGCGGACGGCGGCGGCGCGTGATCGGCATCGACGCCTCCGCCAAGCCCGCCGCCACACGTGAGCAGATCGCACGGATCGCCCACGGCACCGGCCGGCTCATCGGCGTACGGCAGGAGCTGACCGAAGCGGACGTGGAGCTGGACGAGCGCTATCACGCGGGGGTGTACGGGATCCCGGACGAGACGACACTGGAGGCGATGCGCCTCGCCGCGCGGACGGAGGGGATGGTCACCGATCCCGTCTACGAGGGGAAGTCGATGGCCGGGATGATCGATCTGGTGTCGCGCGGCGAGATCGGGCGGGAGTCGACCGTGCTGTACGCGCATCTGGGCGGACAGCCGGCGTTGAACGCGTACAGCGCGCTGTTCTGAGCCGGGAGGGGGATCGGGCGGGCTCGGTAGGGTACGGGGAGGGTTCCCGGGCCGAGGAGTGACGGATGGCGCAGGTCAGGTCCATGCGCGCGGACGCTCGGCGGAATCGTGAGCGGTTGCTCGCCGCGGCGGTGGAGGCGTTCGCCGCGCAGGGCGAGGGGGCCTCGCTCGACGACATCGCCAAGCAGGCCGGTGTCGGTTCCGGCACGCTCTACCGGCACTTTCCCACCCGGCGGGCGCTGCTGGAGGCCGCCTACGCCGACCGGATCGACGCGATCGCGGCGCGGGCCGGTGAGCTGGCGGAGCGGCTGCCGCCGGGTGAGGCGCTGGTGGAGTGGCTGGGTGAACTCGGCGCCGGGATGGTCCGAGTGCGGGGGCTGCGGGCGCTGTTGAGTTCCTCCGTCGGCGGGGGCGACGGGACCGTGCGGGACGTACGGGACGCTTCCGACTGCTGCGATCCGTTGAAGAGTGCCGTCGCGCGGCTGGTGGGGGCGGCGCAGGAGGCGGGGGTGCTGCGGCGGGACGTCGAGCCGATCGACGTTCTGCGGCTGGTGCACGGGGTGGCGATCGCGTGCGAGGGCGTCGACGACGGGGAGGGCGCGGGGGCGCGGCTCCGCCGGTATGTGGGGTTGCTGATGGAGGGGTTGCGGGGCTGAGCCGCCGGTGCCCCTGCCGGCGCCCCCGCGACGGGGGCGCCCTGCGGTGCGGGTCGCCTCTACAGCGCCTGGGCGGCCGGCTTGACCATCCCCCTGACCGTGCGGGACTTCACGAAGTCGCCCATCGCCGTCATCTCCCACTCGCCGGAGAACTGGCGGATGAGCTTGGCCATCATCACGCCCGTCTGCGGTTCGGCGCTGGTGAGGTCGAAGCGGACGAGTTCCTCGCCGGTGGTGCCGTCCAGGAGGCGGCAGTAGGCCTTGGCGACCTCGGTGAACTTCTGGCCGGAGAACGAGTTGACCGTGAAGACCAGGCCCGTGACGTCCATGGGGAGGCGGCCGAGGTCGACCGTGATCACCTCGTCGTCTCCGCCGCCCTCGCCGGTGAGGTTGTCGCCGGAGTGGCGGATCGCGCCGCCCACGATCTGGAGCTTGCCGAAGTAGCAGCTGTCGATGTGGTTGCGCTGGGGGCCGTAGGCGATGACCGAGGCGTCGAGGTCGATGTCCTTGCCGCGGTAGGCAGGCTCCCAGCCGAGGCCCATCTTGACCTGGGAGAGCAGGGGGCGGCCGCCCTTGATGAGGGAGACGGTCTGGTTCTTCTGGAGGCTGACGCGGCCCTTGTCGAGGTTGATCTTGCCCGTGCCGGGGGTGG
>NZ_JAOCQE010000311.1 GCF_025290915.1 Streptomyces sp. 15-116A | reverse complement strand
CCGAAGGCCCCCACCGCCCCCACCGCCCACATCATCCGCACCGCCTCCCTGACGGTGCAGGTCAAGGACGCCCCGAAGGCGCTGGCCGAGGCTCGCACCACCACCGAGAACGCGGGCGGCTACGTGGGCAACGAGACCACCACCCGGGACTCGGACGGCCACGGCTACACGCGCGTGGTGCTGCGCGTGCCCGCCGAGAAGTACGAGGAAGTGCTCACCGAGCTGGAGGGCGCGGGCAAGCTCCTGGAGCGCGAGGCGAAGGCCGAGGACGTCACCGACCAGGTGGTCGACGTGGACAGCCGCATCAAGTCGCAGCGCGCCAGCGTCGCCCGCATCCGCGAGCTGATGGACCAGGCCACCAAGCTCAGCGACGTGGTCACCCTGGAGGGCGAACTGAGCACCCGCCAGGCCGACCTGGAGTCCCTGCTCGCCCAGCAGAAGTCCCTGAAGGACCGCACGAGCCTGGCCACGATCACGCTCTCCCTGTCCGAGAAGCCGGTGAAGGAGGCCGAGAAGGACGAGGACCCCGGTTTCCTGGACGCGCTCGCGGGCGGCTGGAACGCGTTCGTGACGATGCTGCGCTGGGTCGTGGTGGCCATCGGCGCGGTGCTGCCGTTCGCCGCGGTGACGGTCCTGCTGCTCCTGCTGTGGCTGAAGGTCGTACGTCCCCGGCTGCCGCGCCGCCCGGAGCCGGCGCCCGCGACGACCGCCCTGGGCCCGCTCCCGGCCCGGCCCGCCACACGGCCCGCGCCCCCGCAGGGCACCGACGGGGAGAACGACGGGAGCTGAGCGGGCCTGAAATGACCTGCCCCCGTAGCGTGTTCGCATGAACATGAGCGATGCGCGGGGTGCGAGGGAACGCCTGGTGGTGATCGGCGGTGACGCCGCGGGGATGTCCGCGGCGTCCCAGGCCCGCCGCCTCAAGGGGCCGGACGAGCTGGAGATCGTCGCCTTCGAACGCGGCCACTTCACCTCCTACTCGGCCTGCGGCATCCCGTACTGGGTGAGCGGTGACGTGCCCGAGCGGGACCGGCTGATCGCCCGCACCCCCGAGGAGCACCGCGCGCGGGACATCGACCTGCGCCTGCGCACCGAGGTCACGGAGATCGACGTCGACCGGCAGCGGGTACGCGCGCGTGACGTCGATTCCGGCGCCGAGTCCTGGACGTCGTACGACAAGCTCGTGATCGCGACCGGGGCCCGCCCGGTCCGCCCGGAGCTGCCCGGCGTGGACGCGCCCGGGGTGCACGGGGTGCAGACCCTGGACGACGGGCAGGCCCTGCTGGACACGCTGGCACGCACGCGTGGCCGCTGTGCGGTGGTCGTCGGCGCCGGGTACATCGGCGTGGAGATGGCCGAGGCGATGATCAAACGCGGCTACGAGGTGACGGCCGTCAACCGCGGCGAGGAGCCCATGGCCACCCTCGACCCAGACATGGGGCGCCTGGTGCGCGAGGCGATGGAGGGCATGGGCATCACCATGGTGAACGGCACGGAGGTCACCAAGCTCCTCACCGGCGACGACGGCCGGGTGCGCGCGGTCGGCACGGAGGACGCCGAGTTCCCGGCGGACGTGGTCGTCCTGGGCATCGGCGTACGCCCCGAGACGGCCCTCGCGCGTGCGGCGGGCCTTCCCCTCGGCAGCCACGGCGGACTGCTCACCGACCGGTCGATGCGCGTCCGGGGCCACGAGAACATCTGGGCCGGCGGTGACTGTGTCGAGGTGCTCGACCTGGTCTCCGGCCAGGAGCGGCACGTCCCGCTCGGCACCCACGCCAACAAGCACGGCCAGATCATCGGCGCGAACGCCGCCGGCGGTTACGCCACGTTCCCCGGCGTCGTCGGCACGGCCGTCAGCAAGGTCTGCGACCTGGAGATCGCCCGCACGGGCCTGCGCGAGAAGGACGCGCGCAGGGTGGGCCTCCAGTACGTCACCGCCACCATCGAGTCGACCAGCCGAGCGGGCTACTACCCGAACGCCTCCTCCATGACGGTGAAGATGCTGGCCGAACGCCGCACGGGCCGCCTCCTGGGCGTCCAGATCGTCGGCAGGGAGGGCGCGGGCAAGAGGGTCGACATCGCGGCCGTGGCCCTGACAGCAGCCATGACGGTCGACCAGATGACCGCCCTGGACCTGGGCTACGCCCCACCGTTCTCTCCCGTGTGGGACCCCATCCTGGTAGCAGCCCGCAGGGCATCAAGAGCAGTAGGACAACCCACCTAGGGGCGCGGGGCTGTGTCCATATATGCGGCTCCGCCGCGTGGGCGCGCTCAGCCACAGACAACCCGCACCCCGCGACGCAGCCTCAGCCGGCCCCATTGATCCGATCGATGGCCTGCCGAGCCTGCTCAGCCGGCGCCGCCGCCCGCGCAGGCAACGACGAGACCGACGCCGCCGAAGCCACCGCGGGAGGGGGTTGCTCTCCCGCCGGTTTCGCATGCGCCGCCGTCCGGGCCGAGCGCAAGCGGTGGCTCACCGCCTCGTCCAGCGTCACCGCCCGCTGCGTCTGCGCGGCCAGCCGCCCCGCCTCCTGTCCCAGCCGGGCCACGTCCTCCCACGGAAGCCGCACCACGAGCGTGAGCTCGGCCTCCCCGTCCGGCAGCGCCTGCACCGCAGGGGTCACTCGGTCGTTCATCGCCTGTTCCTCACGTCGGCCCCGCCGCCCCTTCCCCGAGCGGCGGGCGTTGCCGAGAGATACGCACGACCGCCCCGCTGCGTTCAGCGGTGCTGTATCCGAACTCAGCGGGCGGTCTGCGTGTGGACGTACTCGACGAGGTGGGTGAGCGCGTCCGGGTCGGTGGACGGCATGACGCCGTGGCCGAGGTTGAAGACGTGGCCTTCCAGGCCCGCCGCCGTCTCGAGCACCTCGCGGGTCTTCGTCTCCACGGCCTCGCGCCCGGCGAACAGCACGGTCGGGTCGAGGTTGCCCTGGAGTGCCTTGCCGGGGCCGACGCGGCGGGCGGCCTCGTCGAGCGGGACGCGCCAGTCGACGCCGACGACGTCCGCGCCGGCCTCGCCCATCAGGCCGAGCAGCTCACCGGTGCCGACACCGAAGTGGATGCGCGGGACGCCGTAGCCGGCCACGGCGTCGAAGACCTTCGCGGAGGCGGGCAGCACCGAGCGCCGGTAGTCGGCGGGGGCGAGCGCACCGGCCCAGGAGTCGAAGAGCTGGACGGCGGAGGCGCCGGCCTCGATCTGCACCTTCAGGAAGCCGGCCGTGATCTCGGCGAGGCGGTCGAGCAGGTCGGCCCAGAGCTCCGGGTCGCCGTACATCATCGCCTTGGCGTTCTCGTACGTGCGGGACGGTCCGCCCTCGACGAGGTAGCTCGCGAGGGTGAACGGGGCGCCCGCGAAGCCGATCAGCGGGGTGGAGCCGAGTTCGCGGGTGAGCAGGCCGATCGCCTCGGTGACGTAGGAGACGTCCTCGGGGGTCAGATCGCGCAGCCGGGCCAGGTCGGCGCGGGTGCGCACCGGCTGCTGGACGACCGGGCCGACGCCGGGCTTGATGTCGAGGTCGATGCCGATGGCCTTGAGGGGGACGACGATGTCGCTGAAGTAGATCGCCGCGTCCACGCCGTGCCGGCGCACCGGCTGGAGGGTGATCTCGGTGACGAGATCGGGTCGCATGCAGGACTCGAGCATGCCGATGCCCTCGCGCACCTTGCGGTACTCCGGCAGTGAGCGCCCGGCCTGCCGCATGAACCACACCGGGGTGTGCGGCACGGGCTCGCGCCTGCACGCCTTGAGGAAGGCGCTGTCGTACGTCGGGGTCGGCTGCTGGCCCGTCGGGCTTCCGTTGGCACTCACACCGGCAAGTCTCGCACGCCCTCCGCGCGCCACCGGACCGCAGGGCACCCCGGGTGCGCGGCGCACGCGGGACACGATCCGGACACCGCCGGGCGGCGCCTGTGTCCCTCCCTGCGCCGGGGCGCGGTTCCGCTTAATCTTCCCCGCATGGCTGCGGCTCAGGGACGACTGTCGGACGGCGCTGGCGGAATGGACGAGGCGAAGGACACCGGGGAGGAACCCGGTCAGGGGGGTGCGCCCCCGTTGCCCTTCCGGGCCGCGGTGGACGCGCTGCTCGGCGCGCGGCTGCGGCCGCAGATCGAGGTGGAGCCGACGAGTGCGCCGAAGCGGCTCGCGCCGTTCGCGTACGCGCTGGAGGCGGCGGTCGTCGACGGCGACCAGGATCTGGCCGACGGGCGGCTGGTGCTGCTGCACGATCCGGCCGGTCACGACGCCTGGCGGGGCACGTTCCGGCTGGTGACGCTGGTGCGGGCGGAGCTGGAGCCGGAGATGGCGGCGGATCCGCTGCTGCCGGACGTGTGCTGGTCGTGGCTGACCGGGGCGCTGGCCGCGCGGGGGCTGACGTACGGCGAGCCGAGCGGGACGGTGACGCGGGCGAGCTCGCACTACTTCGGCGGGCTGTCGGAGCGTCCTTCGGCCTCGCAGATCGAGATTCGTGCCTCGTGGACGCCCCGGGAGCAGCTGGGCGGGGTGCCGGACACGGCGTCGCATCTGGCGGCCTGGTGCGATCTGCTGGCGCAGGTGGCGGGGCTGCCGCCGGCCGGTCCGGGGGACGCGTCGGTGGTGACGCTGCCGCAGCGGCGGGGGCCCCAGTCGCGCTGATCGGGCGCAGGCGGGACCGCATGCCTCCGTTCGGGCGGATCACTTTGTCGATACGGCCACTTTCGGACGCGTTGCGAACCGTACCGAAACCGTTCGATCTTCGAATGATCGACCGCGTGTCCGAATTGCACGAATTGTTACTCACCGGATCGTGATCATTCTCTAAAGGACACCGGGTTTGCTGCCGAAGACGACTGTGACCTTGAAAGCACGGTTCGTCCCGGCTTCACCCCCACGAGCCGGCCCCGTCCCGCACCCCAGGAGGCCTGGTGTCCGTTCTCCTCGAGCAGCCCGCAAGCCTGGTCGCCTACCGCCCGAACAAGCCGACCGCCATGGTGGTCGTGGCCGACCCGCGTGTCCGCTCCACCGTCACCCGCCACCTGTGGGCGCTCGGTGTGCGCGATGTCATCGAGGCCTCGTCCGTCGCGGAGGCTCGTCCCCGCATCGGCAACCCCCGCGACATCTGCGTCGCCGAAGTCCATCTGCCGGACGGTTCCGGCCTCACCCTGCTGTCCGAGACCCGCGCCGCCGGCTGGCCCAACGGGCTCGCCCTGTCCGCCGCCGACGACATCGGCGCCGTACGCAACGCCCTGGCCGGCGGAGTCAAGGGCTACGTCGTCACCGGCACCCGCACCAACCTCGGGCTCCCCACCCGCCCGGGTGCCGCCCCCATCGGCGCCGCCGCCGCCCGTCTGCACCGCCGCCCCCCGGGCGCCCCGAGCCACCCGGGCGGCTACCGCGAACTGTCCGGCCGTGAGGTCGAGGTGCTGCGGCTGGTGGCGGAGGGCCAGTCGAACAAGGCGATCGGCGTCTCCATGGGCCTGTCCGCGCTGACCGTCAAGAGCCACCTCGCCCGCATCGCCCGCAAGCTCGGCACGGGCGACCGCGCAGGGATGGTGGCGGTGGCCCTGCGGACCGGCATCATCCACTGACCGCTTCCCCGCGCCCCTCGCTTCCCCCGCGCCCGCCGCTTCTCCCGGCTCCACCGCACCGCCGATCCCCTCCGCTCCCCCTGCCGACCTGACCGGAACACGCCCCTCCCCCGCCCGTCGACGGAACGTTCCGTCGGCGGGCGGCTTCGTGGCCCGGATACTCTTGACAGGTGACCGACGCCCACGACACCGCAGCAGACACATCACTGCGAACCACCGGAGGCGCTCCTCCGGACGACGACGGATCTTCTGCTACGGAGGCGCCGATCCCTTTGCTGGAGCCCCGTGACGGCATTCCGCCCGTGATCGCGGACGAGGCCGCCCTCGCCGAGGTGATCGCCGCCTTCGCCGCTGGCACCGGCCCCGTCGCCGTCGACGCGGAGCGCGCCTCCGGCTACCGCTACGGACAGCGCGCCTACCTGGTGCAGCTGCGCCGCGAGGGCGCCGGCACGGCGCTCGTCGACCCCGTCGCCTGCCCCGACCTGACCGGTCTGGGCGAGGCGCTGTCCGGGGTCGAGTGGGTGCTGCACGCCGCGACCCAGGACCTGCCCTGTCTGCGCGAGATAGGGATGGTGCCGACGCACCTCTTCGACACCGAGCTGGCCGGACGCCTCGCCGGGTTCCCCCGGGTCGGGCTCGGCGCGATGGTGGAGAACGTGCTGGGCTTCGTCCTGGAGAAGGGGCACTCCGCCGTCGACTGGTCCACCCGCCCGCTGCCCGAGCCCTGGCTGCGCTACGCCGCGCTCGACGTCGAGCTGCTCGTCGATCTGCGGGACGCGCTGGAGAAGGAGCTGGACCGGCAGGGCAAGCTGGAGTGGGCCCGGCAGGAGTTCGACGCGATCGCCTCCGCGCCGCCGCCCGAGCCGCGCAAGGACCCCTGGCGGCGCACCTCCGGCATGCACAAGGTGCGCCGGCGCCGGCAGATGGCCGTCGTGCGCGAGCTGTGGCTGACGCGGGACCGGATCGCCCAGCGCCGGGACGTCTCGCCGGGCAAGGTGCTCTCCGACGCCGCCATCGTCGAGGCGGCGCTCGCCATGCCGGCGAACGTGCAGGCGCTGGCCGCGCTGAACGGTTTCGGGCAGCGGGTGGGCCGCCGCCAGCTGGAGCAGTGGCAGGCGGCCGTCGACCGGGCGAGGGCGCTGAGCGAGTCCCGGCTGCCGCAGCCGGGGCAGGCGGT
>NZ_JAOCQE010000310.1 GCF_025290915.1 Streptomyces sp. 15-116A | reverse complement strand
CCTCGCCCGACGCTGGGCCGACGAGGCCACGGCGGACGGCACCCCGTCCGCGGACGGCGCCCCCGCCGGGGACGTCGCCCCGGACGCCACCCCCGACACCCGCCCGGACGCAGGATGAACACACACGCCACCCGGGCCGACGAGGACGCCGATGACCTCGACGTCGAGGAGGCGCTCGCCCTCGTGAACGACAACCCCCCACGCCCCACGGGCATCCCACAGCCCCCGGGCACCTCGCCGCAGACCGCCGGGAGTCACGGCGGCGACCGGCACGACCGCGCGATCGAATGGGCCGACGCCCGGACGGTCGCCGCGCAGGCCGCACGCCAGGGCACCGGCGGGCGCAGCGGCCACAGCACCCCCGTCCAGGTGCCCCTCGCCGACACCCTGGGCCTCACCCTGGCCGCCCCCCTCACCGCCCTCACCGACCTGCCCTCTTTCGACACCTCGGCGATGGACGGCTGGGCGGTCTCCGGGCCCGGCCCCTGGGACGTACGGGAGAAGGGCGTCCTCGCCGGGCACACCGCGCACGCCCCGCTCACCGACGGCGAGGCCGTCCGCATCGCCACCGGCGCCCGCATCCCCCCGGACACCACCGCCGTCCTGCGCAGCGAGCACGGCCACATCGACGACAAGGGCCGCCTGCACGTCGCCGCGCCCCACGCCCAGAACACCGTCTCGCACGGCCAGGACATCCGCCCCCGGGGCCAGGAATGCCGCAACGGCGACCACCTGCTGCCCGCCGGCACCGTGGTGACCCCGGCCGTGCTGGGCCTCGCCGCGGCGGCCGGCTACGACACCCTCACCGCCGTCCCCCGGCCCCGTGCCGACGTCTTCGTCCTCGGCGACGAACTGCTCACCGAGGGCCTGCCGCACGACGGTCTGATCCGGGACGCACTCGGCCCGATGCTGCCGTCCTGGCTGCGCGCCCTGGGCGCCGAGGTCACCGCCGTCCGCCGGATCCGCGACGACGCCGACGCCCTGTACGAGGCGGTCACCGCCTCCGACGCCGAGGTCGTCGTCACCACCGGCGGCACCGCCGCGGGCCCCGTCGACCACGTCCACCCCACCCTGCGGCGCATCGGCGCCGACCTCCTGGTGGACGGCGTGAAGGTGCGCCCCGGCCACCCGATGCTGATGGCCCGCATCAAGGAGCACCAGCACCTGGTCGGGCTGCCCGGCAATCCCCTCGCCGCCGTCTCCGGGCTGCTCACCCTCGCCGAGCCGCTGCTGCGCACCCTCGCGGCCCGCCCCGCCCCCGAGCCGTACACGCTGCCGCTGCGGGACGGCGTACAGGGACATCCGTGCGACACCCGGCTGATCCCCGTGGCGCTGCGCGGCGACCGGGCGCTGCCGCTGCTGTACAACGGTCCGGCCATGCTGCGGGGCATCGCGGCGGCGGACGCGCTGGCCGTCGTACCACCGGGCGGCGCACGGCCCGGTCAGGAGACGGAACTGCTCGACCTGCCCTGGGCGTCCGGGGGAATCGGGGTGTGTTTCACGTGAAACTTCCGGGCCAGGACGTCATCGCGCGCCAGGCGGACGAGCATCTGGTGACCCATCGGGTGAAACTCCCGAGGAAGATGGTGGAGCATCCGATCCGCCAGGTCACCAAGCGGCTGTCCATCGCCCTGGTGGTGCTCGTGGTGACCGCCTTCATCGTGTACGCCGACCGCGGCGGCTACAACGACAACGCCGGCGGCGACCTCGATCTCCTCGACTGCTTCTACTACGCGACCGTCACCCTCTCCACCACCGGATACGGCGACATCACACCGGTCAGCGACACGGCCCGGCTCACCAACATCTTCGTCATCACGCCGCTGCGCGTACTGTTCCTGATCATCCTGGTCGGCACCACCCTCGAGGCCCTCACCGAACGCACCCGGGAGGAGTGGCGACTGAACCGCTGGAGGTCCACGTTGCGCGATCACACTGTCGTCGTCGGATTCGGCACCAAGGGCAGGTCGGCGATCAAGACGGTCTGCGCGACCGGGCTGCGCAAGGAGCAGGTCGTCGTGGTCGACCCCAGCAGCAAGGCGATCGACGCCGCCACCGCCGACGGCTTCGCGGGTGTCATAGGGGACGCGACGCGCAGCGAGGTGCTCAAGCGTGCCGAGGTGTACCGGGCGAGGCAGATCATCATCGCCACCCAGCGCGACGACACGGCGGTGCTGGTGGCGCTGACGGCCCGCCAGCTCAACCGGGGCGCGAAGATCGTGGCCGCCGTGCGGGAGGAGGAGAACGCGCCGCTGCTGAAGCAGTCGGGCGCCGACGCGGTCATCACCAGCGCCAGCGCCGCCGGACGGCTCCTCGGCCTGTCCGTGCTCAGCCCCGCGGCCGGCATGGTGATGGAGGATCTCATCCAGCAGGGCTCGGGGCTCGACATCGTGGAACGCCCCGCCATAAAGGCCGAGGTGGGCAAGACGCCGCGCGAACTCGCCGACCTGGTGGTGAGCGTGGTGCGCGGACACCGGGTGCTCGGCTACGACGATCCCGATGTGGGGACGGTGCAGCTGACCGACCGTCTGATCACGATCGTGCGGGCGACGCCGGGCACACAGATCGCGCCCGACATTCGCCCGCTCCCCCGCGGCTGATCTCCGGCCGGTCTACTTGCGGTTGTACAGCCGCATCGTGATCGGCCCGAAGACCAGCACGAACAGGCCCGCCCAGCCCAGCGTCCAGGCGATCTCGTCGGCGGGCCATTCGCCCGCCATCAGCCCGCGCACCGCCGAGGCGAGGTGGGTGATGGGGCTGTTGTTGACGAACGCCTGCAGCCAGCCCGGCATGGTGCTCGGATCGACGAACACGTTCGACAGGAAGGTCAGCGGGAAGATCACCATCATGCTGACGCCCATCACCGACTTCTCGGTGCGCAGCATCAGCCCGAACATCGTCCAGATCCACGAGAACGCGAACGAGAACACCACCAGCAGCGCGATCCCGGTGACCACACCGCCGACCCCGCCGTCCGGGCGGTAGCCGAGGATGATGCCGACGGTGAGCATCACGACCGACGCGATGGTGTAGCGCAGGGCGTCGCCCAGCAGATAGCCGACCATGGTCGACGGCCGCCAGATCGGCAGGCTGCGGAAGCGGTCGAAGACGCCCTTCTCGATGTCCGTGTTGACCGAGACACCGGTGTACATCGTGATCATCACGACCGACATCACCAGGATGCCCGGCAGCAGGAACTGGATGTACTCCTCCGGCGACCCGGCCAGCGCCCCGCCGAACAGGTACGTGTACATCAGCACCATCATGATCGGGAAGGCGGTGACGTCGAAGAGCTGCTCCGGAACGTGCTTGATCTTGAGCATCGCGCGCCAGCCGAAGGTGAGGGAGGCCGACCAGGCGCTGGGCCGCGGCGGACGCTCCTTGGTGACCAGCAGCTCGGCGAGGGACTCGGTCCTGACCGGGGCGAGTTCGGTGCTCTCGGGGGTCGTCGCGGTGCTCATGCCGCCACCTCGTCCTTCGGGTCGTGGGAGTGGGCGGAGTCGTCGGCGCCGGACGTGTGGGTGTCGTGCCCGGTGAGGGCGAGGAACACCTCGTCCAGGCTGGGCTGGCCGAGCGAGAAGTTGTCGACCGTGATGCCGGCGGCGGACAGTTCGCTCAGCGCGCGGGAGGCCTGCTCGGCGGCGCTGTCCTGGCTCGCCGCCGCACCGAGCCGGGCGGTCAGCGCCACCGGGTCGGGCTCGGCCTGCACCTGGGCGTCCAGCGCGCGCCGCAACAGGTCGGCCGCGAGGGGCCGTTGATCCGGATCTCGTAGCCGCAGATGGACGGATCCGGCGCCGACGGACGCCTTCAGCTCGCCCTTGGTGCCCTCGGCGATCACCTTGCCGCGGTCGATGACCGCGATCCGGGACGCCAGCTGGTCGGCCTCGTCCAGATACTGCGTGGTCAGCAGCACGGTGGTGCCCTGGGCGACCACCGCGCGCACGATGTCCCACACCTGGTTGCGGCTGCGCGGGTCCAGGCCGGTGGTCGGCTCGTCGAGGAACAGCAGGTCGGGGGTGTTGAGGATGGACGCGGCGATGTCGATACGGCGCCGCATGCCGCCCGAGTAGTGCTTGACCTGCTTGCCGGCCGCGTCCGTGAGGCCGAAGGCCTCCAGGAGCTGGGCGGCGCGGGTGCGGGCTGCGGGCTTGCGGTGACCGAGGAGCCGGGCCAGCAGCACCAGGTTCTCGGTGCCGGTGAGGTCCTCGTCCACGGAGGCGTACTGGCCGGTGAGGCTCACCCTGCCGCGTACCTCGTCGGCCTCGCGCACCACGTCGTGCCCGAAGACATGCGCCTCACCGCCGTCCGGGCGCAGCAGCGTGGCGAGCATCTTCACGGTGGTGGTCTTGCCGGCGCCGTTCGGGCCGAGGACCCCGTACACCGTGCCGGCCGGTACGGCGAGATCGACGCCGTCGACGGCCCGTGTCTCACCGAAGGTCTTGACCAGGCCGGCGGTCTCGATCGCCAGGCCGGACGTCTGCGTGCTCATGCTGGGGGTCCTTCCGCGTGCTTGGGCTACGCATGGAGAGACCTTTACCGTCGCCCAAACTCATCGCTCCCGCACATGGATTTCCGGGGAACGGGCCGAATGACGGAGACGGCACCGACCGGAGACGGAGGGCTCGGGGAGGAGGGCGGGGTGCGGAGTGGGGCTGAGGAGTAGCGTCCCCCTCATGCATGCGATCACGATTTCCGAACCCGGTGGGCCCGAGGCGCTGGTGTGGGAGGAGGCGCCCGACCCCGTGCCCGGTGAGGGCGAGGTGCTGGTCGAGGTAGTGGCCGCGGCCGTGAACCGCGCCGACATCCTCCAGCGGCAGGGCCACTACGACCCGCCCCCCGGCGCTTCTCCCCACCCCGGCCTGGAGTGCTCCGGACGGATCGCCGCGCTCGGCTCCGGTGTGGGCGGCTGGGCCGTCGGCGACGAGGTCTGCGCGCTGCTCTCCGGCGGCGGTTACGCCGAGAAGGTCGCCGTACCGGCCGGGCAGCTCCTCCCCGTCCCCGAGGGCCTCGACGTCAAGCAGGCCGCGGCGCTCCCCGAGGTCGTCTGCACGGTCTGGTCCAACGTCTTCATGATCGCGCACCTCCGTCCCGGCGAGACCCTCCTGGTGCACGGCGGTTCCAGCGGCATCGGCACCATGGCGATCCAGCTCGCCAAGGCAGTCGGCGCGAAGGTCGCCGTCACCGCGGGCACCGAGGAGAAGCTGGAGCGGTGCGCCGAGCTGGGCGCCGACATCCTGATCAACTACCGCGAGCAGGACTTCGTCGAGGAGCTTGAGAAGGCGACGGACGGCGCCGGCGCGGACGTCATCCTCGACAACATGGGCGCCAAGTACCTGGACCGCAACGTCAAGGCGCTCGCCGTGAACGGGCGGCTCGCGATCATCGGGATGCAGGGCGGCGTCAAGGGCGAGCTGAACATCGGCCGCCTCCTCGCCAAGCGCGCCGCCATCAGCGCGACCTCGCTGCGGGCCCGCCCGCTGGAGGAGAAGGCGGCGATCGTGGCGGCCGTGAGGGAACACGTGTGGCCGCTGATCGCCGGGGGCCGTGTCCGCCCGGTCATCGACCGCGAGCTCCCGATGCCGGAGGCGGCCGAGGCCCACCGGGTGGTCGAGGAGAGCGGGCATGTGGGGAAGGTGGTGCTGGTGGCGCCGTAGGCGTGCCGCCGGCTTGGGGGCGGGGGTGCGGTGAGTGCGGCGGGTGTTGTCGTGGCGCCTGGGGCGGTCGGCGTGCCGGTGCGAGGGCAAGTGAGCCAGTTGGCGTCGTTGCATGGCCTGGGGTCGCTGGGCGCATGGTGGGGCAGGTGGCGATGATGATGCTGCCGGTGCCGCGATGGTGCGGCTGGCGTTGGCGTCAGAGCTGGCTCGGTCGGCGTGCCGGTGCCGCGGGTGGCGGCGACGCGGCGGGTGCCGTCAGGGCCGCGGTTGCCATGGGCCCTGGGTGCTGCCGGTGCAGCAGGTACTGCTGCGCGCTGATGCGGCAGGCGGCGGTGAAGCAGCAGGTGCCGAGCAGACGGCCGGGCCGTGCGGCGTGGGTGCTCAGCCCCGGCGCAATCTGAGGCCCAGGAATGCCAGGCCGCAGCCGAGGCCGATGAGGACCAGGCCGCTGCCCAGCGGGAGGATCCGCAGCACCGGCTCGACGCTCTGTTCCGGGCCGGCGACGGCGTCCGACGCCGGTGATGCCGATGGGGCCTGGTCCGAGGCCGTTGCCTCCGCCTCCGGGACGGCCGCGCCCGTGCCTGGTGCCCGGGAGGCTGCCTCGGCGTCTCCGGTGCCGGAGTCGCGGCCCGGCTTCTTGGGTGCGACGCCCACGCCCGGTTCCTCCGCCTCGCCCCGGTCGCCGTGCTCGCGCTCCGCGCGGGGCGGTTCCTCCTCGTCGATGTGCCGCCCGGGCCGCTCCCGGCCCTCGCCCGGCCGGCTGCCGGCGCGCGAGGGATCGGCGGAAGGGGAGGGTGAGGGGGATGCGGACGCCGCTCCTGGGCGGTGCGCGGAGGGGGAGCGGGATTCCTGCCGGAAACCGGGCTCGGATTCGGTTCGGGGGCGGGCGTGCGCCTCTGAGCCCGCTCCGGATTCAATCCCCGAGCGGCCGGCGGATTCCCCTCGCTCACCGGCCTCGGACCGCTCCTCGGGCACACCACCAGGCCGCTCCTCGGTCACGACCCGACGCCGTTCCTCACTCACGGCCCCGGACCGCTCCCCGGAAGCCCCCGCCCCCACCCCATGAGCCACAGCCGTCGCACCCACCGGAACCACGACG
>NZ_JAOCQE010000031.1 GCF_025290915.1 Streptomyces sp. 15-116A | reverse complement strand
GCGACGGCAAGGCGACCCTCTCCGACGCCACCGCCGAGCACGCGGCCCGGGACCTCGGCCTCACCCCCGCTCAGGTGCGCGCCGACTGGGACACCGCCCGCCTCGCCGGACTCGTCGAGGTGCACGGCGACAGCGCCCGCCCCGGCTGGCGGCTGCGCGCCTGGGACCGCGACGACAGCGCCGTACTGCGCGGCTGGGTCGCCCTCTTCGACGCCTGGTCGCTCGCGCACCCGGAGCCCGAGGACCACGAGCCCGCCGCCGTCGCCGAGGTCGTCTCGGCCATGCCCCAGGTGCTCTCCTTCCTCCAGCTCTCCGCCGGCCCCGTCCCGGTGCCGCAACTCCTCGACCTGCTGCGCCAGCGCGTCACCGAGCTCCGCACCGAACGCTGCGAGATCGACTACGCCCCCCGGCCGTCCCTCGTCGTACCGGAAGCCACCGACACCCCGCTCGAGCCGCTGCTCGACTGGGCCCTCGAAGCCCTCGCCTCCGTCGGCGCCCTCACCTACGGCGACGGACAGGCCACGCTCACCCCGCTCGGCAGCTGGGCGGTCTGGGTCAAGCTGGAGCAGATCTGCGTGGCCGCCCAGAGCCCCGCCGGGAACATCGAGCAGGGCGCCGAGGACATGCTCCGCGGCTGCGCCCAGCTGCGGCCCAACGCCGCCCGCGCCGAGTACCGCGCCTGGCTCGCCGCCCGCCCCGTCGGCAGTGCCGTCACCGAGCTGATCGACGCCGCCCGCGGCGAGGACGCCCTGCTGCGCGGCCTCGCCTTCGAGGCACTGCGCGTGGTCGGCGCCCCCGCGGAGCCCGAGGTCCGCGCCGTCCTCGACGAACCCGCCCTCAGGCCCTACGCCCTGCTGTGGCTCGCCGAGCACGACGGCGCCGACCCCGAGGACGCCCACGAGGTCCTCACCCGGGAGGAGGCCACCTGGCTGTGGGTCGACACCGCCGCCGCCGTCGCCGACCACGGCGAGGCGCCGATGCTGGTACGGCATCTGGAGTCCGCCGTGCAGCCGACCGTGCCCGCGCTGCTCAGCGAGGTACGGGCCGTGGGACACCCGCGCACCGTGCAGGTCCTGGTCGCGCTCGCCGCCGCACACCCCGACCCGGCCCTCGCCAAGGCCGTCCGCCGAGCCGCCTTCCAGGTCCACACCGGCGGCTGACCCACCCGGGCCCGCCCGAGCACACCCCCCGCCCGAGCACTCCCTGTCCGATCGCCCCGGCCCGCTCACCCCCCGGGCGGGCCCCCCGGGCGGACGGCCCTACGCCCTGATCTCCGGCGCGTACGTGCCGAAGCTCCAGATGTTGCCCTCCAGGTCACGGGCCATGTAGTCCCGCGAGCCGTAGTCCTGGTCGGTCGGGGGCATCACGATCTCCGCGCCGTGCTCCACCGCTCGCCGGTGGTGCGCGTCCACGTCGTCCACCACCACGTACACCCCGGCCGGGCCCGCGTCCTTCATCGCCTTGTCGAAGACGCCGCCCGTGCCCTTGGAGCCGAGCATCACCCCGCCGTTGCCCTGGACCAGCTCCGCGTGCACCACCGAGCCGTCCTCACCCTCGTACACGGACAGCTCCGTGAACCCGAACGCCTCCGTGAGCTGCCGGATCGCCGCCTTCGCGTCCGCGTAGACCAGCGTGGGGTAGATGCTGGGACGCCCGTCGCCCGTGCCTGCCATCACGATCACTCCCTTGTGTCGTCGTCGCAGCCGAGATCACCGGAAATCACCGGCCATGACCGGCAATTCCACCTGCCGCCCAGTCTTGCACCGGCCACTGACAACGCCCCCCGACGCGCCCCGGCCCCGGGCCTCGCGACCCCCGTACGCGGAAAACTGCTTGCACTGCCCCGTTAGAATGACCCCTATGGCCATTCTCCTTGCGCATTAGACGGCGGGAACGACCTCAGCCGCCCATCCCGCCACCCACCCGCTCTGGAGTCTGACCAGTGATCTCCGCCTCCGGTATCGAGCTGCGCGCCGGTGCCCGCGTCCTCATCGAAAACGCCACGTTCCGCGTCGCCAAGGGCGACCGCATCGGCCTGGTCGGCCGCAACGGCGCCGGCAAGACCACCCTCACCAAGGTCCTCGCCGGCCAGGGCATCCCCGCCGCCGGGACCGTGACCCGCTCCGGCGACGTCGGCTACCTCCCGCAGGACCCCCGCACCGGCGACCTCGACATGCCCGCCCGCGACCGCATCCTCTCCGCGCGCGGCCTGGACGTCCTGATCCGCAAGATGCGCGAGAACGAACAGCGCATCGCCAACGGCCAGGGCGCCACCCGCGAGAAGGCGCTCAAGCAGTACGAGCGCCAGGAGACCGAGTTCCTCACCAAGGGCGGATACGCCGCCGAGGCCGAGGCCGCCACCATCGCCGCCGCGCTCAAGCTCCCGGACCGGGTGCTCAACCAGCCCCTGCACACGCTCTCCGGTGGTCAGCGCCGCCGTATCGAGCTGGCCCGGATCCTGTTCTCCGACGCGGACACCCTGCTGCTGGACGAGCCGACCAACCACCTCGACGCCGACTCGATCATCTGGCTGCGCGACTACCTCAAGACCTACCGCGGCGGCTTCATCGTGATCTCCCACGACGTCGACCTGGTCGAGACGGTCGTCAACAAGGTGTTCTACCTGGACGCCAACCGGGCCCAGATCGACATCTACAACATGGGCTGGAAGCTCTACCAGCAGCAGCGCGAGGCCGACGAGAAGCGCCGCAAGCGGGAGCGGCAGAACGCCGAGAAGAAGGCCGCCGCGCTCAACGCCCAGGCCGACAAGATGCGCGCCAAGGCCACCAAGACGGTCGCCGCGCAGAACATGGCCCGCCGCGCCGAGAAGCTGCTCGCGGGCCTTGAGGAGGTCCGCCAGTCCGACAAGGTGGCCAAGCTGCGCTTCCCCGAGCCCGCGCCCTGCGGCAAGACCCCGCTGATGGCGGAGGGCCTGTCGAAGTCGTACGGCTCGCTGGAGATCTTCACCGACGTCGACCTGGCCATCGACAAGGGCTCCCGGGTCGTCATCCTCGGCCTCAACGGCGCGGGCAAGACCACCCTGCTGCGCCTGCTCGCGGGCGTCGAGCAGCCCGACACCGGTGCCGTCGTGCCCGGTCACGGGCTCAAGCTGGGCTACTACGCCCAGGAGCACGAGACCCTCGACCCCGACCGCACGGTCCTGGAGAACATGCGCTCGGCCGCGCCCGACATGGACCTCGTCGAGGTCCGCAAGGTGCTCGGCTCGTTCCTGTTCTCCGGCGACGACGTCGACAAGCCCGCCGGGGTGCTCTCCGGCGGCGAGAAGACCCGCCTCGCCCTCGCGACCCTGGTGGTCTCCTCGGCGAACGTGCTGCTGCTCGACGAGCCGACCAACAACCTCGACCCCGCAAGCCGCGAGGAGATCCTCGGCGCGCTGCGCACCTACAAGGGCGCCGTCGTGCTCGTCACCCACGACGAGGGCGCCGTCGAGGCGCTGCAGCCGGAGCGGATCATCCTGCTGCCGGACGGCGTCGAGGACCTGTGGGGCTCCGACTACGCGGACCTCGTCGCTCTGGCGTGATCAACGGCGTATGGATCATTCGGCCCATCGGTGATCCATCATCTGTGTGAGATCTCCTCGTACCGAGGTGTGTCCTACACGGATTTTCCGGCCGAGCCCCTGATGGACCGGGGCTCGGCCGTCGTGTCTTTCTGACCTGGCACTTCGCGGAAGAACCCGTTCGGCGGTATGGGCGAGGCCGGATGGAATCCCGCATTCCGTATGTGGGGATGCGCTCCTGTCGTCACAACCTTGTCTCACGGACCTTGCCGAATGGGTGGCCATGAAGCCCGGTAGGGGTGATCATGAGAAGACCAGAGCGCACTTCCCATGAGGAGGCACGGGTGGCCGAGACTCTGAAGAAGGGCAGCCGGGTGACCGGCGCCGCGCGCGACAAGCTCGCGGCAGACCTGAAGAAGAAGTACGACGCCGGTGCGAGCATCCGGGCGTTGGCCGAGGAGACCGGCCGCTCGTATGGCTTTGTGCACCGGATGCTGAGCGAGTCGGGCGTCACGCTGCGAGGGCGTGGCGGGGCGACCCGCGGCAAGAAAGCCGCGGGCTGACCCGGAGCGTCCCCGATGGTGGCCACCCGGTCGGCCGACCGACCGGCTGGGTGGTTACTGTGCAGTCACTTAACTGTGCCGCAGGATGGGCGCGAGCCCGTCGCCCTACGGCACGGAAGACGACCGCACCCATCGGAGGCGCCCCATGGCTTCGTCCGCCCAGGACCTCGGTCCCGTCAGTCCCGTACTCGACAAGGACGGCGTACGGCTCACCGTCGACGACGCGATCGCCACGGTGACGCTGACCAACCCGGCCAAGCGCAACGCGCAGAGCCCCGCTCTGTGGCGGGCGCTGACCGAAGCGGGCCGGCTGCTGCCGGGCTCCGTCCGGGTCGTGGTGCTGCGCGGCGAGGGCAAGTCCTTCTCCGCGGGGCTCGACCGGCAGGCGTTCACGCCCGAGGGCTTCGACGGCGAGCCGTCGTTCATCGATCTCGCACGCGGCGACGACGCGACGCTGGACGCGACCATCGCCGAGTACCAGGAAGCGTTCACCTGGTGGCGGCGCAGCGACATCGTGTCCATCGCTGCCGTGCAGGGGCATGCGATCGGAGCCGGTTTCCAGCTGGCCCTCGCCTGTGACCTGCGGGTGGTCGCCGACGACGTGCAGTTCGCCATGCGCGAGACCAGCCTGGGGCTCGTTCCCGACCTGACCGGCACGCATCCGCTGGTCGCGCTCGTGGGGTACGCCCGTGCGCTGGAGATCTGTGCGACCGGGCGCTTTGTCATGGCCGAGGAGGCCGTGAACACCGGGTTGGCCAATGTGGCCGTGCCCGCCGCTGAGTTGGACGCGGCGGTGAGTGATCTTGCCTCCGCCCTGCTCGCTGCGCCGCGTGATGCCGTTGTTGAGACCAAGGCGCTGTTGAGGGGCGCTCAGGATCGGTCGTACGAGGAGCAGCGTGTTGCTGAGCGTGCGGCGCAGGCTCGGCGGCTGCGGGATCTGGCGGGGCTCGGCGAGTAGGTCGCGTGCGGGTGCGTCGGGGCTGGTCGCGCAGTTCCCCGCGCCCCTTTGGGGCGCTTGTTTCAGTCTAGGTTTGTTACCAGGACTGACACCGTGGGGTGATCCTGGAGGGTCTCCGAGACTGCCGTGCGGACCGCGCGGGTCACCTCCAGGGGGCGGTGGTCCGATCGGATTGCCAGGTCCACGCGTGCGTGGCGGTGGGGCAGGGCGGTCGTGGTGGCCGGGCGCTCCGTCAGGTGCACCGGGCGGCCCAACGTGCCGGTCAGGCGGGACACCCCGGGAACGGCGAGGGCCGCCGCGGCCACCCGGCCCTCGTCGGAGTCGGCAGGGGCGTCCGGCCCGGCCTCCTTCTCGGCGGTGTCAGGGGTGCCCTCCTCGCTCGGCTGCTGCTCCGGTGCGCCCTCCAGCAGGTCCGTCACCCGCAGGTCCACCTCCGCCACCGTCAGCCCGAGCCGCTCCGCCGCGGCCACCGCCAGGGCCGTCCGCAGGCGGGCCGCCGTGGTCGGCAGCGGCTCGGACGTCGAGGCCGTCGCCGCGAAATCCGCCGTCAGGCGCAAAGGACCCGGGGGCAGCGCGCTCGGTGGGGGCGGCACCACCGGCTCGGACGCGCTCTCCGGGTCGGCCAGCGAGATCCGTACGGAGCCCAGGCGCACGTCCGGCACGCCCTGGGCCACCGCCCGCCGCAGTACCGGCTCGGCCGCCCGCTCCGCGATCCACGCCCCGTCACGGGGCCCGCCCAGGGGCAGGAACCTGCCCAGACCCAACTGTCGTCGCACTGCCTGCGTCCACCGGTCCGCCGTCGTCATTCCTCCAGCCTGCCGCATCCCTGGCGCGCGACCACGCAACCGCGCATACGGTGGTCGAAGGAGGACGACCGAAGGGACGTAACGGCGATGACCGACATGACCGAGGGGACCTCGACCCGGGGCCCCGAGACGGAGAAGACCCTTCCGGAGAGCTCCGCACGCAAGGGCGGCACCCGGCGCGGCGGAGGTGATCCCTCGACCCGCGGCCGCACCACGATCGCCGACGGCGTCGTGGAGAAGATCGCCGGGCTCGCCGCGCGGGACGTGGTGGGCGTGCACGCCATGGGCAGCGGACTGTCCCGGACCTTCGGGGCCGTGCGCGACCGGGTGCCCGGCGGCTCGAAGGCGGTGACGCGCGGGGTGAAGGCCGAGGTCGGCGAGGTACAGACCGCACTCGACCTGGAGATCGTCGTCGACTACGGCGTCTCCATCTCCGACGTCGCGCGGGACGTACGGGAGAACGTCATCGCGGCCGTGGAGCGGATGACGGGCCTCGAAGTGGTCGAGGTCAACATCGCGGTCAGCGATGTGAAACTGCCCGACGAGGAGGAAGAGGAACCGGAGACCCGGCTCCAGTGACCCACTCACCCCGACCGATGAACTGAGGAGCGCACCATGAGCATGGCCGTGGTCGGCATGATCGCCGGAATGGCGCTGGGCTTCGCCGGGTACTTCGGCGGATTCGGCGCCTTCCTGCTGGTGGCGGCCCTGGGAGCCGTCGGGTTCGTGGTCGGGCGGTTCCTCGAAGGGGACTACGAGCTCGGCGACTTCTTCCGTCCCCGCAGCGAACGGCGGCGGTGACGCACGTGAGCACGGGGGCCGGTGAGCTCGCCGCGGTGCCGGCCGTCGTCGCGCCGGGCGAGCGCGGAGCGACCAGGATCGCCGACCGGGTGGTCGCGAAGATCGCCTCCCAGGCGGCCCGCGAGGCGGTCGGCACGCTGCACCCGGACGCCGCGCCGCCGCACGCGACCGTCGTCGTGCACGACGGCACCGCCCGCGTGCGGGTGCACGTCGAACTCGACTACCCGTGCGACATCGGCGGCCGGTGCGGGCACGTCCGCCGCCATGTGACCGAACGGGTGGGCACGCTGGCCGGCATGCACGTACCGGAGGTCGTCGTCCACGTCGAGCGGCTGCACCTGGCGGCGGCACTCGCCGCGGCACAGGGGAGGACGCGATGAGCGAACCCACGGGCACGGTCCTCGACAAGAGCTCCCCGCCCCCGCCCGCCCCGGAGGCCGGGACGAAGGAGCGGCGGCGGTTCTGGTCGTCGCGCCGCGTCCCCGCAGGCCTGCTCGCGCTGCTGGTCCTGGTGATCGCGGGCGCGTTCCTGTACGACATCGCGGCGGTGCGCGCCGACCGGCCCGCCATGAGCTGGCGCCGGGAGCTGTCCACGCAGCTGGCCGAACGGCCCCTGGACGACACCTGGGTGCTGGTCGGCGCCGGGGTCGCCACCGCCCTCGGACTGTGGCTGCTCCTGCTGGCGCTGACCCCCGGACTGCGCCGGCTGCTCCCGATGCACCGCACCCATCCCGACGTACGCGCCGGACTCCACCGGGACGCCGCCGCGATGGTGCTGCGGGACCGGGCCATGGAGGTCGCCGGTGTGCAGTCGGTGCGGGTACGGGTGAGGCGGCGCCGGGCCGAGGTGCGCGCGGTGTCGCACTTCCGTGAACTGGACCACGTACGCGACGACCTGGACGTCGTGCTCGCCGACGCGGTGCGCGGGCTGGGGCTGGCCCGCCCGCCCGCGCTGTCGGTGCGGGTACGGCGGCCGGGCCGGAAGGGGTGAGGGCGGTGCTCAGGGTCGTCAACCGTGTTCTGCTCGGCCTCGCGGGCCTGGTGCTGGTCGCCCTCGGCGGCTCCGTGCTCGCCATCGGGCTGGGAGCGCCGGCGCCGACCTGGTGGCTGCACGACGGGCGGGACGACGTGCTGCTGAGCGAGGCGGAGCGGACCCGGTGGCGGGACGAGGGCTGGTGGTGGCCGGTCGTCCTCGCCGCCCTCGCCGTCCTGGTCCTGCTCGCCCTGTGGTGGCTCGTCGGGATACTGCGCCGACGGCGCCTGGGCCACCTCTTCGTCGACACCGGGGACGGCGAGGGCGCGGTGCTCCACGGGCGGGCCCTGGAGCACGTCCTCACCGAGGAGACGAGCCACCTCGACGGCGTCGAACAGGCCCACGTCCACCTCACCGGACGCCGCCACGCCCCGGAGACCCACGTACGCCTCTCCCTGGCGCCGCACGTCGACCCCGGGACGGCCCTGGACCACCTGACGACCCACACCCTGACCCACGCCCGCGACGCGACAGGCCTCACCACCCTGCCGGCGGAGGTCCGCCTACGGGGCGTCAAGCACCGGGCGGAAAGGGTCAGTTGACCGCGGGGGCGGTGGGTTCAGGGGAAGCACTTCCCGAAGTCCGCCGCCCCGCGCCTCAGAACCCGTGCCGGAAGCCCCCGTCCACCGGGAGCATCACGCCCGAGAGGTAGGACGCCGCCGGGGAGAGCAGGAACGCCGCCGTACGGCCGAACTCCTCCGGGGTGCCGTAGCGGCGCAGCGGGATACGGGACTCGGCGGCCCGGCGGGTGGCCTCCGGGTCGGCGGAGAGGGAGTCCAGTTCGCGCACCCGGTCGGTGTCGATCCGGCCCGGCAGCAGGCCGACGACCCGGATGCCGCGCGGGCCCAGCTCGTCGGCGAGGGACTTGGCGAAGCCCGCCAGGCCGGGGCGCAGCCCGTTGGAGATGGTCAGGCCCGGGATCGGCTCGTGCACCGAGCCGGACAGCACGAACCCGATGACGCCGCCCTCGGACAGCTCCTGCGCCGCGGCCCTGGCCAGCCGTACCGCGCCCAGGAACACCGACTCGAACGCCGCCCGCCACTGCTCGTCGGTGGTGTCGGCGACGAACCCCGGCGGCGGCCCGCCCACGCTGACGAGGATGCCGTCGAAGCGGGCGAAGCGCTCACGCGCGGCCGCGATCAACCGCGCCGGCGCCTCCGGGTCGGCGTTGTCCACGGCCACCCCGACCGCGTCCGGCCCCAGCGCGGACGCCGCCTCGGCGACGTTCTTCTCCTCCCGCCCCGTGACGACCACCTTCGCCCCGTCGGCCACCAGCTCCCGCGCGGCGGCGTGACCCAGCCCGCGGGTCGCCCCGGTGACGACGTACACCCGGTCCTTCAGTCCAAGATCCATGGCCCTATCCTGCCTCCTCGTCCCCGAACAGGGCGAGGGCGGTGTTCACCAGGCCGATGTGGCTGAACGCCTGCGGGAAGTTCCCCAGCAGCCGGCCCTCCACCGAGTCGTACTCCTCCGCCAGCAGCCCCACGTCGTTGGCGAGCCCCAGCAGCCGCTCGAACAGCTCGCGGGCCTCCTTCGTCCGCCCCGTCAGATGCAGGGCGTCCGCCAGCCAGAACGAGCACACCAGAAACGTGCCCTCCTCACCGGGCAGCCCGTCCACGGTGACGGCGTCGGAGGTGTAGCGGCGCAGCAGACCGCCCTGCCCCAGCTCCTCGCGGATCGCGTCGATCGTGCCGATCACCCGGGGGTCGTCCGGGGGCAGGAACCCCACGCGCGGGATCAGCAGCAGCGCCGCGTCGAGCTCGCGCGAGCCGTAGGACTGGGTGAAGGTGTTCCGCTCGGGGTCGTACCCCTTCTCGCACACCTCCCGGTGCACCTCGTCGCGCAGCTCGCGCCAGCCGTCGAGGTCGCCGTCGAAGTCGGGATGCTCCTCCAGCGTGCGCACCGCGCGGTCCGCCGCCACCCACACCATCACCTTGGAGTGCACGAAGTGGCGTCGGCCGCCGCGCACCTCCCACAGTCCCTCGTCCGGCTGCCGCCAGGCCGAGCGCAGGAAGTCCATCAGGACCGTCTGCAGCGCCCATATGTCCGGCTTCGGAGGCAGCCCCGAACGCCGGGCCAGCGCGAGGGAGTCCATCACCTCGCCGTACACGTCCAACTGGAGCTGGTTCACCGCGTCGTTGCCGATCCGCACCGGACGGGCCCCGTCGAAACCGGCCAGCCAGGGCAGTTCGAACTCGGGCAGCCGCCGCTCGCCCGCCACGCCGTACATGATCTGCAGGTCCGCCGGATCGCCCGCGACCGCGCGCAGCAGCCAGTCGCGCCACGCCTCCGCCTCCTCCTGGTACCCGGCCGCCAGCAGCGCGTTCAGCGTGAGCGTGGAGTCGCGCAGCCAGCAGAAGCGGTAGTCCCAGTTGCGCACCCCGCCCGGCTCCTCCGGCAGCGAGGTGGTGGGCGCGGCCACGATGCCGCCGGTGGGCGCGTAGGTGAGCGCCTTCAGCGTGATCAGCGAGCGGACCACCGCGTCCCGGTACGGGCCGTCGTAGCGGCAGCGCGACGCCCAGGCGCGCCAGTCCGCGACGCTGTGCCGCAGTGAGACGTAGGGGTCTATCAGCGGCGGGCGCTGTTCGTGGGAGGGGTGCCAGGTGAGGACGAACGCGACCCGCTCGCCCTCCTTGACCGTGAACTCCGAGTGGGTGCCCTGGTCCTCGCCCCAGGTGTGCACCTCCGGCTCGCTGCGCAGCCACGCCGAGTCCGGCCCGGCGACCGCCACCCGGTGGCCGTCGGACCGGCGCACCCAGGGCACGACCGAGCCGTAGTCGAAGCGCAGCCGCAGCGTGCTGCGGACGGTCACCTCACCGCGGACGCCCTGCACGATGCGCACCAGGTCGGGTGCGCGGTCCCGCTGCGGCATCAGATCGGTGATCCTGATCGCCCCCTCGTCGGTCTCCCACTCGGTGTCCAGGACGAGGGTGTCGGGCCGGTACGCGCGACGCGTGCAGCGGTCCGCGCCGACGGGGGCGATACGCCAGTGGCCGTTGTCCTCGTCGCCGAGCAGCCGGGCGAAGCAGGCGCCCGAGTCGAAGCGGGGCAGGCAGAGCCAGTCGACGGAACCGTCCACGCCCACCAGGGCAGCGGTCTGTTCGTCGCCGATGAGCGCGTAGTCCTCGATGCGATGCACGAGGTGCGCCTTCCCGGCCCCGGGGGGAGGCAATCAGGGGCGGGCCCGGGGGAGTGAGGGCCCGTCGGCGGAGGGTGAGCCGTTGCCGGAGAAGATGACGCCGGGATCCGCGGGCGCCTGGTTGAGCACCCACAGCCCGATGAGTGTGGCCAGGGTGAACACCACGGCGACGAGCACGGTGAGGACGAGCCGCCGCCGGCGTTCCCGGCGCAGCCACTCGCCGCGCGCGGTGCGGTACGCGTCCGGGTCGGGCAGCACTCCGCCGGCCAGGGCCGCGAGGGCGTCGCGCAGTTCCCGCTCGGTGCGCTCCGCGTCCGCGTTCGTGTCGGTGCCCTGTTCCGTGCCCGTATGGGCGGCTTGTTCCATGCTCGCCCGTGTGCCCTGCTCCGGGCCCGGTCGTGCGCCGTGTTTCGTGCCCGGCGGCCGGGGCCGGGCGCGGTCGTGGCCCGTGCGGTCCGGGCTGGTGTCACGCGACGGAGTCGCATCTCGATGCGTCATCGCCGGGCCTCCATCGCCTGGGTGAGCGCGGCGATGCCGCGTGAGGTGTGCGTCTTGACGGAGCCGCAGGTGATGCCCATCGCCGCGGCGATCTCGGACTCCTTCAGCCCGAGCCAGTGCCGCAGCACCAGCGCCTCGCGCTGCCGGGTCGGCAGCTGTTGCAGCGCGTCGATCAGCACCCGCTGGTCGTCCCGCAGCAGCGCGGTGTTCTCCGCGGAGGCGACCGTCTCGTCCGGCGGGTTCTCCGTCAGCCGGCGGGCGACCTGGAGGTGGCGTATCCGCATCCGGGTCAGATTGCAGACGGTGGAGCGCAGATACGCCTCCGCCGCGGCCACGTCCTTCAGCCGCCGCCACTTGCGGTAGATCTGGTAGTACGCCTCGGCCACCACGTTCTCCGGGTCGTCGGCGCCGAGCAGCACGGCCAGCCGCAGCATCGAGGAGTAGTGCAGCTCGAACAGCCGGGCCACGCCCGCCTCCCGCTCCAGCTCGGCCGGGTCGGTGACGGCGGGCGGCAGCGGCCCGGCCCCGGGCGTGCGTGCGGCCGGAGGTGCGGGCGCCGCGGCGGGCGGGGGAGCGGCCGGGGCCGGGACCGGGCTCGGCGGCAGGGTGGTGGTCCGAGGGTGCTGTCTGCGTCTCACGGTGTGTTCGCTCCCGTCTCCGGGTGGCGCCTGGGCAGCAGGCGGGACGGCAGGTCGGTGGCGTCGCCGCCGCGCGGGACACCGAGGCGGCGCAGCACCCCGGTGCCGGTCACGGCGACGGTCAGATTGAGCAGCAGGGCGGCGACACCGGCGTAGATCTCCAGCGGTCCGGCCCCGAGGTCGAGCGGCACGATCGAGGAGAACCCCTCGCGCACCACGAGATACGTTCCGGCGACCATCCCCACCGCCCATCCGGCGAGGAGCGCCCGCGGGTGCAGCCACCGCGTGTACAGGCCGATGGCGACCGCCGGGAAGATCTGCAGGATCCACACCCCGCCGAGCAGCTGGAGGTTGATGGCGTCCTGGTCGCGCAGCCCGAACACGAACGCGACCGCCCCCAGCTTCGCGGTGAGCGACACGGCCTTGGCGATCCGCACCTGCCGCTTCGGCGTGGCGGTCGGATGGACGTACTCGACGTACACGTTCCGTACGAAGCTCGTCGCGGCGGCGATCGACATCACCGCCGCCGGCACCAGCGCGCCCACCACGATCGCGCCGAACACCAGCCCGGCGACCGGTCCCGGCATCAGCCGGTCGACCAGCATCGGCACGGCCGCCTCCGCACCGCCCTCGGGCGCCCGCACCCCCGCCGCGAGGGCCGCGATGCCGAGGAATCCGAACAGCGCGAGCAGCGCCGTCCAGGCGGGCAGCCCGACGGACACCTTGCGCAGGGTGCGCGAGGAGTCGGCGGCGAAACCGGCGGTGAGCACATGCGGGTACATCAGCAGCGCCAGCGCCGAGCCCAGCGCGAGCGTCGCGTACGCGGGCTGCTGCCCGGCGGTGAGCAGCAGCGGTGAGTGGGCGGCGTCGGTGCCGCCGAGGGCGCGTCCGGCGCCGTCGAAGACCGCGCCGGGACCGCCGAAGCGGCGCAGCACCAGCCAGCACACGGCGGTCAGCGAGACGAAGACCGCCACCGCCTTGAGCGCCGCGATCACGGCGGGCGCCCGCAGCCCGTGCCGGTACGTGGCCACGGCGAGCCCCGCGAACAGCGCCACCATGATCAGGTCGCCCGTCGCCCCGCGCGGATACAGCCCGCCCGCGGCGAGCACCGCGCGGATGCCGAGCAGCTGCAGCGCCAGATACGGCATCGTCGCGAGGATCCCGGTCAGCGCCACCACCAGCGCCAGCGGCGGCGACCCGTACCGGCCGCGCACGAAATCGGCGGCCGTGACATAGCCGTGCCGCCGGGCCACGCTCCACAGCCGGCTCAGCAGCACGAAGGCGAGCGGGCAGACGATGATCGTGTACGGCACGGCGAAGAAGGCGGGCGCGCCGTTGCCGTACGCGAGGCCGGGTACGGCGGTGAAGGTGTAGGCGGTGTAGATCGTGCCGCCGAGCAACAGCCAGGTCCAGCCCGGGCCGAGGGCGCGGTCGGCCAGCGCCCAGCCGTCCAGCGAGGGCAGCCGGTCGCTCGGTCTGAGCCGCCGCGCGGTGACGGCCAGCAGCGACGCCCCGCCGATCACGGCGAGGAATGTCGCGGTCATGGCGCCGTCGGCCATGGGTCACCGTCCTTGGTGTGCCTGTGCCCTCGGGGGAGAGTTGCGCGGGGGGCCCGTCCGGAGGACAGGATCCGGCCAGATGACAGGAACCGGTCCGGTCACGGTCCGAACGGTCGTTGCCGCGTCAACCACCTCCGGCCGGCCGCAAGCCTCGCACACACTTCCGGCCACGGGGAGAGGCTGTGAGCTACACCGTCGCCGGCTGCGCGTCCTCGGTGTTCTGCTCCCCGGCCGCCGCCTGCGCCCGCTGCCGGGCCTCGCGGCGTACCAGCACGAACCAGCCGACCGGCACCGCGGCGGCGAACAGCCACCACTGGAGGGCGTAGGCGTAGTTCAGCGGCGCGTTCTCCTTGCCGGGGTTCCCGAGCTGCTCCGGGATGTCGCCCTTCGGCTCGGGCGCCGTCTGCGCCAGATAGCCGCCGAGCACCTGGGCGTCGAGGCGCCGGGCCTCCTGCTCGCTGTTGATCAGCATGATCTGCCGGTCCGGCAGCCCCTCGAGGTCCTTGATGCCGCTCGCCTCGGTCGTCTCGTCGGGCATGAGCCGGCCCTCGATGGTGAGCTCGCCGCCCGGCGGCGGAGGCACCTCGGGGAACTCGGTCTGGCTGGCTCCGGGGACCCAGCCCCGGTTGACCAGCAGAATCCTGCCGTCCTTGAGCACGAACGGGGTCAGGACGTGGAAGCCCACCTGGTCGTCGGCGTTGGTGCGGCGGCGGACGACGACCTCGTCGTCGGTGTCGAAGCGGCCCGTGGCGGTCACGGTGCGGTACCGCTCGGTACGGGTCACGGTGTGCCCCGGCGCGGCGAGCTCCTCGACCGGGACCGGCTTCGCGGCCAGCGCGTCCGCGACCAGCTGGTTACGGGCCGAACGCTCCTCGTAGCGGTCCATCTGCCAGATGCCCAGCCTGATCATCGTGGGGACCAGGAGCAGGGCGACCAGCGTGATGATCACCCACTGGCGGGACAACAGGAAGCGGTACACCCCACGACCGTACAACTCGGTCGTGGGGTGCATTCAGCCGGGTACGTCCTCGCCCGGCGCCCGTGCCGCGTCTCACACCTTGTCGACGATGCCCGCCTTTCCCTCCGCGCGGGCGCAGTGCGCCCCGCAGTACCAGTGGCCGTCGGCCTCCACGCCCTGGCCGATGATCTGCACCCTGCAGTGCTCGCAGATCGGGGCCATGCGGTGGATCGCGCAGGAGAAGCAGTCGAAGACGTGGACCGCGCCCTGGGCGTGCACCTCGAAGGTCATTCCGTAGCTGTTGCCGCACACTTCACATGTCGCCATGCGCCACAGGGTGAGCCGTCCGCCCCGCACGGGCGAGCGGGCGGCGGGCGAGTCGCCCGGCAATCACCCGTCCGTACGGTCCGGCCCGCCCGGCGCTCCGGTCAGCTCTCCGAGGCGGGCTCGACGTCCCCGAGCAGCTGGCCGAACGCCGCCTCGTCCACGATCGGTGTGCCGTACTGCCGGGCCTTGACCACCTTGGACGTGCCCGACTCCGGGTCGTTGGTGACCAGGAGGCTGGTCAGCCGGGACAGGCTGCCGGCGACATGCAGCCCGGCCTCGGTCGCCCGGTCCTCCAGCAGCTCCCGCTCCACGGACGTGTCACCGGAGAACGCGACCCGCATGCCCTGCTTGAGCCGCTTGCCCGGTTCATACCGTCCGGGGTTGGGGTACGGGCAGGGCGGCCGCTTGCGGGACGGGCGCCAGCTGGACGGCCGGTAGCCGCCCGGGCCCGGCTGGCGGCCGATCAGCGGGCGGTCGGTCCACTCCGTCAGCGGCCGGCACTCGTGCAGCGGCAGCCGTACGCCGCTCGCCGCCGCGGCCCGCAGACTCGGCCGGAACGCCTCCGCCAGCACGCGTGCGTCGTCCAGCGCGTGATGCGCCCGGCGCTGGACGACACCGAAGTGCGCGGCGAGCGACTCCAGCTTGTGGTTGGGCAGCGGCAGCGCGAGCTCCTTGGCGAGCGCGATGGTGCACAGCCGCTGCCTCACCGGGGCCTCGCTGCGCGCGCGGGCGTACTCGCGGGCGATCATCTGCCAGTCGAAGACGGCGTTGTGCGCGACGAGCACCCGGCCCTCCAGGCGGGTCGCGAACTCCTCGGCGATGTCACGGAAGAGGGGCGCGCCCTCCAGCGCCTCGCTCGTCAGCCCGTGGATCCACACCGGGCCCGGATCGCGTTCCGGGTTGACCACCGTGTACCAGTGGTCCTCGACCTCACCACGCGCGTCGAGCCGGTACACCGCCGCCGAGATGATGCGGTCGTCCCGGGCCAGCCCCGTGGTCTCCACGTCAACGACCGCGTATCCCTGGGGATACGCGGCCGGCCACGCGGTGGGGGAGGACGCTGCGGTCGTCAGGTCGTCGAGCATGGTTCACGAGGATACGGGCCACGACTGACAGTTCCGACCGTCAGGTGCCGTGCGCGGCCCGTCCGTTCGAAAGCCGCATTCACCAACGGATCGGAACGGGCAGCGCGGTGAGCAGACCCGACACCGCGACCACCAGGGCGAGCGCGTACACCTCCGCGCGCGCTGGGGAGCAGGCGGTCAGTGGATCGCTCGCGCGGGCCAGCCGGATCCGGGCCCACAGGGCGAGCGCGGCGACCCCCACCATCAGGATCACCTTGGCGAGCAGCACCCGCCCGTACGCCGTGTCCGTCAGCTGCTCCAGGATCGTCCCGGCCGGCATGCGGCGCAGCGAACTGCACACGCCCGTCGCGGTGATGGCGGCCAGCAGGAACGCCGCCACGCGCGCGTAGAGCCCCAGCAGGGCGCTGCCGCCCTCCGCGCCCCGCCAACGCCGCAGGACGCGCAGTACGTGCAGCAGGCCGCCGACCCACAGCGACGCGCAGATCAGATGCACGAGGGTGAGCCCGGAGCCGACCAGGGGGCTGTACTCGGTCGTCGGATGGGCACGCAGCGCCTCCGCGACGACGACCGCGGCCAGCGGCAGGGCCTGCGTGGCCGGACGGGCGGAGCCGGCGCACAGGGCGGCGGCGAGGAAGCCGTTGACCTCCAGGAGGGCCAGCTTGCCGTCCCGGGAGGCGTACAGCCCGCCGACGTCGATGTCGGCCGGGCTGCCGGGAATCAGATTGCCGGTGGCGACCACGGAGGCGAGTGCGAGGGCCGCCACGAAGCCGGCCCAGCAGGCCGGCGCGGACCAACTGCGCGGCAGGGCCGGGGGAGCGCCGGGCACGGTGCGGGCGAGCCGGTTCGCGAACAGCTCGCCAACGGGTATCGCCAGCGCCGCGAACAGCACCGTGCGCAGCAGCGCTATGCCGCCGGTGCCGGGCGCGGCGGCCTCCCCTGTGCCGTGCAGCGCGGGGGACGGGCCGAGCAGCGGTATCAGCGCGGCCAGCGCCACCAGCACGATCACGGCGACGGCCCGGCCGGTGCCGGAACGCCGTGCGCCCCGGTGCGCACCGGTCGCCCCGGACCTCGGTTTGGTCAGAGTCACCCCAGGATCTTCACAAGGGCGCACAGAACCGGGCAAGTCCGGGGAGAAAACGACGGGATGGATGACGGGTTTGGTCACACTTCGCCCGCATTTCGACCACGACTGTCAGAGCGCTCACCGCATGCGCACCGAGTCGCTCACCACCACCGCGCCGGATCCCCACCCCAACTACCCGGCGCCCGCTCCCAATCCCACGGCCCACCCGCGAACGCCACGGGCGACAGGGCATACCGCAGCCGCCCCAGAGCACTGTCCCGCACGGCCAGCCAACGCTCGGGTGCCGCTTCGGCGTCCGGCTGCCGCCGGTCCGTCACGTCCGGCAGTCGCCCGTCCGCCCCCTCCAGCAGCCACCCCGCCGTCCGGGCCAGTGCGACCCGTACGACGCGGCTGCCGCCCTCCTCCGCCTGCTCGGTCAGTGCTCGGAGCACCCCCGCCGCCAGCAGGTATCCCGAGCCGTGGTCGAGGGCCTGGGCCGGGAGCGCGCCCGGTTGTTCCGCCGAACTCTCGAGCGCCGCGATGCCCGTGGCCACCTGTACCAGGCTGTCGAAGCCGCGCCGGTCACGCCACGGCCCGTACGCGCCCCACGCCGACAGCTGCGCCACGACCACTCCCGGCCGGCGTTCGGCGAGCGCCTCGGGGGTGAGGGCGAAGCGGTCCAGGGCGCCCGGGCGGTAGCCGGTGACGACGACGTCCGCCGCTGCGAGCAGCTCCTCGAAGGCGTCCCGGTCGCCCCGCAGGTCCAGTCGCGCCGACCGCTTCCCGAAGCCCGTGTCGGCGTGCTGGTCGGGAAGTTCCGGCAGCCGTGGGGAGTCCAGGCGCAGCACGTCCGCGCCCAGCAGGGCGAGCGTGCGGGTGGCGACCGGCCCCGCGATGACCCGCGTGAGGTCCAGTACCCGGATCCCGGCGGCGGGCAGCAGCGGGTCCCGGCGCACGGACGTGAAGGTACGCGCGCGTGCCGAGTCCAGGCGCCCCAGCTCCACCAGGGGGCGCCCCGCCACCGCCGCACCCTGCTCGTGCGCCGCCCACTCCCCGGGCGTACGCAGCGCCACGGCCAGGCCCCCGCGCGCGTACACGCTCTCCTCGACCTCACACGCCGAGCGCTCGGCGAATGCCGCCGCCACGGCTTCCGGGTCCTCGGGCACACCCAGCGCGGCGAGCAGCCGGGCCCGGTGATGCGGATAGTTGGCGTGCGTGCGCACCCACCCGTCGGCCGTCCGCCAGAAACGCGACAGAGGCGCGAACGTCACCGGCCTCCGCCCGTCGACCCGCAGATGCCGCTCGCTCACGAACGCCGTCGCCACGGCGCCGTCGTCGACCGTCACCGCCGGCACCTCGTCCGTCCCCGCCCGCCGCGCCGCAAGCTCCGCGGCGGCCAGCGCACAGGCACCCACACAGGCGCGCGCCAACTCCCGTACCGGAAGCCGCGCGTGCAGGGCGCCGGGCCGCTCGACGGTCGACACGCGCGTGAGGAGCGTGGGATCGCCGCCGAGCGCTGTCCATGCGGGCGAGACATCAGGCATGACAGTCATGACTGCACTATGCAGCATTGACTCGATCAACATGCCCGCACACCCGGTGCACAGAAGAGCGGGAGCCGGACGACGCCCCGGCCCCCGCTCCTGACGAACCCGAACGGCTACCGCGTCACCGCGTCCAGCGCGTCCGTCATGCCCCAGCCGTAGAAGCCGTTGCGGTTCTTCGGCCCCTCGCACACCGCGTCGACCTTGCCGTCGCCGTCGATGTCGTACGGGTCCGTGCACGCCGTGGCGTCGGCCTGCGCGTACAGCAGGGCCTTCACCAGCGCCGGCGGGGCGTACGGATGCGTCGACTTGATGAGCGCCGCGACACCCGCGACATGCGGGGACGCCATCGACGTACCCGCCATGTAGCCCCACTTGCCGCCGGGCAGCGTGCCCAGGATCAGACCGCTGGTCGCGGGCGGCTCCGGCTTCTGGTACGCCGTCGAGTCACCGCCGGGCGCGGCGATGTCGATGACACCCAGACCGTGGTTGGAGAACGACGACTTCAGACCCTTGGCGCCGGTCGCCGCGACCGTCACGACCCCCGGCAGCTGGGTCGGTATGTCGAGGCACTCGGACGGGTCGATCACCCGGTCCGACGGCGTGGAGTCGTTCGGGGAGACCGGATCGGTGATCTCGTCCGCCGAGAGGTCGTAGTTCTCGTTGCCGGCCGCCGCCACATTGACCGCGCCCTTGCGCTCCGCGTACTTCGACGCCCGGGTGACGGCCTCGACGAGCGCCTTCTGATCCGGGTCGTTCTTGCAGTTGAAGTACCAGGGGTCGGTGTAATAGCTGTTGTTGGTCACGTCGACCCCGTGCTCGGCCGCCCACATGAAGCCGCACACCACGGCCTCCGTGTAGAAGAAGCCGTCCGGGTTGGACACCTTGATGCCCGAGACCTTCACACCCGGCGCGACACCGGTCATGCCGACGCCGTTCTTCGCGGCGGCGATCTCCCCGGCCACGTGCGTGCCGTGCGGGCTCTCCGACGGGCCAGGACGCCAGGCGCCCTCACTGGTGTCCGGCTTGCCCGACACACAGTTGACCGAGGCGGCCCGGTCGAAGTTGGGCGCGATGTCGGGGTGGGTGTCGTCGACGCCGGTGTCGATGACGGCGACGGTCACCTTCGAGCTGCCCAGCGACTTCTCGTGCGCCTTGTCCGCCTTGATGGCGGGCAGGTCCCACTGCAGCCCCTGGAGCGGGTCCTGCCCCGCGGCGGCCTCGGACCCGGCCTCGGCGACATCCTCCGCGCTGAGCACCTTCGGGGCGCCCAGGTCGGTGGTGGCCGCCGACGGCAGCGGCGCCGTACGCGTGGCACCGGCCGACTGCACACCGCGCACGGTGCGCATGGTCTTCGCGAAGTCGGCGTTCGACGAGTGCGCGACGATCACGCCGATCTTGTCGTACGACGCCACCACCGTGCCGCCGGCCTTGGCGATCGCCTTCTTCACATGCGCCGACGTGCCGTGCCCGCCACCGATGTTGACGACATAGCTGAGCGGGGTGCCGTCGGTCGCGGTCGCGGCGGGCTCGTCGGCGGCCGGCGCGGCCGTGGCCGCGGTGTTCGGCAGGAACGCCAGCGCGGTCGCCATGGCCATCCCGGCCGGGATCACCAGAGCGCGGCGGTGACGCGGGTGAGACGCTGTCATGGAGTCTCCAGTTCGATCACGAGAACGAGCAGGGGTGCGGGAACTTCCTGGACACCGAGGTCACTTGACGGCACGCAGCGCGTCGACGATGCCGAAGCCGTAGAAGCCGTTGACCCGGCTGCCGCCCTCGCAGGTGGCGTCCTGCGTGCCGTCGCCGTCCTGGTCGTAGGAGGCCGGGCAGCCCGGGTTGTTCGCCTGCGCCTTCAGCAGCGCCTGGAGGGCCGCCGGGGGCGCCCACGGGTGCTTGGACTTCAGCAGCGCGGCGACACCGGCCGCGTGCGGCGAGGCCATCGAGGTGCCCTGAAGGAAGGCGTACTGGCCGTTCGGCATGGTGGACAGGATCCGCCCGTCCTTCGACGGCGTGTCCGGCAGCTGGTAGCGCCGGTCGCCGCCCGGCGCGGCCACGTCGACGACACCCTTGCCGTACGAGGAGTAGTACGACTTGAGGTTCTGCACGCCCGTCGCGCTGACGGTGACCACTCCGGGCAGCTGCGTCGGCACGTCGAAGCACTCGTGCGGGTCGATGGTCCGCGTCACCGGCGTGGAGTCGTCGGGGCTGGAGTCGTCGACGATCGCGTCGGAGTCCAGGTCGTGGTTGGAGTTGCCGGCCGACGCCAGGTGCAGGGTGCCCTTGCGCTGCGCGTACAGCTGGGCCCGGTTGACCGCGTCGACGATCGCCCTCTGGTCCGGGTCGTCCATGCAGTTGTACAGCCACGGGTCCACGTAGTAGCTGTTGTTCGTGATCTCCACGCCGTGGTCGGCGGCGAACACGAAGGCGCACACGACGCTCTCCGGGTAGAACAGCCCGTTGTCCGGGTCGCTCACCTTGATGCCGGAGACCTTCACGCCGGGCGCGACACCGGCGACCCCGACGCCGTTGCGCGCGGCGGCGATCTCACCGGCCACATGGGTGCCGTGGTAGTCCTCGTCCGTGTACGGCCGCCAGGCGCCCTCGCTGGTGTCCGCCTTGCCGCCGACACAGTTGGCCGACTGGGACTTCGAGAAGTTCGGCGCGAGGTCCGGGTGGGTGTCGTCCACGCCGGTGTCGATGACGGCGACGGTCACCTTGGAGCTGCCCGGGTTGATCTTCGCGGCCTTGTCGGCGCCGATCGCGCGCAGGTCCCACTGGTCGGCCTCGAGGGGCTCGCTGCCCGGCGTCTCGGCGGAGGCGGCCCGCGTCCGCGCCGCCTCGGCGGCCGTCACGAAGTCGGCGGCGCCCTCGTCCGTCGTCCCGGCGGCCTTCAGCGGCGCGGTCCGGGTGGCACCCGCCGACTGAACCCCCCTCACCGCCCGTATCTCCTTGGCGAAGCCGGGATTGGCCGAGTGGACGACGATCACGCCGATCCTGTCGTAGGTGATCACGACGTTCCCGCCCGCCGCCGCGATCGCCTTCTGCACCGACGCGATGGTGCGCCGGTCCACCTTGGTGTTGACCACGTACGCCAGGTTGGGCGCGTCCGTCGCCTGTTCGGCCGACGCCGGCTGCGGTGCCGCCGACGCCGCCGCGGGCAGGAAGCCCAGCGAGGCGGTCAGGGACAGCACGACGGGTACGGCGAGGGCGAGGCGGCGTCTGGAACGCAGATGAGCCATGGGGTCTCCACATCATCCGGAAACGAAACCGGCCCGAGGCACAGGTGGGCTCGGGCAGGTACATGACGGGTGGTGCAGAGTGAAGCTATCCGGCGATGTTGCTGCCCCACAACGTTTTGCCCGCAGGACTTCACAAAGGTGGCCCCGAACCTCTCGGGGAAGTGTCGCGTTACGTCTTGCGGAAAGAAGCGAACCCGGTTGAACCGGTCCTTGTGTCGCGCCGTGCCCTTGTGCAGGAAGCGCGAGGACACGCGCCTTCCGTCCCCGAAACGACCGCACCGCAACGCGAGGAGACTCCGTGGCCGCCGAAGCACCGCCCCCCTCGACAGAACAACACAAACTCCCCACCCCGGAGGAGTTCACCGAGGTCCAGGAGAGCGCGGAGTTCGGTGAACTGCGCCGCTCCTACCGTTCCTTCGCCTTCCCGCTGACCGTCGCCTTCATCGTCTGGTACCTGCTGTACGTGCTGCTGTCCAACTACGCGGGCGGCTTCATGGGCACCAAGCTGTTCGGCAACATCAACGTCGCCTTCGTCTTCGGCGTCCTGCAGTTCGTCACCACGTTCCTCATCGCGTGGTGGTACTCCCGGCACGCCGCCGCCAAGCTCGACCCCAAGGCCGAGGCCATCAAGACCCGTATGGAGGGCGGCGCATGAGCCCCGCGATCACCCATGTGACCCTCGCCGCGAACGACGCCACCCTCGCCGCGAACAGCGTCACCCTCGCCGCGAACGAGGCGAGCGAGCACCGGCCGCTGATCATCACCCTGTTCGCGCTGTTCGTCCTCGCCACCCTCGGCATCACCGTCTGGGCGGGCCGCCAGACGAAGGACGCCGCCGACTTCTACGCCGGCGGACGCCAGTTCAGCGCCTTCCAGAACGGCCTCGCCGTCTCCGGCGACTACATGTCCGCCGCGTCGTTCCTCGGCATCGCCGGCGCGATCGCCCTCTTCGGCTACGACGGCTTCCTGTACTCCATCGGCTTCCTGGTCGCCTGGCTGGTCGCCCTGCTCCTGGTCGCCGAGCCGCTGCGCAACTCCGGCCGCTACACCATGGGCGACGTCCTCGCCTACCGCATGCGCCAGCGCCCCGTGCGCACCGCCGCCGGCACGTCCACGATCGTCGTGTCGATCTTCTACCTGCTGGCCCAGATGGCGGGCGCGGGCGTCCTGGTCTCCCTGCTGCTCGGCATCACCTCCGACGCGGGCAAGATCCTCATCGTCGCCCTCGTCGGCATCCTGATGATCGTGTACGTCTCCATCGGCGGCATGAAGGGCACCACCTGGGTCCAGATGATCAAGGCCGTCCTGCTGATCGGCGGCACCGTCCTGATCACCTTCCTGGTGCTGCTGAAGTTCAACTTCAACATCTCCGACCTGCTCGGCACCGCCGCCGAGAAGAGCGGCCACGGCGCCGCCTTCCTGGAGCCCGGCCTCCAGTACGGCGCCACCGGCACCACCAAGCTGGACTTCATCTCCCTGGGCATCGCCCTGGTGCTCGGCACGGCCGGACTGCCGCACATCCTGATCCGCTTCTACACGGTGCCCAACGCGAAGGCCGCCCGTAAGTCCGTGAACTGGGCCATCGGCATCATCGGCGCCTTCTACCTCATGACCATCGCGCTCGGCTTCGGCGCCGCCGCCATCGTCGGGCCCAAGGAGATCACCGAGTCCAACCCGTCCGGCAACACGGCCGCGCCGCTGCTCGCCCTGCACATCGGCGGCGTCGACTCCGCCTGGGGCGCGATCCTGCTCGCCACGATCTCGGCGGTGGCCTTCGCGACCATCCTCGCCGTGGTCGCCGGCCTCACCCTCGCCTCGTCCTCGTCCTTCGCCCACGACATCTACGCCAACGTCATCCGCAGGGGGAAGGCCACCGGCGCCGAGGAGGTCCGCGCCGCCCGCTGGGCGACCGTGTTCATCGGCGTCGTCTCCATCGGCCTCGGCGCCCTCGCCCGCGACCTCAACGTCGCCGGTCTGGTCGCGCTCGCCTTCGCGGTCGCCGCGTCCGCGAACCTGCCGACCATCCTCTACAGCCTGTTCTGGAAGCGGTTCACCACCCAGGGCGCGCTGTGGTCGATCTACGGCGGTCTCATCGTCGCCGTCGGCCTGGTGCTGTTCTCGCCCGTCGTCTCCGGCGACCCCAAGGCGATGTTCCCCGACGTCGACTTCGCCTGGTTCCCGCTGAAGAACCCGGGCATCATCTCGATCCCGTTCGGCTTCCTGATGGGCTGGCTCGGCACCGTCCTGTCCAAGGAGGAGCCCGACGTCAAGAAGTACGCGGAGCTGGAGGTCCGGTCCCTGACCGGCACCGGAGCGCACTGACCGTCGCACCCTACGAACGGCCGCGTCGCGGGGACTGTAGGTCCCTACGACGCGGCCGTTCGGCTTCTCGTCACATCGGGTCGCTGTGGGTTGTCGGTGGTGTCACGTAGGCTCGCAAGTAGCCGGACAAGTGATCCACGCGGATCCACACGATCCATGTCGAGGGAGGGGGCCCAGTGCTCATCGACACCTACGGCCGAGTGGCCACCGACCTGAGGGTCTCCCTGACCGATCGCTGCAACCTGCGGTGCACCTACTGCATGCCCGAGGAGGGCCTGCAGTGGCTGGCCAAGCCCGACCTGCTCACCGACGACGAGATCGTCCGCCTCATCGACATCGCCGTCACCTCCCTGGGCATCGAGGAGGTCCGCTTCACCGGCGGCGAGCCGCTGCTGCGCCCCGGCCTGGTCGGCATCGTCGAGCGGGTCGCCGCCCTGGAGCCCCGCCCCCAGATGTCCCTCACCACCAACGGCATCGGCCTCAGGCGCACCGCCGCCGCCCTGAAGGAGGCGGGCCTGGACCGGGTCAACGTCTCCCTCGACACGCTCCGCCCGGACGTCTTCAAGGCCCTCACCCGCCGCGACCGCCACAAGGACGTCCTCGAGGGCCTGTACGCGGCCCGCGAGGCGGGTCTCACACCGGTCAAGGTCAACTCGGTCCTGATGCCCGGCCTCAACGACGACGAGGCCCCCGACCTCCTCGCCTGGGCCGTGGAACACGACTACGAGCTCCGCTTCATCGAGCAGATGCCCCTGGACGCCCAGCACGGCTGGAAGCGCGAGGGCATGATCACCGCAGGGGACATCCTCACCTCCCTGCGCGCCCGCTTCGAGCTCACCCCCGAGGGCGAGGAGAAGCGCGGCTCGGCCCCCGCGGAGCGCTGGCTGGTCGACGGCGGCCCGCACGTGGTCGGCGTCATCGCCTCGGTCACCCGCCCCTTCTGCGCGGCCTGCGACCGCACCCGCCTCACCGCCGACGGCCAGATACGCACGTGCCTCTTCGCCACGGAGGAGACGGACCTCCGAGCAGCCCTGCGCTCGGGCGCGCCCGACGAGGAGATCGCCGCGATCTGGAAGCAGGCCATGTGGGGCAAGAAGGCAGGCGCGGGCCTGGACGACCCGTCCTTCGTCCAGCCGGACCGCCCGATGTCGGCAATCGGGGGTTAGGAGTCGTTCTCCTTCGTCGCCGACGCCTCCCATTCCCCGAGGGTGACGACGTCCTTCAAGAACCCCCGCACCCCAAGAAACTGAGACAAGTGCTCCCGATGCTCCTCGCACGCGAGCCACGTCTTGCGCCGCTCCGGCGTGTGAATCTTGGGGTTGTTCCACGCCAGCACCCACGCGGCGGCGGCACGGCAGCCTTTCGCGGAACAGATCACGGTCTCAGGGTCGGGATTGATCACAGCTCGACCCTAACCCGTCCGGCGTACAAAAAGGCGACGCCGAGCAGCCACGGGGGGAGCTGCCCGGCGTCGGTCCGTCGCTCCGACGGGGGATGCGGAGCGCGTACGAAGTATGTCACGGCTCACCCCGCCCCCGGCACCGAAAGAGCATGATTGATCTGAGCTTTTCTTGAGCTTGGCGGGGAAGTGGCTTCCGCTTGAACCCTTGCGGCCCCCGGGCCCCGCGCCTCACGACCGCTCGGGCCGCTCCGTTCGTGCGCCCGGCGTCGGCTCGGACGCCACATCTTCCGCGCCCGGCTCCGCCTCGCCGTCATTCGTCCGCGGCGGCGCGATCATCGGCCGCATCGGCGCCGTGACGAAGGTCGACGGCAGGGACGGCGCGTTCTCGCGCCCCGCGTTGGCGATCACCACCGCGATGTACGGCAGCACCGCCCCGAGCACCAGCGCCACGATCGCGACATGCCGCTCCACGTTCCACAGCGTCGCCGCGAGGATGACCGAGATCGTACGGATGGTCATCGAGATCACGTACCGGCGCTGCCGCGCGCGTACGTCCTCCTGGAGTCCCGCCCGCGCACCGGTGATCCGGAACACCTGGGCGCCGCCACCGCCATGCTGTTTCCGCATCACATCCACCATCCGCCCGCATCGGAGAACAGCACCACGTTACGCCGCGTTCGCGCCGCCCACGAGGCCGGGTCACCCTCTGCGCGTCACTCCCGACGTGCGACGCAGGAGCTCCGGGCCGACACTGGCGGTACTGCTCACGTCAAGCGGTACGAGGAGGCAGGCATGGGCTGGTTGTGGGCCATCATCGTGGGATTCGTGCTCGGTCTGATCGCCAAGGCGATCATTCCCGGCAAGCAGCACAGCCCCCTGTGGCTGACCACGATCGGCGGCATCCTCGGCGCCATCGTGGGCAACGCGGTGGCGCGCGGTTTCGGTGTCGACGAGACCCCCGGTATCGACTGGAGCCGGCACATCTTCCAGGTGGTCGCCGCCGTGATCATCGTGGCCCTGGTCGACGCGCTGTACATGCAGGTCCGCGGCAGCAAGAAACAACGCACATGAGCGGGCGGCCGCCACGCGCGAAGGGGCGGCCCCCGGCTGTCGCCGGAAACCGCCCCTGCCGCTCAAGGCGGGTGCCTCACGCTCAAGGCGTGTGCCTCAGCCGCCGGTGACCTCCACCGCGGCCAGGTTCTTCTTGCCCCGGCGCAGCACCAGCCACCGCCCGTGCAGCAGCTCCTCCTTCGCGGGGACCGCGTCCTCGGCGGTGACCTTGGCGTTGTTCACGTAGGCACCGCCCTCCTTCACCGTGCGCCGCGCGGCGGACTTGCTCGCCACCAGGCCGACCTCGGCGAACAGATCGACGACCGGACCGAGCTCGGCCACCTGGATGTGCGGCACCTCCGACAGCGCCGCCGCCAGCGTCCGCTCGTCCAGCTCTGCCAGCTCGCCCTGCCCGAAGAGGGCCTTGGACGCGGCGATCACGGCGGCCGTCTGCTCGGCGCCGTGCACCAGCGTCGTCAGCTCCTCCGCCAGCGCGCGCTGGGCCGCCCGCGCCTGCGGACGCTCCGCGGTCTGCCGCTCCAGTTCCTCCAGCTCCTCACGGGACTTGAAGGACAGGATCCGCATGTAGGTCGAGATGTCCCGGTCGTCCGCGTTCAGCCAGAACTGGTAGAACGCGTACGGCGTCGTCATCTCCGGGTCGAGCCAGACGGCGCCGCCCTCGGTCTTGCCGAACTTGGTGCCGTCCGCCTTGGTCATCAGCGGCGTCGCCAGCGCGTGCACGTTGGCGTGCGGCTCCAGCTTGTGGATCAGGTCCAGGCCCGCCGTGAGGTTGCCCCACTGGTCGCTGCCGCCCTGCTGGAGCGTGCAGCCGTAGCGCCGGTACAGCTCCAGGAAGTCCATGCCCTGCAGCAGCTGGTAGCTGAACTCCGTGTAGCTGATGCCCTCGGCGGACTCCAGACGCCGGGCGACCGAGTCCTTCGTCAGCATCTTGTTGACGCGGAAGTGCTTGCCGATGTCCCGCAGGAACTCGATGGCCGACATGCCGGCCGTCCAGTCCAGGTTGTTCACCATCGTCGCGGCGTTGTCGCCCTCGAAGGACAGGAAGGGCTCGATCTGCGCGCGCAGCCGGTTCACCCAGTTCGCGACCGTCTCCGGGTCGTTCAGCGTGCGCTCCGCCGTCGGGCGCGGGTCGCCGATCTGGCCCGTGGCGCCGCCGACCAGCGCGAGCGGGCGCAGGCCCGCCTGCTGGAGGCGGCGCATGGTGAGGACCTGGACCAGATGGCCGACGTGCAGGCTGGCCGCGGTCGGGTCGAAACCGCAATAGAACGTGACGGGACCGTCCGCGAGCGCCTTGCGCAATGCGTCCTCGTCAGTGGACAGGGCGATCACGCCGCGCCACTTCAGCTCGTCGACGATGTCCGTCACGGTTCTCGTGTCTCCTCGATGATCTTCGGCCGGTCGGGTGACAGCCGATTACGACGCCTACGAGGTTATACGCCCTGGCTGACAGAGCTCATATTGAAATCGGGGACGCGCAGCGCGGGCATCGCCGCCCTGGTGAACCAGTCGCCCCACTCCCTCGGCAGCGTCTTCTCCGTACGCCCCGCCTCCGTCGCCCGGCCCAGCAGGTCCACCGGCGACTCGTTGAACCGGAAGTTGTTGACCTCGCCGGTGACCTCGCCGTTCTCCACGAGATACACGCCGTCCCGGGTCAGGCCGGTGAGCAGCAGAGTGGCCGGGTCGACCTCGCGGATGTACCACAGGCAGGTCAGCAGCAGCCCGCGTTCGGTCGCCGCGACCATCTCCTCCAGGGTGCGGTCCTCGCCCCCGTCGAGAATCAGGTTGTCGATCGCCGGCGCCACCGGCAGCCCGGTGAGGGCCGCGCTGTGCCTGCTCGTCGTCAGCCGGTTCAGCTCGCCCTCGCGCACCCAGTCGGTGGCCGTCAGCGGCAGCCCGTTGTCGAACACCGACTGGTCGCCGCCGGAGGAGTGCGCGATCACGAACGGCGCCGACTCCAGGCCCGGTTCGTTCGGGTCGCTGCGCAGCGTCAGCGGCAGCTCGGTCAGCTTCTCGCCGACGCGGGTGCCGCCGCCCGGCTTGGAGAACACCGTGCGGCCCTCGGCGGCGTCCCGCCCGGACGCCGACCACAGCTGGTAGATCAGCAGGTCCGCGACGGCGGTCGGCGGCAGCAGCGTCTCGTACCGGCCCGCGGGCAGCTCCAGGCGCCGCTCGGCCCAGCCCAGCCGTACGGCCAGCTCGGCGTCGAGCGCCGCCGGGTCGACGTCCTTGAAGTCCCGCGTGGAACGCCCCGCCCACGCCGAGCGCGTACGGTCCGGCGACTTGGCGTTGATCTCCAGCGTCCCGTTGGGCTGGTCGTGCCGCAGGCGCAGACCCGTGGACGTACCGACGTAGCTGGAGACCAGCTCGTGGTGGGCGAAGCCGTACAGTTCCCGGCCGCCCGCACGCGCGCGTGCGAACGCCTCACCGAGGGCCGGGGCGAAGTCGGCGAACACCGCGGAGGAGGTCTCCGTGGGCGCCTCGGTGAATTCGGGGGACTCGGCCACCCCCGTGACCAGCGGCTGTGCGTCCTCGGCCGGTCCGGCGCCCCGTGCTGCGGCCTCGGCGGCGCGCACCAGCGGCTCCAGCTCGTCCACGGTCACGGCGGAGCGGGACACCACACCGGAGGCGGTGCCCTCCTTGCCGTCCACCGTGGCGATCACGGTGAGCGTGCGCCCGCGCGTGACACCGTTCGTCGTCAGCGCGTTGCCCGCCCAGCGCAGATTGGCGCTCGACTGCTCGTCGGCGATCACGACACAGCCGTCGGCCCTCGACAGCTCCAGAGCCCGCTCGACGATCTCGTGCGGCTTGGTGGGACGCGCGCTCATCGACCGGCCTCCTGCGTGGTGTTGAGGATGTTGACTCCCTTGAACAGGGCGGACGGGCAGCCGTGCGACACCGCCGCCACCTGCCCCGGCTGGGCCTTGCCGCAGTTGAAGGCGCCGCCCAGGACGTACGTCTGCGGCCCGCCGACCGCGGCCATGGAACCCCAGAAGTCGGTGGTCGTGGCCTGGTAGGCGACGTCCCGCAGCTGACCCGCGAGCCGCCCGTTCTCGATCCGGTAGAAGCGCTGCCCGGTGAACTGGAAGTTGTAGCGCTGCATGTCGATGGACCACGAGCGGTCACCGACCACATAGATGCCCCGGTCCACGCCCCCGATGAGATCCTCCGTCGACATCCCGGCCGGATCCGGTCGCATCGACACGTTGGCCATGCGCTGCACCGGCACATGCCCCGGCGAGTCGGCGTAGGCGCACCCGTTGGAGCGGTCGAAGCCCGTCAGTTTCGCGATCCGCCGGTCCAGCTGGTAGCCGACCAGCGTGCCGTTCTTCACCAGGTCCCAGGACTGTGCCTCGACGCCCTCGTCGTCGTAGCCGATCGTCGCGAGCCCGTGCTCGGCGGTGCGGTCGCCGGTGACGTTCATCAGCTCCGAGCCGTAGCGCAGCTTGCCCAGCTGGTCGAAGGTGGCGAAGGAGGTACCGGCGTAGGCGGCCTCGTAGCCGAGGGCGCGGTCCAGCTCGGTGGCGTGCCCGATGGACTCGTGGATGGTCAGCCACAGGTTGGACGGGTCGACCACCAGGTCGTACAGCCCCGGCTCCACGCTCGGCGCGCGCATCTTCTCGGCGAGCAGCTCCGGGATCCGCTCCAGCTCCTCGTCCCAGTCCCAGCCGGTGCCCTTGAGGTACTCCCAGCCACGGCCGACGGGCGGCGCGAGGGTGCGCATGGAGTCGAACTCGCCGCTCGACTCGTCCACGGACACCGCCGTGAACACCGGATGCAGCCGGACCCGCTGCTGGGTGGTCACGGTCCCGGCCGTGTCGGCGTAGAACTTGTTCTCGTGCACGGTGAGCAGCGAGGCGTCCACATGGTCCACCCCGCTCGCCGTGAGCAGCCGCGCGCTCCACTCGGCCAGCAGCCCGGCCTTCTCCTCGTCGGGCACGGTGAACGGATCGATCTCGTACGACGACACCCACGTCTTGTCGGCGTGCACGGGCTCGTCGGCCAGCTCCACCCGCTCGTCGGATCCCGCCGCCTTGATCACCTGCGCGGACAGCTTCGCCATGGCCACCGCCTGGGAGGCGACCCGGGCCGCGGCGTCCATCGTCAGATCCACGCCCGAGGCGAACCCCCACGTCCCGCCGTGCACCACCCGCACCGCGTACCCGAGGTCGGTGGTGTCCGACGACCCGGCGGGCTTGGCGTCCCGGAACCGCCAGGACGCGTTGCGCACCCGCTCCAGGCGGAAGTCCGCGTGCTCCGCCCCCAGCGCACGCGCGCGTGCGAGCGCGGCGTCGGCGAGGGCACGCAGGGGCAGGGCCGTGAAGGCTTCGTCAATGCTATGAGGCACCTACGTCTCTTCCTGTCGGTCTTCGCTGGTGTTGTCGTCCGTACAAGTGGGTCGCTGCGCATCATGTCGCGTCGGCCCGGTGACGGACCACAGGTTTCCGTCGCCGGCCCGGAGCTTTCTGTAGGGACCCGACAGAGCGACCCGTCGGCCACTGTCGGTGCCCGAATGTCCCCCCGAGGACCGCGACCGATAGGTTTTCGGTGAAGCCGCCTGTCATCGCCGCCTGTCCTCCAGGTGCTCGGGCGGGGTATTGCAGACCGCTATCGAAAGGGTGATCCGTTGAGCCGCTCGGTTCTCGTCACCGGAGGCAACCGGGGCATCGGCCTCGCCATCGCCCGCGCTTTCGCCGATGCCGGCGACAAGGTCGCGTTCACATACCGCTCGGGTGAGCCGCCGGCCGCCCTGACCGAGCTGGGCTGCCTCGCCGTCAAGTGCGACATCACCGACGCCGAGCAGGTGGAGCAGGCCTACAAGGAGATCGAGGAGGCGCACGGCCCCGTCGAGGTACTCGTGGCCAACGCCGGCGTCACCAAGGACCAGCTCCTGATGCGCATGTCCGAGGAGGACTTCACCTCGGTCGTCGACACCAACCTCACCGGCACCTTCCGCGTGGTCAAGCGCGCCAACCGCGGCATGCTGCGCGCCAAGAGGGGCCGCGTCGTGCTGATCTCCTCGGTCGTCGGGCTGCTCGGCTCCGCGGGGCAGGCCAACTACGCCGCCTCCAAGGCCGCCCTGGTCGGCTTCGCGCGCTCCCTCGCCCGTGAGCTGGGCTCGCGCAACATCACCTTCAACGTCGTCGCGCCCGGCTTCGTCGACACCGACATGACCCAGGCGCTCACCGAGGAGCAGCGGTCGAACATCGTGTCGCAGGTGCCGCTCGGCCGGTACGCGAAGCCTGAGGAGATCGCCGCGACGGTGCGGTTCCTCGCCTCGGACGACGCCTCGTACATCACTGGAGCCGTCATCCCTGTTGACGGCGGACTGGGAATGGGTCACTGAACACCATGAGCGGAATTCTCGAGGGCAAGCGCGTCCTGATCACCGGTGTGCTGATGGAGTCCTCCATCGCCTTCCACGCCGCCAAGCTGGCCCAGGAGCAGGGCGCCGAGATCATCCTGACCGCGTTCCCGCGGCCCACGCTGACCGAGCGCATCGCCAAGAAGCTGCCGAAGCCCACCAAGGTCATCGAGCTGGACGTCACCAACGACGAGCACCTCGGGCGGCTCGCCGACATCGTCGGCGAGGAGCTCGGCGGCCTCGACGGCGTCGTGCACTCCATCGGCTTCGCGCCGCAGGACGCCCTCGGCGGCAACTTCCTCAACACCCCGTTCGAGTCCGTCGCCACCGCGATGCACGTCTCGGCGTTCTCCCTGAAGTCGCTGACCATGGCCTGCCTGCCGCTGATGCAGAACGGCGGCTCCGTCGTCGGCCTCACCTTCGACGCGCAGTACGCCTGGCCGCAGTACGACTGGATGGGCCCGGCCAAGGCCGCCCTGGAGGCCACCAACCGCTACATGGCCCGCGACCTGGGCAAGCAGAACATCCGCTGCAACCTCATCTCCGCCGGCCCCATCGGCTCGATGGCCGCCAAGTCCATCCCGGGCTTCGGCGAGCTGGCCTCCGTGTGGGACAGCCGCTCCCCGCTGGAGTGGGACCTGAAGGACCCCGAGCCGGCCGGCCGCGGCATCGTCGCGCTGCTGAGCGACTGGTTCCCGAAGACCACCGGCGAGATCATCCACGTCGACGGCGGTCTGCACGCCATCGGCGCCTGATCGAGCGCTTCGAGGGCTTCGAGGACTCCAACTCTTCGAGGGGGCCCGCATCCCGTCCGGGTGCGGGCCCTCGGCATGTCACCCGATCGGCTCAGCAGGGCGGGCGGGGCGCCGCGCCCACGGGGCATCGTGGAGGTACGCGTTCTGCGTGTTCCCCCTCCCGAGTACGGCCGAGGAGGTCCCTTGTGCGCTTCTTCCGCCTGGCCTCAGCGACCGTCGCCGTCGCCGTCGCGCTCGCCCTTCCGTACGAGGCGATGGCCCACACGCGCGTGCACCCCGAACGGACCACGACCGATGACACCGGGAGCGAGGGCGAGGACACGGACGACCTGTTCGGTGCCTCGTGCTGGATCCGGATCGACGGGCCGGACGTGACGGCGTACTGCCAGAACCCCTATCCGGCCGTCGACCTGGTGAGCCTGCACGTGGAGTGCGCCCAGTGGTGGGACCTCGACAGCGACTCCCGCGCGGTGGCCGCCGAACCGGCGCAGACCGTGGAGCTGACGGGGCGCTGCTGGCAGGAGGTCCGCTCCGCGTGGATCAGCCACCGGAGGGCGAGCTGAACAGCCCCGGACGGCACACGAACGGATAGGAGGCGGCCTCCTCGGCGGCCGTCACCGCGTCACCCGCGCGGATCGCGTCCACCAGCCGCCCGTGGTCCATGTGGGTCTCCGGGGTCAGCTCCTGGCCCACGTCGTCGCGCAGCCAGTCCCGCAGCACCTCGCTCAGGTCCGCGTACATCGCGGTCATCACGTCGTTGTGCGAGGCGGCCACCACCGCCAGGTGGAAGGTCGCGTCCGCCGCCACGAACGCCTCCTTCTCGCCCGACTCCCATGCCTCCTCGCGGCGCAGCAGCAGCGTGTCGAGCTGCTTGAGGTCCTTCTCGGTGCGCCGCTCGGCCGCCAGCCGCGCGGCGGCCGACTCGAGCGTGGACCGCAGTTCGGCGATGTGCCGGGGGTCGGCGTCGGCGAAGCGGCGGTGCATCACACCCGCCAGTTCGCTGGTGGCCACGACATACGTCCCCGAACCCTGGCGGATGTCCAGCAGCCCGTTGTGCGCCAGCGCCCGCACCGCCTCGCGCACCGTGTTACGGGCCACCCCGAGCTGCTCGACCAGCTCCGGCTCCGTCGGGATGCGGGAGCCGACCGGCCACTCACCCGAGGTGATCTGGGCCCGCAGCGCGGCGATGACCTGCTCGGACAAAGCCGAACGACGGGGATGGCTCAGGGGCATGGCACACACCTTCGCACGAACAGGGGCGCCGGGTGACGACCGCGGGATGGACAACCAATCATCCCATGATTCTATGATGGGCCTCATGGCTGGCAACGAAACCCGGACACTCGAGTCCACGACCGCGGACGCCCCGGTGAGGACCGGGACACCGGACACGGGCGGCACCACCACGCGCGCGTGGACGATGCGGCTGCTGATCGTGGGCATCGTGCTCGCCGCGCTGAACCTCCGCCCGGCCATCACCAGCCTCGGCGCACTGCTCGAGGAGGTCCGCGACGGGCTCGGCATGAGCGGCAGCGTGGCCGGGCTGCTCACCTCGGTGCCCCCGCTGTGCTTCGCCGTCTTCGGCGTCACCGCCCCGCGCCTCGCCCGCCGCTTCGGGCCGGGGGCGGTGGTGTGCGCGGGCATGGTCGCCATCGCCTCCGGCCTGCTGATCCGCCCGTTCGCGGGCGGCACGGCCGGCTTCCTGGCCGCCAGCGCCCTCGCCCTCATGGGCATCGCCGTCAGCAACGTCCTGATGCCGGTCATCGTCAAGCGCTGGTTCCCCGACCGCGTGGGCTCCATGACCGGCCTGTACTCGATGGCCCTCGCCCTCGGCACGTCCCTGGCGGCGGCCCTGACAGTGCCGCTCACGGACGCGCTGGGAGGCCAGTGGCAGTCGGGCCTCGCCCTGTGGGCGGCCCTCGCTGCTGCGGCCGTACTGCCGTGGATCCCGTTCGTACGGGAAGGGAAGGCGGGACCGGCCGGGACGGCGCCGGTGCGGGACGCGCGGGCGCAGGACCGGGATGCGGGGGAGCGGTCACAGGGCGAGCGGTCACCGGAATCGGCCGCGCAGGAGGAGCGGGCACGCGCGGGCCGCACCACCGGTGCCGCGCGCCCGCAGGCTCCCGGGCGTGAGCGCGCGCCGCACCCCTCCGGGGAGCAGGCCGCCCCGCCGCAGCTGCGCATCACCCGCAGCCGTACCGCGTGGGCGCTGGCCGTGTTCTTCGGGCTCCAGGCGACCGCCGCCTACATCACCATGGGCTGGATGGCGCAGATCTTCCGCGACGCGGGTGTGCCCGCCGGCACCGCGGGGCTGCTGCTCGCCGTCACGATGGTGATGGGCGTACCGCTCGCCTTCGTCATACCCCGCCTGGCCACCCGGCTGCCCAGCCAGGGGCCGATCGTGATCGCCCTGGGCGTGTGCGGCCTCGTCGGATACGCCGGTCTCTACCTCGCCCCGGCCGCCGGCGCCTGGCTCTGGGCCCTGCTGCTGGGCGTCGCCAACTGCGCCTTCCCGCTCGCGCTCACCATGGTCGGGATGCGGGCCAGCACGGGCGCGGGCGTGGCCCAGCTGTCGGCCTTCGCGCAGAGCACCGGCTACCTGATCTCCATCCCGGGCCCGCTCCTGGTCGGCGTCCTCTACCAGCACAGCGGTGGCTGGGGCCTGCCGATCGCGCTGATGGCCGGGCTGATGATCCCCCAGATGGTCGTGGGCGTCCTGGCGGGCCGCGACCGCACGGTGGAGTCCGAGGCAGCCATGCGCTGAGCCGCCTGGCCGGCGGGACCCCCGGACGTGAGCGGTCGGTGGTGGGTGCGAGACTTGGTGCATGCCAGTCCTCGACCCGAACCCGCAGAACGGCCAGAAGAAGATGCTGCTCGTCTTCGGCTCGTTCTTCGCCATCTTCATCGTCATCGGCGTGATCGCGACCATCCTCGCGCCGTGACGCCCTCCGCCCCGGCCACCCGCCGGGGCCCGGGGTGGTGCTAGCCCCCCTGTCCCCTAGGGGGCCAGGCTCAGGGTCAAGTGGGTGGATCACCGGATGGGTTGAGGGCCCCGCGATCCGTACCTTCGAGATGGGCCCGCGAACAGCGGGTCACGGACCACGGACCACCACGGACCACTCGAAGAGCGGAGGCCCCCATGTCGGCGCGCACGCACACCCGGCCCCACCCGGCCCCCCGGGGCGGTGCCGACAGCCGGCTGCCGTGGTGGGCCCTCGCCCTTCCCACGCTCGCCTTCATCACCCTGCTCGTCCTGATACTCAACCCCGCCGACGCCCACGCGGCCACCGGTGAGCCCGCCCTCACCCAGGTCCTGGAGCGAGCGCAGCAGCTCATAGCCCGTTGAGCAGCCGGTGGGACGCCCCGGAGGGGCCCGTCAACTCCCTGCGCTCTGTGGCCTGTTTCATGCGAAGCTGGGACGCATGAGCGTCGCAGAACCCCGCAGGATTGTCCTCTTCCGGCATGCGAAAGCCGACTGGCCCCCGGTGAACGATCATGAGCGCCCGCTCGCCGAGCGGGGCCGCATGGACGCCGCCGTCGCCGGACGCAAGCTCGCCGACTCCGCCATCGCCTTCGATCTGGCCCTGTGCTCCACCTCGACCCGCACGCGGGAGACCTGGAAGCTCGCGGTCCAGGAATTCCCGCAGCGACCCAAGACCGTCTACGAGGAGCGGATCTACGAGGCCTCGCCCGGCGAGCTGATCGCCCTGCTCAACGAGACCCCCGACGACGCGCAGAACGTGCTCCTGGTCGGCCACAACCCCGGCGTCCAGGGCCTCGCCGACATCCTGGCCGGCTCCTCCGACGGCGACGCCCGCGAGCGGATGAGCCGCCGCGGGTTCCCGGCCGCCGCCTTCGCGGTCCTGTCCTTCACCGGCTCCTGGAAGTCCCTGGAGCCCGGCGTCGCCACCCTGCTCGACTACTGGGCGCCCACCGAGTGACCCTCGGCTGACACCCACGGCACGACAGGGGCCCGGCGCCGGCCGAAGGTGCCGGGCTCCGCCGTGCCCGATGCCGGAAGGGAAGCTCAGCCGACGTCGAGGGTGTCCGCCGCCTCGACCTCTTCGCGGGTGATGCCCAGCAGATACAGGACCGTGTCCAGGAAGGGGAAGTTCACCGCCGTGTGCGCCGCCTCGCGCACCACCGGCTTGGCGTTGAAGGCGACGCCGAGACCGGCCGCGTTGAGCATGTCCAGATCGTTGGCACCGTCGCCGATCGCCACCGTCTGCGACAGCGGAACGCCCGCCTCGGCCGCGAACCGGCGCAGCAGGCGTGCCTTGCCCGCACGGTCCACGATCTCGCCGGTGACCCGGCCCGTCAGCTTCCCGTCCACTATCTCCAAGGTGTTGGCCTGGGCGAAGTCCAGCCCCAGCCGCTCCTTCAGATCGTCCGTCACCTGGGTGAACCCACCGGAGACCACGCCCACTTGGTAGCCGAGGCGCTTGAGCGTACGGATCAGGGTGCGGGCACCCGGTGTCAGCCGCACCTCGCTGCGCACCTTGTCCACCACCGAGGCGTCCAGCCCCTCCAGCAGCGCCACGCGTGCGTGCAGCGACTGCTCGAAGTCCAGCTCCCCGCGCATCGCGGCGGCCGTCACCTCGGCGACCTTGTCCTCGCAGCCGGCGTGCGCGGCGAACAGCTCGATGACCTCGTCCTGGATGAGCGTGGAGTCCACATCCATGACCACCAGGCGCTGGGCCCGCCGGTACAGCCCCGCGGCGACGACCGCCACGTCGACGCCGAGCTTCGCCGCGTCCGTCACCAGGGCGGTGCGCAGCGGCTCCGTCTCCACTCCGGACACCGCGAACTCCACGGCGGTGACGGGGTACTTGGCCAGGCGGAAGATACGGTCGATGTTGCCGCCGGTCGCGGTGATCCGCCCGGCGATCGCCGCGGTCGCCTCGGAGGTGAGCGGATGGCCCAGCACGGTGACGAGGGACCGGCCGAGGCCACGGGGCAGGTTGTCGCCGATGCCGGAGATGATCTCCGCCTGCATCTTCATCGACTCCGCCCAGCTGTGGACGGTGGCCCGCAGATCCCCTTCAAGACCGCGCGGCGGCTCGGTCACCAGCGCGCACAGCACGATGCGGCCACGGGTGACGACCTGCTCGATGTCGACCACGTCGACGGAGTAGGCGGCCAGGGTGTCGAAGAGGCCGGCCGTGATGCCCGGCCTGTCCTTGCCGAAGATCTTGACAAGGAGAGTGGGGACGTCGGAGGTCTGCGATGCGCTCATGGTGCTTCCACCGTATCCGGCACCGAGTGCCTCCCGCCCCTGAGGTCCGCCTGGCGGACAGCGAACACTGGATGTCGGCGAGGTGTCGTGCACCTTGCGCTCACCGAGGAGGCGTCGGCCTGCGGGCCCGCGCTCACCGGCCTCGGTTCGGCTTTCGTGGCTTCGGGGGCGAGGGCCGGTCGGAGGAGAGGAGCTGGCTGAGCTTGCCGCACACAGCCACAGCGAGGGCCGCCGCCCCCCTGCCGGGCCCTGTGCGCTCACCGCCCTCCGTGCGGCTTCCACTCCTTCGGGGCGGTGCTGGTGTCTCCGTGCGGCTTTCGCTGCTTCGGGACGGTGCCGGCGGGGGACAGGCGGCAGCTGCGCTTGCCGTGCAGCCGTAGGGAGGGACGCCACCGTCCCTCCCTGCTGAGCCCTGCGTGCTCACCGTTCTCCGTCCGGCCTCCGTGGCTTCGGGGGCGGGGCCGGTGGTGGGGGAGGTGGCGGCGGAGGCCCGTCGTCCGGCCAGAGCGGTGACCGCCGCTGCTCGTCCGGCGCCCTCGAACCACGAGGCCGCCCCCCACGCCGAGGAGGCTCGACGGGCGCGATCATCGTCGGGGCGCCGTACACGTCGTCGCCGGACGCCTCGCCGTCCTCGGCAACAGATGCGTCGCTCTCCTCCGGACCACGGAATTCCTCAGGCATCCGCAGGTACGGATTGGTGCCTGGATTGGGCGGCCGATACGGCACCCCCGGCGCATACGGCCCGCTCCGCGCCCCGCCACCCGGCTCAAGGCCCTGCCCCGCACCGTCGGCTCCCGGACCACCGGGCCAAGCCCGGCCGCCCAGCTCGCCACCTTGCCCCCGGCCCTCGTCGGCCCGGTGCTCGCCGACTGCCAGCAGCGCGGCCTGGCCCGCTGCTACACGGACGTCGCCAGCGTGAAGTCCGGCCCGCGCGCCGACATCGCCGCCCTCGGCCTGGACACCACCCACTACATCGGCAGCCACCCCATGGCCG
>NZ_JAOCQE010000309.1 GCF_025290915.1 Streptomyces sp. 15-116A | reverse complement strand
TGACTGTCGAGGTCCGTACCATCGAGGCCGCGCGGTCACCGGGCTTCACCGGTGAGAGCGCTCTCAGGCACCCGTACGAGCAACTTCGGGAGACCCCCCACATGACTCCTCGCCACCAGCGCACCCCCGCCCAGCACCAGCGCAGGGTGCCCAGCCGGGCGCAGCCCCTCGCACGGGCGCAGCGGCACCCCGCTAGGCAAGCGACATCCACCCCCGGCCCACGACACCTCCGGGCGCAACGCAACTCAAAGCCGCCCGATATCCCCGTGCGGCATCCGCGGCGCCCGCCGCTCCGGTACACGCCCGCTCAGCAAGATCAGACGCGCTGCCCTGTGCCGCTGGCCGGCGTACGGCTCCAGCAGCTTCAGCATCACTTCATCGTCCGCGTACCGATCCCCCGCAAGCGCCCACCCCACGATCCCCGGCAGATGCAGATCCCCCACCGTCACCGCATCCGCCGCCCCATGACTGCGCTGCACCGTCTCCGCCGACGTCCACGGCCCGATCCCCGACACCAGCTCCAGCCGCTCCTGCGCAGCCGCCGCCGGCATCGCCGCAGCCTCCTCCAGCCGCGCAGCGACCCGTACCGCCCGCAGGATCGTCGACGCCCGCTTGTTGTCGACGCCCGCCCGATGCCACTCCCAGGACGGAATCAGCGCCCACGTCCGCGGCGCCGGCATCACCGACATCCGCTCCGGCGCGGGCCCCGGCGCCGGCTCGCCGTACTTGCGTACCAGCAGCCGCCACGCCCGATACGCCTCCCCGGTCGTGACCTTCTGCTCCAGGATCGACGGGATCAAGGACTCCAGCACCAGCCCGGTCCGCGTCAGCCGCAGCCCGGGACGGCGGTGCCGGGTCAGGGCCAGCAGGCGGTGCCGGGGGACGAAGGCGGAGGGATCGTCGCCCGCACCGAGCAGTTCGGGCAGGCCCTCAAGGAGCCAGTCGGCGCCCGGTCCCCACGCTTCCCCACGGATCCGGTCTCCGTGGCGACTGACCCGCAATGTCCCCGGCCCGGCAGGCGTCAGGCTCGCCCGCCACACGGAGCCGTCCGGCGTGGCCCGGAAGGTGGGATCCCCGGGCCCCCGCCGCAAAGGGCCGAGGACGAGGCCGAGGTCCAGCGGCCCCTCCGGCACCCAGGTCCGTACGCGCGCCGGCGCCGGCGCCTGACGAGGGACCCCGGCGGGTACGGCCACATGGCCGCCGCGCACCGTCGTACGCGTCGGGCGAGGGGCGAAGCGTCCTGCCACGAGAGATCCCAGGGGTGGAAGTGAGGGGTCCTATGAGGGTAGGCGTCCGCGCGCCCTGCTCACCGCACTTCTATGAAGGCGTCCGCGTTCCGCTCCGGCCGCGGGCGGGGTTCCTCCGCCGGGTGACCGATCGCCACCGCGCCCATGGGGTCCCAGGTCGCGGGGAGGTTCAGGACGTCCCGGACCACGTCCCGGCAGAACATCGTCGAGGACACCCAGGCCGAGCCCAGCCGCTCCCCGGCCAGCGCGACCAGGAAGTTCTGTACGCCCGCGCCCGCCGCGACCACGAACATCTCCCGCTCCGCACCGTCCCGCCGCGCATCGCCGTACGTGTGCGAGCCGTCCATGACGAGGCAGGGGACGGCGAGGCAGGGCGCGTTGCGCAGGACGTCGCCGCGGCGGATGCGCTTGGCGATGGACTCCTCGGACTTGCCGTCCCGCCGCAGGTCCGCGATCCATGCCTGGCGCATGGCGTCCAGGAGACGGGTGCGGGACTCGGGGGACTCCAGCAGCACGAAACGCCACGGCGTGGTGTGGTGCGGCGCCGGTGCCGTCACGGCCGCGGCAACCGCGCGGCGGACCGCCCCCGGGTCGACCGGCTCGTCGGTGAAGGCCCGCACCGTACGGCGCTGGGTCACCGCCAGGCGGACGGCCTCGGAGGTGCCGAGGCGGAACATGTCGTCGCGGGCGCCGCGGACCATGGCGCGGGCTCCTTCGCCGTCGTCCTCCGCCACCGTGTGCGGCAGTCCGCGGACCACCGCCACGGGGAGGCCGGCCGCCTTGCCCTTGACCAGGTCGCCCGCCGCGGCCAGCTCGTCGGCCGTGGCGACGACCGTGGCGCTCAGCGGATTGCCGTGCGTGTCGGTGCCACCGCGCAGGTCGTCCAGCACGCGGATGCCCGCCGCGCCGATCGCCACATCCGTCAGGCCTGCGCGCCAGGGGCGGCCGAAGGTGTCGGTGACGATCACGCCCACCGTGACGCCGAGCGCGTCACGCAGGCCCTCGCGGATCGCCCGCGCGGACCCGTCCGGGTCCTCGGGGAGCAGCAGGACGGTCCCGGCGGGCGTGTTGGAGGCGTCGACGCCGGCCGCGGCCATGACCAGGCCCTGCCGGTTCTCCACGATGCGCAGACCGCCGCGCCGGGCCACGACCCGTACCGTCTCCGCGTCGATCGCGGCCTCCCGGTCGGCCGCCTCGACGACCCTGCCCTCCGCCTTGGACACGATCTTCGAGGTGATCAGCAGCACGTCCCCGTCGGCCAGGGAGGGCTCGGCGGTCGCGATGAGCTTGGCGAGGTCGTCGCCCTGGCGGATCTCGGGCAGGCCGGGGACGGCCCAGACCCGGTACGCGGGCGTGTCGTCGGTCCCGCTCACGCCGCGCGCACCTCCTCGGCCAGGTCGAGGGCCTCGCGGGCCATCCGCGCGGCCGCGTCGAGGTCGGTCATCATCAGCGGTACGGCCCTGCAGCGGATCCCGGCCGCCTCGACCCGCTCGACGGACGCCGCGTCGACCGTGTCGACCAGCCAGCCGTCCAGCAGGCCCGAGCCGTAGTGCTCGGCCACCGCCGCCGCCGTGGACTCCACGCCGACCGCCGCGAGCACCTTGTCGGCCATGCCCCGCACCGGCGCGTCGCCCACGATCGGCGACAGCCCGACCACCGGCACGCCCGCGTCGGCGATGGCCTCCCGGATGCCGGGCACGGCGAGGATCGTGCCGACGGAGACGACCGGGTTGGACGGCGGGAACAGGATCACGTCGGCCTCGGCGATGGCCTCCAGCACGCCCGGCGCCGGCTTTGCCTGCTCCGCGCCGACCGGGACCACCGCCTCGGCCGGCACCGAGGCCCGCAGCCGCACCCAGTACTCCTGGAAATGGATCGCCTTGCGCTCGCCGTCCAGCTCGACGGCGACATGGGTCTCCACGCGGTCGTCGGTCATCGGGATCAGCCGCACGCCCGGCTGCCAGCGGTCGCACAGGGCCTCCGTCACCGCGCTGAGCGGATATCCGGCGCCGATCATCTGCGTGCGCACGATGTGCGTGGCGAAGTCCCGGTCGCCGAGCCCGAACCACTCCGGGCCGACGCCGTACGCCGCGAGCTCCTCTTTGAGGTGGAAGGTCTCGTCGGCCCGCCCCCAGCCCTGCTTCTCGTTGATACCGCCGCCGAGCGTGTACATCACCGTGTCGAGGTCCGGGCAGACCTTCAGCCCGAAGAGGTGGATGTCGTCCCCGGTGTTGCCGATGACCGTGATGTCCGCGTCCGGCACGGCCCGCTTCAGACCACGCAGGAAACGGGCACCGCCGATGCCGCCTGCCAGAACCACAATGCGCATGCCGCCAGTCTTGCAGGCGGGTACGACAGTGCGTCAGGCAGTCAGGGAGCCGGCCTCGCAGTGCGGGGCGGTGTGCATCGGCATCTCGGTCAGGCCCGGGTAGTAGATGTGCAGGCTGACCGCGGGCTCCAGGGCGTCGTTGACGACCTCGTGCACATAGCCGGGGGCGAACACGCGCTGCGCGCCGGGCGTCAACGCGCGCGTGCCGCGTTCGGTGCGCTCGGTGAGGGTGCCGTCCAGCACGGTCAGGACGCCGGAGGAGCGGCCGTGGTCGTGCAGCCCGCTGCCCTGGCCGGGCACCCAGGACAGCAGCCACACCTCGTAGCCGGGGCCGGTGCGCAGCCGGTGGTACCAGCGGCTGGTGGCGTCGTACCGCACGAGGTGCTCCCACTGGGAGCGGTCGGCGGCGATGGAGCGGGCCAGTCCGGCGAACTCGGCGACGGTGGCCGGGTGCTCGCGCGGTGCCTGGAGCAGGTGCGGGACTTCGAGGATGTCGCCTGCGATCTGCAGGTCGCTGTCGCTGTTCATGGAGGCGGAGGTTCCTAGGCGTAAGGAGCGAGAGGGGGGCGGCCCTGGGGGGGCGCGAAGGAAACAACGGCCGGGTCGTGTGCGAGGTGACTCGGCGACGGCTGGAGACGGGAGGGCTCAACAGCCGGAACAGCAACAGCTACAGCGAGCGCGGGCAGCACCGTGGGACCCGGCGGAGCGGGTCGAGGTGAGTGCCGAGTTCGCGAGCATGCCCACAAGGACAGCGGCTCACACCTCCACTGTCAACTCGACGCCCGGAATGTGGGACATGGTTCACCTCATCCGGTTCATCTCCCAGGCGAAAGGTTTGCTCAGCCGGATCCGGGGACACATGCTGCGCACGACCGGGTGACCGAGCGCCGTTGCGATCCCGTGATCCGACTGTGATCAGGTTCGCTTCGGCTCGGTGTCGGAACGAGATCGATCTGCCGGACGTCCTTCCCGTAGAGGCTCTGCGCGGGACGGGAAGCCCGCGCGGGCCCCGGCGGGATGTCAAGGTTTATGCCGATTTGAACACTTTCCGCTAGGCCTTGGTTCCGCAGAGTGAATAAGGGGCTCAATAGCAGATCTCGGCTTGACTCTCCCGGAGCAGCGCAATTGTAATTTCACTCGTGTCGTTCAGCCGGAATCGGTAACGGCAGCATCACGGGGACGCGAAAAGACTGACGAGGGGCGCACATGACCGAGCTGGTGCAGCAACTGCTGGTCGACGACGCGGACGAGGAACTCGGCTGGCAGGAGCGCGCGCTGTGCGCCCAGACCGACCCCGAGTCCTTCTTCCCCGAGAAGGGCGGCTCCACCCGGGAGGCCAAGAAGGTGTGCCTCGCCTGCGAGGTCCGCTCCGAATGCCTCGAGTACGCCCTCGCCAACGACGAGCGCTTCGGCATCTGGGGCGGCCTGTCCGAGCGTGAGCGCCGCCGGCTGAAGAAGGCCGCCGTCTGACGGACGGCGCGTCATATTCGTACACAAAGCGCATAGATACGGCACATACGGCCCGGCGCAGGTGGGTTATCCACAGGCGGCGGGCCGCCTTGCTGTGCAGCCGATAGTGTGGTCGCTCGTCCGAGACGCCCCGCTGCCCCCACCGGGCACAGGCGTCCACCGCAGTCCACCGAACCGGGGCCCGTACCTCGATGTCCGTGCACAGCCACCCGGCAGCCCACGACGTTGCCGCCATCCCTGAGTTCCCGCGCCATGTGGTCACCGCGGTCCTCGTCTCGCACGACGGCGCCCGCTGGCTGCCCGACGCGCTCGCCGGGCTGCTCGGGCAGGAACGCCCGGTGCAGTACGCCATGGCCGCCGACACCGGCAGCGCGGACGACTCCGCCCGGCTGGTCACCGAGGCGCTCGGCGACGACCGAGTGCTGCACCTCGCCCGGCGCACGGGGTTCGGCCAGGCCGTCGAGGAGTGCCACCGCACCGCTCCCCACCTCACGCCCGAGGAACTGCCGTACCTGAAGCGGCCGAGCGGCTGGGACCCGGTCACCCGCACCTGGCGCGACGACGCCTACGACCTGCCCGAGCTCCCCTACGGCGAACCGGTGCAGTGGCTCTGGCTGCTGCACGACGACTGCGCCCCCGAACCCGACGCGCTGGCCGAGCTGCTGCGCGTCGTGGAGAACGAGTACGAGCTCGGCCGTGACGACGTGGCCGTCGTCGGCCCCAAGCTCCGCGGCTGGTACGATCGCCGGCAGCTGCTGGAGGTCGGCGTCTCCATCGCCAACTCCGGCCGTCGCTGGACCGGCCTGGACCGCCGCGAACAGGACCAGGGCCAGCACGACCACGTACGGACCGTGCTGTCGGTGTCCACCGCCGGCATGCTGATCCGCCGCGACGTCTTCGAGCGCCTCGGCGGCTTCGACCGGCATCTGCCGCTCATGCGCGACGACGTCGACCTGTGCTGGCGCGCGCACGCGGCAGGACACCGCGTCCTCGTCGCCCCCGAGGCGGTCGTCCGGCACGCCGAGGCGGCCTCCCGCGAGCGCCGCACCGTCGACTGCGTGGGCCGCACCTCCGCCTCCCCGCACAAGGTCGACAAGGCAGGTGCCGTCTACACCCTGCTCGTCAACGCCCGTACGGCGGTGCTGCCCTGGGTGCTGCTGCGGCTCGTCCTCGGCACCCTGCTGCGCACCCTCGCCCACCTCGTCGGCAAGGTCCCCGGCCAGGCGGTCGACGAGATCCGCGGCCTGATGAGCACCCTGCTGCGCCCCGAGCGGATCCTCGCCGGCCGGCGCCGCCGCGGCAGCCCGGAGATCGACAAGGGCGAACTGCGGGCGCTGTTCCCGCCGCCGGGCGCCACGGTCCGGGTCACCGTCGAACAGGTGGCGAGCAACCTCGTCGGCCGCTCCGACCCCGAGGTCACCTCCGGCGCCGGACGGCACGGCGGCGCCGTCGAGTCCGGACCCGGCGGCGACGACGCCGACTTCCTCGAGATCGAGCAGTTCGCCCGCCTCAAGCGCATCGCCCGCAAACCGGGCCCCGTGCTCTTCCTCGTGCTGCTGCTCGTCTCCCTCACCGCCTGCCGCGCCCTCCTCGGCGGCGGAGCGCTCGCGGGCGGCGCCCTGCTCCCGGCGCCCGCCGACTCCGGGGACCTGTGGGCGCGCTACACGGACGCGTGGCACGCGGTCGGCGCCGGCGGCACCGGCTCCGCGCCGCCCTACCTCGCGATCGTGGCGGCCCTCGCCTCGCTGCTGCTCGGCTCCACCGGACTGG
>NZ_JAOCQE010000308.1 GCF_025290915.1 Streptomyces sp. 15-116A | reverse complement strand
ACGAAGACAAGTTCGGCGTCCCGTGCCCGCCGTACGACTCCGCCGAGGCGGCGATCGACAGCTTCGCCGCAACGACGTGCTGTCTGGGAGTACGTGTGGAGCCGGCGGGCGCAGGGTGCTGGTCGTCGGCGACGGTGTCAATGACGCTCCCGCGCTGGCTGCCGCCCACACCGGGGTCGCGATGGGCCGGGCCGGTTCGGACCTGGCGCTGGAGACCGCACGCGAGAACTGCACCAGCCGCACCTGGGTGCTGTCCCGGCTGTGCTCCGCGTGCTGGGTCAGGGCCCGCGAGACTGCGTTGGCCATGTCGACGGCCCGGCCCGGCTGCGAGGAGGTGGCCGACAGCGCCACCATCGGCGCGTCCGGCGAGGTCGCCGCGCGCACGCTGTCCTGCAGCGTCCGCACCGGCACCCCCGCCCACACCTGTGCGTCCCCGAGCACCGCCAGCTGTGTCGCCACCCGGCCGTACGCCTGCGCGAAGCCACGGGCGGCGTCCGGGGTGGACTTCGAGGTCGGCACGGCGACGACGTAGCTGGTGGCCGTGTACGTCGTGGGCGTGAGCAGACCGTACGTGCCGCCGAGCAGACCGCCGAGAAGGGTGCCGGCCGCGAGCACGGACCAGGACGGCAGCGCCCTGACACGAGCCAGGGGCAGACGGCGCTGACGGGTCGGGGAGTCGGTCATGAGGGGCTTGCTCCGAGAGAAGAGATGGATGAGGCGGACGAGGCGCCCGCGCCCGACGAGCGGGAGGGCGCCGATGCAAGGCCGGGTCCGGACGCGGGGCCCGGCAGGGTCGGCGGGCCGGACACGGCCACTGCGTCCACCGGGGACGACGAGGCGGACTCGGACAGCGGGCCGACGACCGGCGGCGGCCCGGGCGGTGGGGCTTCGGGTCCGGCGGTGGCTGTGGCGTGGACGTCCAGCAGGCGGGCCGCGGCGACCGGCGGCTGTCCGGGCGGTGTGGCCCCGGGGCCGGCGACGGCTGCCGCGTAGACGTCCAGCAGGCGGGTCGCGCTGCGGGTGATGCTGTAGCGGTGTGCGGCCTCCGGGGCCGTGCGGGGGCGGGGGCCCGCCGCGCGTGCCTCGGTGATCGCGCGGGCGTACTCCTCGGGTCCGCCGCGTACCCGCCGGGCGCCCGGGGCGGCCGACTCGGGCAGGTCCTCGATCGCCGGGCAGGCGGCGTAGAGCACCGGCAGGCCCGCGGCCAGCGCCTCCACCGCCGCCAGGCCGAAGGCCTCGTCCGGGGACGGGGAGGCGAACAGGTCCATCGCCGAGGTGAGCGACGGCAGATCGGGACCGGGCGAGCCGTCGGGGACGTAGGGGCGTTCGCCGGTGAACAGCACCCGGCCCGCCACACCCGCCTCCTGGGCCGTGCGGCGCAGGACGTGCTCCTCGGGGCCGCCGCCGACCAGCAGCAGCCAGTGGTCCTCCGGGAGCCGTGTGAGCGCCCGGACGAGCACGTCGAACCGCTTGCCGGGGGTGAGCCGGCCGATGCCGCCGACGACGAACGCGTCCTCGGGCAGACCGAGCCGGCGCCGGGTGCTCGCACGGCGTTCCGCGTCGAACCGGAAGCCGTCCAGGTCGATGCCGTTCGGGACGACCTCGATGCGCGGCGCGGGCACCCCCCAGCGCTTGAGCCGGTCGGCGACCGCGGCGGACACCGCCACCGTCGCCGAGCCCAGCCGCTCGCTGGCGAGGTACAGCGCGCGCACCCCGGGCGTCAGCCGGCGGCCCTCCATCTGCGTGTCGCCGAGGGAGTGTTCGGTGGCCACGACCGCCCGCACCCCCGCCAGCCGCGCGGCGAGCCGGCCGTACACGCAGGCCCGGTACAAGTGCGTGTGCACCAGGTCGTAGCGGCCCGCACGGATGGTGCGGACCAGGCGGGGCAGCGCGGCGAGGTCGCGGTTGCCGTGCATGCCGAGATGCGTGACACGGACCCCGTCCGCGGTGAGGCCGTCGGCGACCGCGCCGGGATTCGTGAGCGTCACCACGTCGCAGTCGACCGGCAGGTGACGCAGCATCAGCCGCAGCTGCTGCTCGGCGCCGCCGACGCCGAGGCCGGTGATGATGTGCAGGGCCCTCATGTCACAGCCCCTTCGCCGGCCGGCGGCGCAGCCGGTGCAGCCGGAACTTGAGGAACATCCGCCAGGCCGTGTCGTTCTCGCCGATGTGGACGCGCGGCAGCGCGAGCGGACCGGTCAGCGGGCCGGGGTCGATGGCGCAGGCGTAGCGGTAGCCCGCCTCGGCCACCGCCTGGACGGCCCGCGGGTCGACCGTGCCGTACGGGTAGCAGAAGCCGTCGACGGGCGCGCCGGTCAGCTCCGTCAGCAGCGCGCGGCTCTCGGCGACCTCCGACTTGAGGGTGAGCTCGTCCGCCTTGGTCAGGTCGACGTGGGTCAGCCCGTGCGACCCGATCTCCACGCCCTCCTCCGCCGCCTGCCGGATGCCGGCCGCGGTCAGCAGCGGCTTGCGGGGGCCCAGCGGGTCCCAGGCGTTGTCGCCGCCGAGCCGCCCGGGCAGCACGAAGAGAGTGGCGCCGCAGTTCCAGCGGCGCAGCAGCGGCAGGGCGCCGGTGAGGAAGTCGACGTAGCCGTCGTCGAAGGTGAGCCCGACCAGGCCGCGGCCCTCGCCGCGGGCGCGGGCGGCGAGCAGGTCGGCCACGGACACGCCGCGCAGCCCGTGCCGGCGCAGCCAGGCCAGCTGCCGGCCGAGCCGCTCGGGCGTGACGGTGATGCGGTACGGATCGTCCGAGCAGTCGCCCACGGAGTGGTACATGGCGACCCACGGAACGGGCCCCCGGTGGGGGGCGGAGGGTCTGCCGGGTCTGTCGGTGCTGACGGAATCAACGGAAGCGGCCATGACTCAGCTTTCGTGTGACGGCGCGCAGGGGGCGCAGTGCGGATACGAAGCCCTGGATGCCGAGGGCCCAGGCGAGGGAGACGAAGACAGCGGTGACGGTCAGACAGCCGGCGGCCAGACCCGCCGCCGGGGACTCGAGACGGCTCGCGACGAACGTGCCGGCGGCGGTCGCGACGGCCGCGGCCAGCACGGGCCTGCTCAGCTCGGCGAGGACCTTCCTCAACCGGATCGAGACGCCGTACGGGCTGCCGCCGCGCCGGCCCGAGCGCAGACCGGCGAGCAGCAGGGCGGCGGTGACGGTGATGCCGAAGGCGTTGGCGGCGGCGATCCCCGCCACCCCCCACGGGCGTACGGTCACGGCGCCGATCAGGGAGGTGGCGACCACGCCCGCGAACATCACCGCGAGCGGGTACCAGCAGGGACGGCCCGCCGAGAAGTAGGAGCGGACCAGGGCGCCCACCAGGGTCTGGGCAAGGAGCCCGAGGGCGTACACACGCATGACGTCCGCCGTCGCCACCGTGTCGCTCGCGGTGAACGCGCCGCGCTGGAAAAGCAGTTCGATCATCTGCGGGGCGCAGGCCAGCACCGCGCACATGCCGAGCAGCACCACGCAGGAGGCCAGCACGAGGTCCCGCTCCACACGGCGGCGGGCCCGCTCGGTGTCGCCGTCCGCGAGCGCCCGCGCCACCACGGGGAAGGTGACCGTGCACACCATCAGCGACAGCGTCATCGGGATCTGCGCGACCTTCTGCGCGTAGTTGAGGTGCGAGATGGCCCCGGCGGGCAGCGAGGAGGCGAGGAAACGCTCGACGAGCACCTGCGACTGACGGCACAGGGCGAACAGCAGCACGGCGGCGATCAGCGCGAGCCGCACGGACTGCTCGCGGGGGTCGTCGCCGGTCGTGGGGGCGTCGACGATCGTGGACGTAGGGGAGGTGAGATGCCGCCACAGCGACGGCAGCTGCACCACCACCATGAGCACGCCGCCGATCGCGACCCCGACCGCCGCCGAGCGCACGCCCCACGCGTCGCCCAGCAGGAACATCGCGGCGACGATCCCGGTGTTGTACGCGATGTAGATCGCCGCGGGCGCGACGAAGCTGCGGTGGGCGCGCAGGGCGGCGCTGCAGTACCCGGCGAGACCGAAGGCGAGCAGGCTGATCGCGGTGAGCCGGGTGCAGTCGACGGCGAGGCGCGGGTCGGGCAGCCCGGGGGCGAGCGCCCGTACCAGCAGGGGAGCCGCGGCGGCGACGAGCGCGGCCACGGCGGCGAAGGCGAGGCACAGCCGCGGCAGCGTGGCGGCGACCAGCGCCCGCACGGGATCACCCGGCACGCCCCGCGCGCGGCGGGCCAGCGCCATGCTGAACGCCGGGATCAGCGCGATCGCCAGCCCGTCCTCGATCAGCAGCGTCGCCGCCACCTCCGGCACGGTCCACGCCACCAGGAACGCGTCCGTGTCGCTCCCGGCCCCGAACAGCCGCGCCAGCGACTGATCCCGCACCAGCCCCAGCAACGACCCGCCGACGGACAGCACCGCGGTAACGAGCGTGGCCCGGCGGAGGAACTTCCCCGAGGCCGCCGCCTGCTCGGCACCACCGCCGGCTTCCGCGCCCCGCGCCGCCGGTACGACGGGTCCCGCGGCGTCGGCCGGGGACCTGTCGTCCGTTTTCCTGCCGGGACTTCGTGAAGGGACCACCGTCATCGGGACACGGCCTCCTCGATGCGGGCGCTCGCCGCGTCGCGCGGTGTCGCGTCACCGTGCGGCTCCCGGGCCAGCGCCCACCACGCCGTGAGGCCCAGGGCCATGGCCGTGAGCACCGTCGACGGGCCGCCGATGTCGCCGTACACGAAGTCGGTCAGCAGCCAGATCAGCAGGCCGCAGGCGATCAGGCCGCAGTCGAGGCCGGGGCCGCGGCGGCGGACGCACAGCAGCCTGCGCAGACCGCACACCAGCAGCGCCAGCCAGCCGCCGCACAGGGTGAGCAGCCCGATCAGGCCCTGCTCGCTCAGCACCAGCAGATACATGCTGTGCGGCGACAGCAGCGCCTGCCGGTGGTACGCCTCGCCCGCGCCCTCGATGTCGCTGCCCGACGACAGCGCCAGCGTGGCGTGCCCGTCGCGGTACTCCGGGAAGCTCTTCAATCCCACGCCGGTCAGCGGGCGTTCGCGCCACATGCCGGTGGCGGACGCCCACAGGGCGTACCGGTCGACGACGGACTGGTCGGGCGCGTCGGCGACCTGGCCGATGCTGCCGATGCGCTCCTGCAACTGCGCCGTACCGACCCCGAAGCCCCCCATGAGGACGACCCCCGCGGCGACCACGGCCGCGGCCACCTTCACCGCCCGCCGCAGCCCGGCCAGCGCCAGCTGCGCCGCGCAGGTCAGCGCCGTCGCGATCCAGGCGCCCCGGCTGAACGACAGCGCGAGCGGCAGCAGCAGCCCCACCGCACAGCCCGCCGCCGTCACCCGGTGCGCGAGCGGCGCACGCCCCAGCGCGAGCCCCACCGCGCACACCACGCCGAGTCCGACCACCGAGGCCATGCCCATCACGTCCTGTGCCCCGAACGTGCCGACCGCCCGGATCGGCTCGCCCTGGTACGAGGCGCCGGTGCCGGTGACGTACTGGTGCACGCCGAGCGCCCCCTGCCACCCCGCGAGCGCCACGAACGCCCAGGCCAGCACCCGCAAATCGGCCCGATGCCGGACAAGGACGAGCACGGCCGCCGGGACCAGCACGAAGATCTGCAGATAGCGGCCGAGACCGGTGAGCCCGTCCGCCGCCGAGGACGCCCCCATGGCGGCGAGCGCCAGCCCCACCACCGGCAGGCCGAGCACGAGCGCCGCGACGGGCGACAGCGGGCGCCGCCCATCCCGCAGCAGCAGGATCACGCAGTACACCACCAGCAGCCCGGAGACCGCGTCCGCGGGCCCGGCACCGTCCCCCGTGTGCGGCACGGCCAGCAGGGCGACCACCGCCGCCAGGGGCAGCACCGGCACCCAGGCGGCCGCCCGGCGCGGGAGCGGGGGGAGGGCGTGACGCACGTTCTGTCAGCTCCCCGTCGGCCGGACCAGCGTGGCGGCGGTGCGCAGCAGGATGCAGACGTCCTGCCACAGCGACCAGTCGTCGATGTAGGCGTTGTCGAACCGGGCGCGGTCCTCGATCGAGGTGTCGCCGCGCAGCCCGTGGATCTGAGCGAGGCCGGTGATGCCGGTCCGCATCCGGTGCCGGGCCGCGTAACCGGGGTAGGTCTGGCTGAACTGCGCCACGAAGTACGGGCGTTCGGGGCGCGGCCCGACCAGGCTCATGTCGCCCCGGAGCACGTTCCACAACTGGAGCAGCTCGTCCAGCGAGGTGCGCCGCAGCATGCGGCAGAAGCGGCGCATCTCGTTCTCGTTGGCCACGCTCCACCGCGTCGCCGACTCGTGCTCGTCGACCGGCCGGTGCGTGCGGAACTTCAGCAGCGTGAACGGCTCACCGTCGCGCCCGATGCGCTCCTGGCGGAACACCACCCCGGGCCCGTCGCAGATGCGCAGCGTCAGCGCGCACACCAGCAGCAGGGGGCTGACCAGAAGCAGCAACGTCCCCGACACCAGGATGTCGAGGACCCGCTTGCCCACGCTGCCCGCCCGCGCCGGGGAGAGGTCCAGCCGCCGGCAGGGGAACCCGGCCAGCCGCTCACCCGCCGGGTACGCCGGTGTCCCGGCGTCCACCTCCCAGATCTCGCAGCCCGACTCGGCCAGCGTGCGCAGCAGCGGCCCCTGGTCGGCGCGTACCGAGGGATGCACGGCCAGCACCGTCCGGACCCCGTTCTGGATGATCGCGCGCTCGACCTCCTCGCCGGTCCGCAGCACCGGGATCCCCTCGCCGCCGTCCGGCTGGTCGGCGACGATCCCGACCGGCCGCACCCCGCAGCGCGGGTGACGCAGCACGCCGGCGGCCACGCGCTGCGCGGTCGCCGGCGGCCCGATCACGA